>DASPGT010000129.1:0-32817 GCA_035620475.1 Gaiellaceae bacterium | reverse complement strand
ACGCCGGCGGCCTCTCGCTGAAGCCCGCCTACCGAATGGACGAGATGAAGTCGGACATGGGCGGCGGCGGCGCCGTGCTGGCCGCGATGGGGGCGATCGCCGAGCTCGAGCTCCCCGTCCGGATCCTGGCCGTCGTCCCGTCCTGTGAGAACCTACCGAGCGGCCACGCCTTCCGGCCGGGCGACATCGTCACGGCGCTGAGCGGGAAGACGATCGAGATCTCCAACACCGACGCCGAGGGACGGCTCATCCTCGCCGACGCGCTCTGGTATGCGCGCGAGTCCGGCGCCACGCACGTGCTCGACCTGGCCACGCTCACGGGCGGCATCGTCGTTGCCATGGGTGACCTGTACGCCGGCCTCTTCGGCAACGACGAGTCCTGGTGCGCCGAGATTGCGGCGGCGGCCGACGCGAGCGGCGACCACGCCTGGCGCCTTCCGCTGCACGAGCGCTACCACCGCTACAACGACTCGGCCTTCGCCGACCTGAAGAACTCCTCCGACTACCGGCAGGCCTCGCCGATCCTGGCCGCGGCCTTCCTGGAGACCTTCGCGGGCGAGGGGCCCTGGGCCCACCTCGACATCGCCGGCACCGCCTACCTCGAGCGCGGCCGCGGTGACTACTACTCCCGGCTGGGGGCGACCGGGTACGGCGTGCGGCTGCTCGCGGAACTGGCGCGCCGGCTCGCCGCATAGCGGTGGATCTCGACCTCTCGGCCGAACACGAGCTCCTGCGCGAGACCGTGCGCTCCTTCGCGGAGGAGCGCGTCGCGCCCGTGGCCGAGGAGCTCGACCGCGAGCACCGCTTCCCCTACGAGCTCGTCGCCGAGCTGGCCGACCTGGGGCTCATGGGCATTCCGATTCCGGAGGAGCACGGCGGCGCCGGCGGCGACACGCTCGCCTACGCGATCGCGATCGAGGAGCTGACGCGGATCGACTCCTCCGTGGCGATCACGGTCGCCGCCCACACGTCGCTCGGGACGATGCCGTTCCTCCTCTTCGGCTCGGAGGAACAGAAGCGGGAGTGGCTCCCCGACCTGGCCTCGGGGCGGAAGCTGGCGGCGTTCGGGCTGACGGAGCCGGGCGCGGGCTCGGACGCGGGCGCGACGCGGACCACCGCCGAGCTCGACCGCGGCGAGTGGGTCGTGAACGGCTCGAAGATCTTCATCACGAACGCCGGCACCGACATCACCGCGTGCGTGACGATCACGGCGCGCACGGGGCCGGACGAGATCTCGAACATCGTCGTCCCGAACGGCACGCCCGGCTACGTCGTCTCGGCGCCGATGCGGAAGATGGGTTGGCGGGCCTCGGACACGCGCGAGCTCTCCTTCGAAGGGTGCCGCGTCCCGGAGGGGAACCTGCTGGGGCCGCGCGGCGCCGGGTTCAAGCAGTTCCTGGAGATCCTCGACGGCGGGCGCATCTCGGTCGCCGCGATGGGCCTCGGGCTCGCGCAGGGCGCCTACGACCTGGCGCGGGCTTACGCCGCCGAGCGCGAGCAGTTCGGGAAGCCGATCGCCAGGTTCCAGGCGGTGCAGTTCGCCCTGGCGGACATGGCCGTGGAGCTCGAGGCGGCGCGCGGGCTCGTCTACAGAGCGGCGTGGCTCAAGGACCAGGGCCGGGACTTCGCCAGGGAGGCGGCGATCGCCAAGCTCTACACGGGCGAGCTCTCGAAGCGCGTCGCCGACAAGGCGCTGCAGATCCACGGCGGCTACGGCTTCATGGACGAGTACGCGATCTCGCGCCTCTACCGCGACCAGAAGGTGCTGGAGATCGGCGAGGGGACGAACGAGGTGCAGCGCATGGTGATCGCACGGCACCTCGGTCTCTGACGCGCCTGGAGCTGAACCGCGCCCTGCTGGCGCGGCAGCTCCTGCTCGAGCGGGTCGAGCGGCCGGCCGCGGAGGTCTGCGAGCACCTCGTCGGCATGCAGGCGCAGGAGCCGCGCGACCCCTACGTGGCGTTCTGGTCGCGCATCGACGGCTTCAGTCCCGAGGAGCTGGAACGGCTGATCGAGGCACGCCGGGCAGTGCGCATGACGCTCATGCGCGGGACGATCCACCTCGTCACCGACTGCGACTGCCTCGGGCTCCGGCCGGCGCTACAGAGCGTCTGCGAGCGCATGTTCTGGCGCGCGAGCCCGTTCGGGAGACGACTGGAGGGCGTCGACGTGGACGAGGTCGTCGACGTGGGCCGGGCCCTGCTCCGGGAGGAGCCGCGCACCCGCTCGCAGCTCAAGGCGCTCCTGGCCGAGCGTTGGCCCGGTTGCGACGCCGATGCCCTTGCCTATGCCGTCGCATACCTCGTCCCGCTCGTCCAGGTGCCGCCGCGCGGCCTCTGGAGCCGCAGCGGGCGGGCGACGCTGACAACGGCGGACGCGTGGCTGGGGCGCCGGCTCCGCCGAGCGGCGAGGCCGGACGAGGCGGTGCGCCGCTACCTGGCGGCGTTCGGGCCGGCGAGCGTCAGGGACATCGCGACCTGGTCCGGGCTCACCGGCGTGCGCGAGATCGTCGAGCGCCTGCGCGGCGGGCTGCGCACCTTCCGGGACGAGAACGGCGCCGAGCTCTTCGACGTCCCGGACGCGCCGCTGGCCGACCCGGACACCCCGGCGCCGGTGCGCTTCCTCCCCGAGTACGACAACGTCTTCCTCTCGCACGCCGACCGCTCGAGGATCGTCGACCCGGCGGACCGGCCGCGCTTCGGGTCCTGGGACGGGGGCTTCTTCGCCATGGTGCTCGTCGGCGGCTTCATCCGCGCCGTGTGGCGGCGGGAGGACGGGGACCTGGTCGTCAGGCCGGTGCGGCGCCTGTCCAAGCGCGACGCGGCGGCCGTGGAGGCCGAGGGCCGCCGGCTCGCCCGCTTCCTGGGCGCGGGCGAGGTGCGCATACTCCCGGCGTGACCGGGGAGCTCTACGCCGGCGCGTCCGGCTTCTCCTACCCGTCCTGGAAGGGCGGCTTCTACCCGGCCGACGCGAAGCCCGAGGACTTCCTGCGGCTCTACGCCGAGCGCGTGAACGCCGTCGAGCTCAACAACACCTTCTACCGCGTGCCGCCGGAGGATCAGTTCGACCGCTGGGCGGCGCAGGTCCCGGACGGGTTCCGGTTCGCGGTGACCGCGAGCCGGCGGCTGACGTCGTTCGGCCGCGTCGAGGGCGTGGACGGGTTCTGCCGCATGGCGCGGCGCATGGGCGACAAGCTCGGGCCGCTCCGCATCAAGGTGCCCCAGGCGCGCGACGACGGCTTCCTGCGCCTCCTCCTGGACTCGCTCGACCCGGAGGTGCAGGCGGCGCTCGACTTCCGCCACGACTCCTGGGACGACCCGGACGTGACCGCGCTCCTCGACGAGCGCGGCGTCGCGCGGGCCGGGGCCTGGGAAGGCGGCGCCGACTTCCGCTACATCAGGCTGCGGGAGCCTCCGTACGACGAGGAGACGCTCGCGGGGCTCGCCGGCCGGATCCGGCCGGTCCTCGCCGGCGGGACCGACGTCTACGCCTTCTTCCGGCACGAGGACGAGCCGACCGCGCCGCTCTATGCCGAGCGGCTGCGGGAGCTGGTCGGCGAGTAGGCTTCCGCCGATGAGCGGCCGGCCGGAGGTGATCGTGGACGTCATCTTCGAGGACGGCCTCCTCTTCCTCTCCGTCCGGAACATCGGCGACCGGCCCGCGCTCGAGGTGCGGACGACCTTCAACCGCAAGCTACTCGGCCTGGGCGGGACGAAGGACGTCGCCGCGCTCGCGCTCTTCCGCCGGCTCGCCTACCTCGCGCCCGGCAAGGAGATCCGGACGCTCCTCGACTCGGCGCCGAGCTGGTTCGCCCGGACGCGCTCGACGGCGCTGACCGCGCGCGTCGCCTACACCGACCCGGAGAAGAAGGCCTACAAGGGCACGATGACGCACGACCTCGAGATCTACCGCGAGCTCGCCTACCCGAGAGGAGACTGAATGCCGTCGGCACGCACCGACCCGTACAAGAACTTCAACTTCCGCGTCGAGATCGAGGGGGTCGCGGCGGGCCAGTTCGCCGAGGTCTCCGGCCTCGCCGCCGAGGCCGAGGTGGTCGAGTACCGCGAGGGCGCCGACAAGCTCACCTCGTCGCGCAAGCTCCCCGGCCGCGTCCGGTACCCGAACGTCACCCTCCGGCGCGGCCTGACGAGCTCGCGCGACCTCTGGAACTGGTGGAAGACAGTCCGCGACGGCGCCTTGGAGCGCCGCACGGTCGTGATCACGCTCCTGAGCGACGCCGGCGAGCCGCTGCTCCGCTGGGTGCTCCGGAACGCGTGGATCGCCAAGATCGAGGCGCCGGACCTGAACGCCGAGGGCAACGAGGTGGCGATCGAGACGATCGAGCTCGCCCACGAGGGTCTCGAGCTCGACGACTAGCGGGAAGATCGTGGCAACTTGGCGCGTCCTGCTGACATGCCATCTCAAGCAGTCATGCAGCGCGGACTGGCGCGCGCCCGCATCGAGGAGGAGCAGCGTCACGAGGCCCGGCTACGCCTCGCTGGCAAAGTGCACCGCGGGCAGTCCGGCCTGTTGACCCGACTGGCCGGGCTCCTGCGACGGCCTCGGCACTCGCGCCCGGCAACAGCACGCTAGTCAGCGAAGCCGCTCGGCCGTGCAGCCCTGCTCGGCCAGCTTGCCGAGGAGCTCCTCGCAGCGGGCCTCGTCGCGCATCGCGCGCCCGGGTGCTTGACTGCGATGCCGTCCGCGATCGTGCTCCCGTGGGCGAGGACGAGTGCGGCCTCGCCCGCCTCGGCGCCGAGTGCAACGACATCGCGATCGAGACGATCGAACTCGCCCACGCGGGGCTCGAGCTGGACGGCTCGCCCCGGCGCGCCGCTCCGCCGATATCGGGAGCAGGTCGATGCGCCCGACACCGTTACACCACCTGAGGTCGGTCTGGCCGTTCTGGGTGTCGGGACTCCTGTTCCTGATCGGCCTTGCGGTCGATGGGCTCGGAGGTGGTCTGATCGCCGCGACCCTCTCCTTCCTCGTCGTCGGACCGCTCTACCTCGCGCGGCAGTGGTGGCTCGGACGCACGGGGCGTATCCCACCGCCGGCCCCTCCGACGCCCAGGCAACAGGCCATTTTCCTGCGGCTCATCGTGATCGTGAACGCCGTGGTGGGCATCGGATTCCTCGTCGCTGCCGTCGACGGTGGCTGGCTGCCCGGACGCGACTGGACAGCCGCCCTCGTCGTCGTCGCAGCCTGCAGCCTGGGTGCCGCTCCGTACATCTGGGCGACGGCTGCGGAAGTGGAGCATGGAAGGGCCAGCCAGCGGGCCTGGGCCGTGGCCGCGGCGTCCGACCTGCTCGTCGCCGTCGGGCTCCTCGGCTTCGCGGCGGTGAACCTCTGGACAGTCTGGCTCCCCTGGGGGTGGTCAGTCGCCCTGGCGCTCGTGGGGGCCATGTGGGTGGTCATGGCCCTCGGGTGCGTCGCGCGCTTTCGGACGCCAGGTTCGGCCCGTCCTACGCGGCCGGGGTGAGCCCGTGCCTGCGCATGACCTCGCCCAGCGCCGCCAGATCGGGCGGGCCTCCCGCCGCCGCGTCGAGAACGGCCGCGGCCTCGCGGAAGTAATCCGGGCCGAGGATCCCGGGCGTGACGACCGCGAGGGCCTTCGCGTCCGTGTCCTGCACATTGTCGAAGCGATGGGTGGCGCCCTGTGGGATGAAGAGCGCCTCGCCCGGGCCGACGTCGGTCGGCACGCCCTCGACCGTCCACGTCAGCACGCCTTCGAGGCCGTAGATCGTCTCGCCGTAACCGTCGTGGCTGTGGCCGGCCGGGACCTTCGCGCCGGCCGGGACGTCGAACTCGAAGACCGCGACGGCGCCTCGTGACTCCTCGCCCTCGACCAGGAACCGGATCGCCAGCGGCCCGACCATGATCTCCTCGCGCATCTGGGTTGCCATCTTCGTCTACCTCCTCGATCAGATGGTAAAGTGATTTGACGATACATGGCCGCGCGACACTTCGTCAAGTGACTTTATGAACTCGCCGTCCGAGGCGCTCGGGCCTCCTCTGCTCGGCGCGCTCCTCCGCGCCCCCTGGGAGGCCGTGCAGCAGCACATGCTCGCGCGGGTGCACGAGCGCGGCTTCGACGACCTCGACCTCGCGCACCTGAACGTCTTCCAGTACCCCGGGCCGCAGGGGGCGCGGCCGACTGAGCTGGCCACGCGGCTGCGGATGAGCAAGCAGGCCCTGAACTACCTCCTGGGGGAGCTCGAGCGGCTCGGCTACCTCGAGCGCCGGCCCGATCCCGACGACCTGCGCTCGAAGCGCGTCGCCCTCACCGAGCGCGGCACCGCCCTCGCCTACGCCATGCGCGAGGCGGTCGACGAGCTCGAGGACGCGTGGGCACAACGCCTCGGCCCGGAGCGCTTCGCCGAGCTCCGCGGCCTCCTGGTCGAGCTGAACGAGCTGGCGTAGCGCTACCGCAATCGCTCGGCCGCGTAGCCCTGCTCGGCCAGCTTGGAGAGGAGCTCCTCGCAGTGGGCCTCGTCGCGCATGACGAGCGTGAGCTCGATCTCCGTCCCCGTGACCGGGAGGTCCATGCCCTCGCGGTGGTGGTCGACGCCGAGGACGTTCGCGCGCTCCTCGGCGACCAGCGCAAGCAGGTCGGCGAGGTTTCCGGGCCGGTCGCTCACGCGGGTGCGGACGACGAGGTAGCGGCCGGCGCGCGTGAGGCCGTGGCGAAGGACCTCGATCAGCATGCTCGCGTCGATGTTCCCGCCCGAGAGGAGCGCGCAGACCGGGCCCTCGCCCGGCACCTTTCCGGCCAGCAGCGCAGCCACCGACGCCGCTCCCGCTCCCTCCACTGTGAGCTTGCAGCGCTCGGAGACGAGCAGGATCGCGCCGGCGATCTCCGCGTCCGTCACGGTGACGATCGCCTCGAGCCGGCCCTCCAGCAGCGACCGCGTGAGCTCGCCCGGATGCTTGACGGCGATGCCGTCGGCGATCGTGCTCCCGGTCGGCTCGAGGCCGGCGAAGGGCGCGCACGCCGCCGGCTGGACGCCGACGATCCGGAGCTCCGGCCGCACCTCGCCAAGCGCGAGGGCGATCCCGGCGCAGAGGCCGCCGCCGCCGATGGGCACGATCACCGTCTCCACCTCCGGGCCGAGCTGCTCCGCGAGCTCGAGCCCGAGAGTTCCCTGCCCGGCGAGGACGAGCCTGTCCTCGAAGGCGTGGACGTACGTCTCCCCCGCCTCGACGCGCTCCTGCGCCGCCGCGGCCGCCTCGTCGAAGCCGATCCCGACGAGGACGACGTCGGCGCCGTAGCTCTTCGTCGCCTCGATCTTCGCGGTCGGCGCGTCCTCCGGCATGAAGACCGTGGCGGGCACCCCCACCTCGCGCGCCGCCCACGCGACCGCCTGGCCGTGGTTGCCGGCGCTTGCCGTGACCACGCCCGCCGTCCGCTCGGCGGCGGTCAGCTGCGAGATCCGCGCGTAGGCACCGCGGATCTTGAACGAGCCCGTGCGCTGGAGGTTCTCGGCCTTCAGCCAGACCGGCCGCCCCGCGAGGCGGCCGAGCGTCTCCGAGGAGAGGACGGGCGTCTCGCGCGCGACGCCCTGGAGGCGCGTCCGCGCCTCCTCGATCTCAGCGAGCGTCGGGCCTGTCGCCGTCGCCATCGACCTTGAATACCCGTTCCATGATCTCACGGACCGCGCTCAGCGGATCGAGCTCGCGGCGCTGCACCTCGCCGAGGAGCCGGCGCAGCTCCTCGTCCTCCGCGACGGCCTCCTCCAGGTGCGTCTTGGCACGCGCGCTCGCCACGGCGAAGACCTCCCCGGCGAGGTTGGCGGCTCGGCGCTCGGCGAGCGTCCCGCTCTCCTCCAGGTGCGCGCGGTGCTCGGCGATCTTCTCCCACAGCTCGGGCACGCCCTCGCCGGTGACCGCTTCGGTGAGCACGATCGGCGGCTTCCAGTCGCGCTCGGTGTCGAGCGCGAGGACGGAGCGCACCTCGTTCAGCATCGTCTTCGCCGCCGGGTGGTCGCGCTTGTTGACGGCGATCACGTCGGGGATCTCCATGATCCCGGCCTTGAGCGCCTGGATCGAGTCGCCCGAGCCGGGCATGAGGACGAGCAGGACGGTGTCGGCGATCCCGATCACCTCGACCTCGCTCTGGCCGGCTCCCACCGTCTCCAGGAAGAGCAGCTCCTTGCCGGCCGCGTCGAGGACGAGCGCGGCCTGGAGCGTCGCCTCGGCGAGGCCGCCCAGGTGGCCGCGTGTCCCCATCGAGCGGATGAAGACCTCCGGGTCGAGGAAGTGGTCGGCCAGGCGGATGCGGTCGCCGAGGAGCGCGCCCTTCGTGAACGGGCTCGACGGGTCGACCGAGATGACGCCAACGCTCCGCCCGTCGCCGCGCACGAGGCGCACGAGCGCGCTGATCAGGCTCGACTTGCCGACGCCGGGCGGGCCCGTGACGCCGACCGCGTACGCCTTCCCGGTCTGCGGGTAGAGCTCCCGGATCAGCTCGTAGGCGAGCGGGTCGCCGTTCTCGACGAGCGTGATCGCGCGGGCGAGGGCGCGGCGGTCGCCGCCCCGGACGCCGTCCACGAGCTCCGCGAGCGACCAGCTGCGCGGCACTAGCCCGTGAGCGCGAGGACGCGCCCGAGCGCCTCCGCGAAGGCGGCGTGGTCCTCCTTCGAGGAGACCGTCACCCGGATGGCGTCGGGCGCCCCGAAGGGGCCGAGCGGCCGGACGATGACGCCCTCGCGCAGCATCTTCTGGAAGACCTCGCGGGAGTCGCCGCCCACCTCGGCGAAGAGGAAGTTCGCCACCGGATCGGGCGCGATCGTCAGGCCCAGGCCGAGGCAGCGCTCGACGAGGTCGGCGCGCAGCTCCGCGGCCAGCGCGCGGCGGCGCGCGACCTCCTCGTGGTCGCCCAGGCTGGCCAGCGCGGCGACCTGCGCGGGCGTCGAGATGTCGAAGGAGTTGCGCACCGTCTTGATCGCGTCGACGACCTCCTTCGGCCCGATCCCGTACCCGACGCGCATGCCGGCGAGGCCGTAGATCTTCGAGAACGTCCGCAGGACGAGGACGCGCCGTCCGGCCTTGACGTGCTCCTCGATCCCGTCCGGATAGTCGGGGTCGCCGACGAACTCGGAGTAGGCCTCGTCGAGCACGGTGAGGACGTGGTCGGGGACGGCGGAGAAGTAGCGGTCGACCTCCTCCCGCGTGATCATCGTCCCGGTGGGGTTGTTCGGGTTGCAGAGGTAGACGAGCTTGGTCCGGTCGGTGATCGCGTCCAGCATCGCGTCGACGTCGTAGCGGTAGTCGGTGAGCGGCACCGGCACGGGCACGGCGCCCATCCGGATCGTCGTGAGCGGGTAGATGGCGAAGGACGGCCAGCCGTAGACGGCCTCGTCGCCGGGGTCGAGCGTGACGAGCGTGAGGTACGTGATGACAGCGTCGGCTCCGGCGGCCGCGGCCACGAGGCCGGGATCGACGCCGTGCTTGGCCGCGAGGGCCTGGACGAGGTGGTAGGCGCCGCCGTCCGGGTAGTCGTTCAGACCCGGCAGCGAGCGCTCGATCGCCTCGACCGCCTGCGGGAACGGGCCGAGGTGGCCCTCGTTGGAGCCGAGCTTGACGACGCGCTCGAGGCCCAGCTCGCGCTGAACCTCCTCGATGGGCTTGCCGGGCTCGTAGGCGACGAGCCCGTCGAGCGCGGGCCTGATCAGATCGCGGGGCACGCGGAAACCTTAACCTGTCGGCTCGTGGACGAGATCGGTCTCTTTCCCCTGAACCTGGTGCTCGTGCCCGGCGAGCAGGCGCCGCTGCACATCTTCGAGCCGCGCTACCGCGAGCTGATCGGCGAGTGCCTCGACTTCGGCTCGGAGTTCGGGCTCGTGCTCGAGGACGAGAACGGCATGCGCGACGTCGGCGTCAGCTGCGCGGTCATCGAGGTGATCGACCGCTTCGACGACGGCCGCCTGAACGTCGTCGTCGAGGCGCGCGAGCGCTTCCAGCTCGTCGGCCTCACCGAGGGCCGCTCGTTTCGCACCGGCGAGGTCGAGGCCGTCCCCGACGAGCCCGACTCGCCCTCGGAGGACGAGATCGAGGATTGCCTCGCCGCCTATGCGCGCGTCGTCGCCGCAGCCGAGGCCGACGTGGACGACCTCGACCTCGACTCCGACTCGATCGCGTACCAGATCGCTTCCCGCGTGGACTTCGGGACCGAGATCAAGCAGGGCCTGCTCGAGCTCCGCTCCGAGCGCGAGCGCGTCATCCGGCTCGCGCCCATGCTGGATCAGGCGGCCGCGGCGGTCGAGCGCGAGAGGGAGATCCGCCACCGCGCCGGCACGAACGGCCGCGTCGAGCCGGTCTAGGCGTGGAGGAGACGCGGTACGCCTGGAACGGGGAGATCTCGCTCGCCTACCAGTCCTTTGGCGACGGCCCGCGAGACCTCGTCTACCACCAGGGATACCTCTCGAACGTCGAGCTGAACTGGGACCAGCCGGCGCTCGCACGCTTCCTGCGCGAGCTGACACGCCTGGGGCGGGTCGTGGTCACCGACAGGCGCGGGCTGGGCTGCTCCGAGCGCTTCACCCCGGCCGACACGCCGCCGCTGGATGGCCTCCCTTCGACGGCCCGCTCCGCGGCATCCGCTGCGCGCAGGAGATCGTCCGGGCGACGGCCACCCTCGGGATCGAGGTCCGGGCGGGCCTGCACACGGGGGAGGTCGAGCGCGCCGGCGAGCAGCTCGCGGGCATCGCCGTCCACGTCGCCGCCCGGGTGGCAAGCCTCGCAGGGGCGTCCGAGGTGCTCGTCTCGCAGACCGTGAAGGACCTCGTCGTCGGCTCCGGCCTCCGCTTCGAGGATCGAGGCGTCCACGTACTTCGCGGCGTGCCGAGCGAGTGGCGGCTCTACGCGGTGCTGCCGGACGCCCCCGGCCCGCTGTAGATCACCGGCGGCCCATCATTTGTGTTCCACACGCACAAGGCCGCGTTCGGCAGAAGCCCTCCACTCGACGCGGTCAGTCATGAGGTGCTGCAAGAGGCGGGCCCGACCCAGCTTGTGCGCGTGGAACACAAGGGCGGTCGCGGGCGCCGGCTATGCGGAGCGGCGGACGCCGTGCACGGGGCGGCCGGAGGCCTCCCAGGCGTAGTAGGAGGCGCTCGGGCCGAAGGAGCGCTCGTACGGGACGATGCGCGGGTTGCGGCCGACCTCCTTCGCGCGCTGGGCGTGCCAGAGGAGGTTCGTGTCGTCGCGGTCGGCCCAGACGAGGATCAGGTGGACGGCGGTCATGAACTCCGCCACGAACGTGCAGCCCTGCGCCGGGCAGGGGAACGGGTCGGTGCGCACGCAGTACCAGCCCGTGTGGTCCTCGCCGGTGTCGCCGACCCACAGCTCCTCCTCCTCGGCGAGGGTCTCCTCTTCGAAGAGGACGGATCCGGGCTGGGTCGGGGCGCGCGGCTCGGTCATCGCAGGATCTTGGCCATCAGGATGGCGTCCACGAAGCCGTCGGCGCGGCGGTAGTGGTCGCGGCGGTAGCCCTCGCGCTCGTAGCCGAGGCTCTCGTAGAGCGCGATCGCAGCCTCGTTGTAAGGGAAGACGTGGAGCTCGAGCTTGCGCACGCCCGCAGCGCGGGCCCAGGCCTCGGCCGCCTCCATGAGCGCTCGGCCCACTCCTTGCCGGCGGTACGGGCCGGCCACCATCAGGCCGAGGTCGGCGACGTGCTCGCTGGCCGGATGCGCGTCGCGGGCGAGGGAGATGCGGCCCACGATGCCGTCGGCGGCTTCGGCGACGAAGACGGCGGCGTGCGAGTGGCGGCGCACGGCGCGCAGGTAGCGCCGCTCCTCCGAGGGCGAGCGCCACTCGCCGTTCGTGATCAGCCACCCTTCGGGCTCGGCCCCGACCGAGCGCGCGAGCTCGACGAGCGCGGACGCGTCGCCCGGCGTCGCCTGGCGGACCTGGACGGTCACGGGCCCACCACGACGCCGGCGCCGCCCCGGCGCGGATCGCCGGCGGCCTCCAGCGTGCCGTCAGGCTCGACCACGACCGCCGCGGCCCCGCCGAAGTAGAGGTTGCGGCCGGCCCAGAGGTTCACGCGGTATTCCGCCCGCTCGAGCGCGGAAGCCGTCGCGGCGTGGATGCCGCCCTCGAGCTGGAGGACGTCCCCGTCCAGGTGCACCCGGGGCGCGTCGATCGCCGCCCGCGCGTCGAAGCCGTGGTCGACGACGTTCGCGACAATCTGGAGAATGGCCGCGCGCAGGCGGATCGAGCCGGCGCTGCCGACGACCAGGCGCGGGCGCCCGCGGGCGAGGACGACGGAGGGGGCCATCATGCTCGTCAACCGCGTGCCGGGCTTCGCGGCCCTCCCCGGCGGGTTGAGGTCGGGCTCGCCGAGCATGTTGTTCATCTGGATCCCGGTGCCGGGGACGACGAAGCCCGACCCGCAGCCGGTGGACGCGGAGAGCGACGCTGCATTCCCGTCGGCGTCGACCACGCTGATGTGCGTCGTCGACGGCATCCCCGCCGGCTCGGGTGAGGGCGCGCGGGCCGCGGCGCGGGCGGCCGCGGCGGCCGCAGCGATCCGACCGTCCCCCAGGACACGCCCGACGGCGCCGCCGCGGTAGAGCTCGCCGACGAAGCCGGGCCTCCGGAGCTTCCCCGCCTCCCGCATGGTCTCCGCGAGCACGGCGACCCCTTCGGGGCTCCCCGCGGGGGCGAGGGGGCCCAGCCGGTCGAGGACGCGGAGGGCGAACGCGATCAGGAGGCCCCCGGACGACGGCGGCGGGTTGGAGACGAACACCGTGTCGCGGTAGGGCACGCGCACCGGCCGCCGCCTGATCACGCGGTACGCGGCGAGATCCTCCTCGGTGAGGGAGCCGCCGCCCTTCTGCACCGCCGCGCTCAGGCGGCCGGCCAGCTCCCCCCGGTAGAGGACGTCGGGGCCCTCGGCGGCGAGCCACTCGAGCGTCCCCGCGAGGTCCGCCATGACCACGCGCTCCCCCTCCCCGAGGGGACGCTCGGCGCCGTAGACGCGCCGGCACTCGGCCTCGTTGCGGAGGATCGGATCGAGGATCCGGTGCAGGAAGGCCTGCTCGGGACTGAGCCGGACGCCCGCGCGCGCCAGCTCGACGGCGGGCACAGCGAGCTCGGCCCACGGCAGCCGGCCGTACCGCCGGTGGGCCGCTGCGAGGCCGGCCGGCATGCCGGGGACGGCGACCGCGGCAGGCCCGATGTGGAACTCCTGGGTCGTCCGCTCGTCGAACGCGATGTCGACCGCGAGCATCTCCCCGCGCTCCGCGGAAGCGAGCCCCCGGCCCGGGACGGCGACGAAGAAGTCGAGCAGGGCGTCTGCGCCGTCGCGGGCGCGGTGGACGAGCATGAAGCCGCCGCCGCCCGGCCCGGTGAGCGGGCTCTCGGCGACCCAGGACACGAAGGCGGCCGCGATGCAGGCATCCACCGCGTTCCCGCCCTCCGCGAGGATCCGCGCTCCCGCCTCGGCCGTCAGCGGGTGGCCTGCGGCCACGGCGCCGTTCATGCAGGGAGCGTAGCGCCGGCCCGGGAGCCCGGCCTACAGATCGCTGAGGAAGCTCGGCGGCTCGAGCGGGTCGGGCTCGCTCGGGCGCGCGCCCGCCGCAGTGCTCGCAGGCTGGCCGATCCCCGTGGCGATGACGGTCACCCAGACCTGGCCGGCGAGCCGCTCGTCGATGGTGGCGCCGAAGATGATGTTCGTGTCCTCGGTGGCGCCGCGGCGGATGACCTCGGCCGCCTCGTTCACCTCGAGCAGGGTCAGGTCGTCGCCGCCGGCGATGGAGAGAAGGATCCCCCTCGCGCCGACGAGCTCGGTGTCGATGAGCGGCGAGCGCAGCGCCCGCTCGGCAGCCTCGTGCGCACGGTTCTCGCCGGTCGCGAAGCCGATGCCCATGAGCGCGGAGCCGGCGTTGGACATGACGGTCCGCACGTCCGCGAAGTCGAGGTTGATGAGGCCGGGCATCGTGATCAGGTCGCAGATCCCCTGGACGCCCTGCCGGAGCACGTCGTCGGCGATGCGGAACGCGTCGAGCATCGAGGTCGAGCGGTCGAGGACCTCGAGGAGACGGTCGTTCGGGATGGCGATGACCGTGTCGCAGACGTCACGGAGCACCTCGGCGCCGGCCTCGGCCTGGGCGCGGCGGCGCGTGCCCTCGAAGCGGAACGGCATCGTGACGATGCCGACCGTGAGCGCGCCGACGTCGCGCGCGAGCTTGGCGACCACGGGGGCGGCACCCGAGCCCGTGCCCCCGCCTTCGCCGGCGGTAACGAAGACCATGTCGGAGCCGCGCAGCACGTGCTTGATCTGGTCCTCGGCCTCCTCGGCGGCCCGGCGCCCGATGTCCGGATCGGCGCCCGAGCCGAGGCCCTGGGTGAGGTCGCGGCCGATGTGGAGCTTGATCGGCGCCTCGCACTGCTTCAGCTGCTGGATGTCCGTGTTGACGGCGATGAACTCGACCTGGGAGATCCCCGCCTCGATCATCCGGTTGACCGCGTTCAGCCCGGCGCCGCCGACGCCGACGACGCGGATGACCGCCAGGTACGCGGCCGAGTCGGGACGCGGCGTCGAGCGCATCCGCGGCGCGGGCTCGACCAGCCGGCGGGCGGGCTGCGTGGCGCGGCGCCCGGCGGCCGGTTCGGCGTACGGGCGCTCCGGCTGCCCGGCCGGAGCCGGCGGCTCGGGGGCGGGCTGCTCTGGCTCGCGGACCGCTGGAGCAGGCGGGGCCGCGGCTTCAGGCTCCGGCTCGTGCCCGCCGGGCGGCGAGACCATGGTCGCCTCCTCGGGCTCGCGCTCGTGGGCCGGGGGCCCCTGCGCGCCCAGCTCGGACTGGTCGAACGGAGCCGCCGACTCGACGGTGGCGTCGGGATCGGGAGCCTCGGGCGCGGCGCCCTCGCCGGCCGGCTCGCCCTCCTTCTCGGACTGCCGCTGCGCGGCCTCGGTCGCCCGGAAGAGCTCGGCGAGCGGGCCCTCACGCATGCTGGCGCGGCGTCGCGCCATCGAGCACCTCCTTCGCGAGATCGCGGTACGCCGCGGCGGCGGCGCCCTCCGGCTCGTACTTGAGGACGGAGCTGCCCTGGACGGGCGCTTCCGCGTAGCGCACGGTCTTGCGAATCCGCGTCTCGAAGACGAGGTCGCCGAAGTTCTCCTTGAGCATCTCGACGGCCTCCTTCGAGTGGAGCGTGCGGCCGTCGTACATGGTCGGCAGGATCCCGCGGATCTCGACCGTCGGGTTGAGGTTCTCGCGAATCATGGAGAGGGTGTTCTCGAGCTGGACGAGCCCGCGGAGCGAGAGGTACTCGCACTGCACCGGGACGATGACGCTGTCCGCCGCGGTGAGGGCGTTGATCGTGAGGAGCCCGAGCGACGGCGGCGTGTCGATGAGGATGTAGTCGTAGCGGTTCCGCACCGGGAGCAGCGCCTTCTGGAGCGCGCGCTCGCGGCCGATCATGCTCGAGAGGGCGAGCTCCGCGCCGGCGAGGTCGATCGACGACACGGCGAGGTCGATCTCCGTCCGGTGAATGACCTCGTCGACGGGGAGGCTGTGGACGAGGACGTCGAACATCGACCGCTCGACCGAGTCCGGATCCATGCCCTGGCTCATGGTCAAGTTGCCCTGCGGGTCGAGGTCGACCCCGAGCACGGTGAACCCCTGCTCGCGAAACGCGACGGCGAGGTTGAGCGTCGTCGTCGTCTTCGCGACGCCGCCTTTCTGGTTGGCCAGCGCGATGACCTGACCCAGCGTGACTCCCTGCGAAGTGGACGTCCGCTTGCGCGGACGGGTGAGGATTCCGGAAAGGCCCATTGAGGGCTCCTGTTTCGTGCCAGGGTAGCACAATCCTTCTCCGCCACCTGAAGCCGCAATCCGGCTTGGGAAGCGGCTCTGCGGGGACTTCGAAGGCTCTGGAAGGGCCTCCGGGGCGCCGCCGGTCGTCAGCGGCGCACGGCCAGGAGCGAGAGCATCTCGAAGCAGGCGTTCGCCGCGAGCAGCGCCGTCACGCCGGACGGATCGAACGGCGGGGAAACCTCGACGCAGTCGAAGCCGCGAAAGTCGAGCCCGGCGAGCGAGCGGACGTACGTCAGCGCCTCCCGGCTCGAGGGCCCGCCGACTTCGGGCGTGCCCGTCCCCGGGGCGAACGCCGGGTCGACGAAGTCGACGTCGAAGGAGAGGAAGCAGGCCGCCGACCCCACCCGGTTCCGCACCCGCTGAGAGAACCCGCCCGGGCCGAGCGCGGCCAGCTCCTCGTACGTGAGCGCGTCCAGCCCGAACTGCGCGGGCAGGCCCGCGTCGGCCGCCTCGTTCAGCGACCCGCGCAGTCCCGCCTGGATCGACCGCGCCGGGTCGATCAGGCCCTCCTCGACCGCCCGGCGGACGACGCTCCCGTGGAAGAGCTTCTGCCCGAAGTACTCGTCCCAGAGGTCGTGGTGCGCGTCGAGCTGGATCAGGGCGAGCGGACCGTGCACCGCCGCGAGCGCGCGGAGCTCCGCGAGCAGCACCGTGTGGTCGCCTCCGAGGCAGACGGTCGCCACGCCGGCCCGCGCGATCTCCTCGAGCGCCGCCGCCGAGCGCGCCAGCGAGTCCGCGGTCGAGCCGGGCACCGTCGGCACGTCGCCGTAGTCGACGGCCGAGAGCTTCCGGACGACGTCCACGCCCAGCATCGGGTTGTAGTTGCGCAGGGTCACCGAGACGGAGCGGATGCCCTCGGGACCGAAGCGCGCACCTGACCGGTACACGACCGCGCCGTCGGTGGGGATCCCGACGATCGCCACGTCGACGCCGTCGAGGTCGCGGACATGCGGGAGGCGCATGAACGTCCGCGGGCCCGAGAAGCGCGGCGTCTCGAAGGCGTCCGGCGGCCCGTAGCGCGGCATCGGGCCGCGATTATAGGTCTCGGCTCCCGGCGATCTCGGACACCACCTCCCTTCCCCCCGTCAGCCGAGCCCGGCAGTCCGCGAGCGCCTCGGCCGCTTCCCTCGTCGCGGGTTGCCTGCCGGTGACGAGGCGGTGCCCGCCGCCCGGGCCTCCACCGCCGGCCTCCGCCGCGAGCCACGCCTCGCCTTCGGCCAGAAGCTGGCGCACCTCCCCGAGCAGCTCCGCGGCGGGCGCCTGCGAGGTCTGGAGCGCCTCGATCCGCTCGAGGCGGCGCATGATCGTTCGTGCTTCGTCCACCTCTCCGAGGCTACGCCTCAGGATCGCGCGGGTGTGTGTCGCTCTGTGACGAATCCTGCGCGGAACAGCCAGTACATTCGCGCCGGTAGACGAGCAGGAGGACCGCGATCCCTCCGAGCCCGATGGCCAGCGTGACCCAGCTCCACTCGAAGACCGGGAGCAGCGCGCCGAGCACCATGCCGAAGGCGAGCAGGCGGCAGCGCCGGCGGCGCATCAGCTCCGCCCGGCTCGGCAGGGTCATCCGGCGGCGAGGACGCGCGACGACGAATGCACCTGCGGGCGGGGGCGCAGGCCGAGGAGCGCCTCGTCCAGCGCGGCGACGAGATCCTCGCGCGAGCCCTCGAGCAGCGTCTCGACGAGGGCGCGCCGCACGGCGTCCTCGGCGCGGGCGCCGGGGCCGTCCCCGTCGAGCAGCGCCCGGAGGGCGATGAGGAGATCCTCGCGCTCGCGCGCCGTCTCGCCCAGCAGCACGGCTGCGCGCATTGCGGCTGCCCACGGGCCCTCGTCGCACCCGAGGAGGGCCTCCAGCGCCTCGCGCAGCTCGTCCGAGCGGTGCGCGCCGCCGTGGAAGAGCGCCAGCTCCCAGCGGTCGAGCGCCTCGAGGAGGTCGTCCGGCGCCACGGCGAGCCGCGCCTGCAGCTCGACGACGAGCGGCGCGCGAAAGACATCGAGTCGCGTCGGCTGGCCCGGCGGCACCTGGGCGGCGGTCGCCGGCATCGGCCGCACGCCGTAGGGCCGGAAGTCGAGCCGCTCGAAGACGACGGGCCCCGCGGCGATCGCCCCGGGGGTCGCAAGCCGCAGCGCACTGACGGCGCGGCCGAACTCGCCGGGAGCGTCGGGGACGCGGCAGGCCTGGGCATCGAGGTCGGCCTCGAGCTCGAGGACGAGCGTCCGGTCGAACTCGCGTCCCCAGTCGCGCGGCAGCAGCCTGCCCGCGTCGGGCCAGGACGCGGTGAGCTCGTTGGCGGCGGCCGGGCGGACGCGGACGCCGCGCCCGAGCTCGGTCGCCCCGCCCGCGGTGAGACCGACGAGCGGCGCGAGCGCCGCATACGTCCGGCGATCGCCGTACAAGGAGCGCTCGAGCTCCACGTAGGCGCGCTCGAAGGCGTCGTCGTCCCAGTCGAAGCCGCCGCAGGCCTCGGCCGTGGCGACGAGCAGGGGGATGAGGATCGTCCGGCGGAGCGCCTCGTCCTCGCCGACCCGCTCGTCGGCGTGGGCGCTCGCGAAGATGCCCGCGGCGGGCTCGTCCTTCAGCGCCGCCAGCGCCTCGCGGGCGTCCTCGCGGAGAGCCAGCCGGCCTGCGCGCTGCTCGATGAAGGAGCCGACGAGCGGCCGGTACTCGTAGAGCGTCGGGCGGTTCGGCCCGGCGTGCTCCTCGAGCGCGATCGGCAGGTCGGCACCGCCCTCGAGCTCGAGGCCGAGGTCGAAGAACGCACCGAGGCAGAAGCCGCGGAGCGCGGTGAAGAGGCGCGGTGAGCGCGGGGCCTTGCCGGCACCCGGCCGCGGCTGCCGGTGGTCGAAGGGGCCGTCGGGCACGCGGAACGGTTACGCCCCCGCGGGGCTCGTTCCTGCCTGGCAGCCCGGGCACCAGTATGCGGTCCGGGCCTCGTCGCCCTGCGGACGGGAGCGGATGATGGCGCCGCAGCTGCCGCACGGACGGCCGGCGCGACGGTAGACGAGGCGGCGTGCGCGGCCCGCACGCATCAGCCGCGCGGCCTCGCCGACCACGCGCAGCAGGACGTCGTCGTCGAGCTCCGAGAGACGGCGCCACGGCGAGGTCGCAGCCGCAAAGAGGGCCTCCGCCTTCCACATGTTCCCGATGCCTGCGACGAGGCGCTGGTCGAGCAGCGCCTCGCCGACCTCCCGCGACTGGCGTGCGGCTCGGAGCCTCGCCACCATCTCGTCGAGGTCGGGCGGGTCGGCCATGACGTCGGGGCCGAGCCGCGCGACGGCCCGCGGCCGGCCTCGAGTCAGCTCCAGCACCGGGCCGTTCCAGAAAACCGCCTGCGTCTCGCCGCCGCGCAGGACGAGCCAGGGTGTGCCGGGCGGCTCGCGGCCGGCGGGCTCCACGCGCCAGCGACCGCGCATGCGCAGGTGGCTCCTGAGCGTGAGGCCGCCCTCGAACCCGAGCAGGAGATTCTTGCCCACTGCCTCGACCCGCTCGAGCCTGAGCCCGTCGAGGCGCTCCGGCAGGCGGAGGACGGCCGCCCGAGGATGAGGCGTCTCGACGGAGACGACCTCTCCTTCGAGGGCGCGCAGCCGCTCCGCGGCCCGGTGGAGCGCGTCGCCCTCAGGCATTCGGCGGCCCGTGGGAGAAGACGCGCTCGGGCGTCAGCTCGAGCAGAACGGAGGCCCAGTCCGGCGGGTGACCGTGCCGCCCGACCCACGCCTCGTCGAGCCGGGCGCGCGCCGCCGTGAACGCCGGCCCCTCGTGGAGCGCGACTACGCCCTCGGCGGTCAGGGCGCGGTGCTCTCCCCTCCCGCCGTCGAAGACGACCAGCGACGCCCAGGGCAGCGCCCGGAGGTTGGCGAGCCGCCGGCCCTCGACGCTCCCGATCCAGAACGCGCCGCCCTCCAGCGAGAAGGCAACAGGCGTCGCATGGGCGCGCCCGTCGGGACGCGAGGTCGCAAGCACGCCGTAGTGCACGTCCGCGAGGAGCGCGCGCAGGCCCTCGCGGTCGAGCGCGTCCTCCTCGGGCCACGCGCGCCTGAGGCCCTCGCCCGCGGTCCGGTAGCTGCGGCCCTGCGCGGCGAGGAGCGCATCGAAGTCGGCGTCGGTCACGCGCGGAGGACGGCCCGGCGGGGCCCGGCGAGAAAACCGGCTTCCACGAGCAGCTGCATCGCCTCGGTCTCGCCGACGGGCTCCCCGTCGAACCGCTCGACTGCGAGCCGCTTGAGCCCGGACCGGCGCGCGTGCTCGACGAGCGCGGCGAACGCCGTCCGCAGCCAGGCCTGCTCCGGGTCGCGGAGCGGGACGAGCGAGCGGCCGCCGCGCTCGGCAAAGAGCGCGGCCTCGCCGCCGAGCAGGACGACGTGCGCGCCGGCGACGCGGGCTGCCCGCGCCCCCGAACGCTTGGGCCAGGGGAGCGCGGCGCCGTAGGGCTGCGCCGGGTCGGCGGCGGCGAGGACGAGCGCGGCCTCCTCCTGGGGCCGCTCGCGCAGCCGCTCGACCGCTCCGGGAAGCGCGAACTGAGCGCCGCCCAAGCCCTCCACGAAGTAGCCGCGGCGGGAGACTCCGAGCGTCTCGAGCTTGCGGAGCTCGCGGTAGACGGGCGCGTAGCCGCCGGGAATGCCCTCGGCGCGGACACCGTCGCGGGTGACGACGCCGTGGCGCTCGAGCAGGAGCTCGGCGAGCGCCCGCGGGTCGGGCTCGCCCGGGAAGAGCCCGGAAGCGGACGACCAGCGGCCCTGGGTCGCGGTGATCGCGTCCGAGCGAGCCCGCGAGAAGCGGCGCGGCCGGCGCTCGGCGCGCGGGGCCTGGAAGCGGCGGCCCGCGCGGAGCGGCTGCCAGGCGTCGTTCGTCGCCTCGCCGGCCCAGACGAGGTCCCAGAGGGCGGGCAGAGCGACCTCGCCGTCCACACCGGTGGCGGCCAGGAGGTCGAACCAGAAGAGCGCCCCGCCCGCGAGCGCCGCACGGATCGCATCGTGGGCCTCCCCCTCCGGCGGCGGCAGCGCGCCCGGCCGGCCGAGCGCAGCTGCGTCCTCGCGGAAGTAGAGCGCGACGCGCTCGAGCCCGGCGCCCACCCAGACGACCTCCCCGGACGCGGTCAGCTGGTCGAGCGCGGCCGGCTGGTAGCCGGGGACGCGGCGCGGAAGGACGTCGCTCTCCCAGAGCGCGACCGGAAGCGACAGCCCCTGGAGCGGGACGAGCGCCTCCCGGAGGGTGGCGCGCCGGTCGACTCCCTGCCAGCCGGCGAGGAAGCGGCCGAGCGCGCCCTTCTCCACGGGCTCGACCTCGCGGCGGAGCCGCGCGAGGCTGGCGCGGCGCAGCCGGCGGAGCACGTCGGGATCGCACCACTCGCGCTCGGAGCCGCCGGGCCTGAGCTCCCCGCGGACGAGGTCGAGGCCTGCGAGCAGGGACTCGGTCCGCTCGGGCTCGAGCCCGAAGCGCCGGGCCGCCTCCTCGGTCGTGAACGGCCCCCGGCCGCGGGCGAAGCGGCGGAGAATCCACCCGAGCGGGTCGTCGCCGCCGTCGAGATAGGCGTCCGGAAGCCCGGCGGGCGGCATCGCACCGAGCGCGTCGCGGTAGCGCCCGGCGTCCTCGGCCGCGATCAGCCGCTCC
The DNA here is from genome assembly GCA_035620475.1 of Gaiellaceae bacterium. Classification (GTDB taxonomy): domain Bacteria; phylum Actinomycetota; class Thermoleophilia; order Gaiellales; family Gaiellaceae; genus JAIBJN01. The sequence goes on along the minus strand of DASPGT010000129.1, from coordinate 11,391 downwards.
TCGCCCGCGATCCGGATGTGCACAGCGCGGCGCTCGGCGACGAGCGCGGCGGCCGGATCCTCGTCGAACTCGCCGGACGCGAGGTCGCCGCGGCGGAGGAGCAGATCGTGCAGCCCGTCGGCGCTCGCCGGCGTACCGAGCAGCTCCTCCTCGACCTGCTCGAGCGCGGCCGGGTCGAGCAGGTCGCGGAGCTCCTCTTGCCCGAGCAGCTCCTTCAGGAGGTCGCGGTCGAGCGCGAGCGCCTGCGCGCGCCGCTCGGCGAGCGGCGTGTCGTCCTCGTACATGTAGGTGGCGACGTAGTCGAAGAGCAGCGAGGAGGCGAAGGGAGACGCGGTCGGCGTCTCGACCTCGACGAGGTCGATGCGGCGCTGCTGCACCGCCGCGAGGAGGCCGCGCAGGGCCGGCAGGTCGAAGACGTCCTGCAGCACCTCCCGGTAGGTCTCGAGCACGACCGGGAAGTCGGGGTAGCGACGGGCGACCTGCAGGAGCCCCTGCGCCTTGAGCCGCTGCTGCCAGAGCGGCGTCCGCTGTCCAGGGCGGCGCCGCGGGATGAGGAGCGCCCTGGCCGCGTTCTCGCGGAAGCGGGCGCCGAAGAGCGCCGTGCCGCCGACCTCCGCGACGACGAGATTCTCGAGCTCCTCCGGGCCGACGAGCAGCTCGCCGAGCGGCGGCGGCGCGTCGGCGTCGGGCAGGTGGAGCGCGACGCCGTCGTCAGACCAGATGAAGTTGGACTCGAGCCCCAGCGTCTCGCGCAGACGGGCCGCGAGCGCGAGCGCCCAGGGCGCGTGGACGCGGGCGCCGAACGGCGTGAGGATGCAGAGGCGCCAGTCGCCGATCTCGTCCCGGAAGCGCTCGACGACGACGGCGCGGTCGGAGGGGAGGACGCCGGTCGCCTGCTCCTGCTCGCGGAGGAACGTCAACAGGTTCTCCGCGGCCCGCTCGTCCAGCCGGTGCTCGGCGACCAACCGCTCGCGCGCCCGGTCGTCGTCGAGCGCGACCAGCTCGCGCCCGGCCCTGCCGATCGCCTCGCCCAGCTCGTAGGGCCGCCCGACGCCCTCGCCCTTCCAGAACGGTACGAGCCCCGGGACGCCGGGCGCCGGCGAGACGAGCACGCGGTCGCGGGTGATCTCCTCGATCCGCCACGTCGAGGCGCCGAGGAGGAAGGTCTGCCCCGCGCGAGCCTCGTAGACCATCTCCTCGTCGAGCTCGCCGACGCGGCCGCCGCCGTCGAGGAGGTGGACGCCGAACAGCCCGCGGTCGGGGATGGTGCCGGCGTTCGTGACCGCGAGCCGGCGCGCGCCCTCGCGCCCGCGGAGCAGCCCGGCGACCCGGTCCCAGGTGATGCGGGGCCGCAGCTCGGCGAACTCCTCGGACGGGTACCTGCCGGCGAGCATGTCGAGGACGTTCTCGAGCTGCCTCCGCTTGAGGTCGCGGAACGGCCAGGCGCGCCGGACGAGGTCGTGGAGCTCGTCGACGGCGATCTCCTCCTCGGCGCAGATCGCCACGATCTGCTGGGCGAGGACGTCGAGCGGGTTCCGCGGCACGCGCGTCTCCTCGATCAGGCCCTCCTCCATCCGCCCGACCACGACGGCCGACTCGAGCAGGTCGGCCCGGAACTTGGGGAAGATCCGGCCCTTGGACGCCTCGCCCAGGCTGTGCCCGGCGCGGCCGACCCGCTGGAGCCCGCGGGCGACGGACTTCGGGGACTCGACCTGGATGACGAGGTCTACGGCGCCCATGTCGATTCCCAGCTCGAGCGACGAGGTCGCGACGAGGCACGGGATCGCTCCCCTCTTCAGGAGCTCCTCGACCTCGACGCGCTGCTCCCGCGCGAGCGAGCCGTGGTGGGCGCGCGCGATCTCGGCCTCGGCCAGGTCGTTGAGGCGCAGCGCGAGGCGCTCGGCGAGCCGGCGGTTGTTGACGAAGACGATCGTCGAGCGGTGCGCGCGCACGAGCTCGAGGAGCGCGGGGTAGATGGACGGCCAGATGGAGCCGCCCTCGCCCGGCTCGCGCATGTCCTCGAGGGGGACGACGACGCGGAGGTCGAGCGCCTTGCGCGTCCCGGCGTCGACCAGCTCGATGGGGCGGCCTCCCGAGACGAAGCGACCGATCTCCTCGAGGGGCCGCTGCGTCGCCGAGAGGCCGACGCGCTGCACGGGCTCGCCGGCGAGCCGCTCCAGCCGCTCGAGGCTGAGTGCCAGGTGGGCGCCTCGCTTGGTGCCCGCGACCGCGTGCACCTCGTCGACGATGACGACCCTGACGCCGCGCAGCGTCTCTCGGGCGCGCGAGGTCAGCATGAGGAAGAGCGATTCCGGCGTCGTGATGAGGATGTCGGGCGGGCGCTTGAGCATCGCCGCCCGCTCCTTCGGCGGGGTGTCGCCGGTGCGGACGGCGACCGAGAGCTCCGAACCGATCCCGGCGAGGGGCCCGCGAAGGTTCCGCTCGACGTCGTAGTTGAGGGCCTTCAGGGGGCTCACGTAGAGCACCTGCGTGCCCGCGTCGGGGCGCGCCCGGTCGAGCGCCCAGAGGAAGGCGGCGAGCGTTTTTCCAGAGCCGGTCGGCGCCTGGATGAGGACGTGCTTCCCCGAGGCGATCGCCGGCCAGCCGAGGTCCTGCGCGGGCGTCGGCCCGTCGAACGTCCGCTCGAACCAGCCGCGGACCTCGGGGCTGAAGGGCGCGAGCGCGCTCACGAGCTCAGCCTACCCACTCGGACGCGGGCTGCCGGATCGCCGCCCGGAGGCCTGTTAACTCCTAGGGGCACCCCTCTCCCACCACCCGCTTTCCAGCGTAACGCCGAGAACCGCGCGTGTGGCGCGCGCATCGTGCCGGCTCCGTGACTGCACTGTGCCGGAACCGTGCACGAGCGGGCGCCTCTAGAATCGGGACATGGCCACGACCCGCCCGACGCACCTCTACTTCACCGGCGACGACGAGGCCGACCGCCTGCTCGCGGAGGAGCCGCTGGCCCTTCTCGTCGGCTTCGTCCTCGACCAGCAGGTCACCGTGCAGAAGGCGTTCTCCGGGCCGCTCGAGCTCAAGCGGCGGCTCGGGAGCTTCGACGCGGCGACGATCGCGGCTGCCGATCCTGGCGAGCTCGAGGAGCTCTTCCGCCGGAAGCCGGCGATCCACCGGTTCCCCGGAAACATGGCCCGGCGCGTCCAGGAGCTCTGCGCCGCGGTCGTCGAGGACTACGGCGGCCGGGCCGAGCGGGTCTGGCTCGACGCCGAGAGCGGCGAGGATCTCGAGCGCCGCCTCCTCGACCTCCCGGGCATCGGGCCCATGAAGGCCAGGTCGCTCCTGGCCATCCTCGGCAAGCGCTTCGGCGTCCGCCCGCCCGGATGGGAGCACGTCGCCCCGACCCACCCGACGCTCGGCGACGTCGACTCCTACGAGGCGCTCGAGGACTACCAGGCGAAGAAGCGCGCCCACAAGGCGGCCATGCGGGCCGCCCGCACGGGCTAGCCGACGCCCGCGAGCAAGAACGAGCGTGCCTCGCGAACCATCTCGCGCGCGATCACGATCCGCTGGATCTCCTGCGTGCCCTCGTAGATCTGCGTGATCTTCGCGTCGCGCATCATGCGCTCGACCGGGTACTCCTTCATGTAGCCGTAGCCGCCCAGGACCTGGACCGCCTCGGTGGTGACCTCCATGGCCGTGTCGCCGCAGAAGAGCTTCGCCATCGCGGAGAGCTTGGTCAGCGGCTCGACGCCCTCGTCGATGGCCATCCCCACCTTGTACAGGAGCCCGCGCGCCGCCTCGCACTTCGTCTCCATCTCCGCCAGCTTCGCGGCGATCAGCTGGTGCTCGGCAATCGGCTTCCCCATCGTCTCGCGCGACTTCGCGTACTCGAGCGCGTAGTCGGTCGCCCCCTGCGCGATCCCGAGCGCCTGCGCCGCGATTCCGGGCCGGGAGCGGTCGAGGACGCGCATGGCGACCTTGAACCCCTCCCCCTCCTCGCCGAGCCGGCTCGCCGCCGGAATGCGGCAATCCGTGAAGAACACCTCGCCGGTGGTCGAGCCCTTGATCCCCATCTTCGGCTCGATCCGCCCTACCTCGAACCCGGGGGCGTCCGCCTCGACGACGAACGCCGAGATCCCGCGCGAGCCGGCCGCCGGATCGGTCTTGGCGAAGACGACGTAGAGGCCGGCGACACCGGCGTTCGTGATGAAGCGCTTGGAGCCGTTGAGGACGTACTCGTCACCCGCCCGCCTCGCCTCGGAGCGCATCGCGGCCGCGTCCGAGCCCGAGCCGGGCTCGGTCAGCGCGTACGCGGGGAGCCACTCGCCGCTCGCCAGCCGTGGCAGCCACCGCTTCTTCTGCTCCTCCGTGCCGTCGTTCTTGATCGCCAGCGCGCCGAGCTCCTGCAGCGCGAGGATCAGCCCTGTGGTCGCGCAGACCTTCGAGATCTCCTCGATCGCGACGAGCACCATGAGCGTGCCGGTGCCGGTCCCGCCGAAGCGCTCCTCGAAGGGGAGGCCGAGGATCTCGTGCTCCCTGAGCAGCTCGACCATGTCCCACGGGAACTCGCCCGACGCATCGATCTCGGCCGCCCGCGGCGCGATGCGCTCGCGCGCGAGCGTGCGCACGAGGTCGCGGATCTCGCGCTGCTCGTCGGAGAGCGGCTCGTACCCCACGCCCGGATTCTAGTGTCGACAGTTAGGCACGAAGCCGGCACGATCCGCGCGCCACGGGTGCGGTTTTCCGCGTTACGCTGGTAAGCGGGTGGTGGGAGAGGGGTGCCCCGAAGAGTTAAGGGGACCCGGAGAGCCCTGACGCGCTCCAGTCCAGGTCGCGCACAGCCAGCGGGACGCGGATCACGCCGTCGTGTGGTTGCTCCGTGCGAAAGAGGTACAGGCTCGTGTGCGTGGCGACGGCCGTCCAGCGCTCGTCCGGTGACCACGCGAGGCCGAGGGCGAGTGGGACGTCCCCCGGAAGCGGGACGGCTCTGCCGTCCCGGGTGAACACTCGCACGCCGCCGGGCTCGCCGCGGATGAGGGCGAAGTAGCCACCTTGCGGGCTCGGGCGGACGGCGCGGGCGCCGCCGGCCCACCAGGTGAGGTGCGCGAACTCCGCGTCCGGCCCGTCGAAGACGGCCAGCACCCGGTCACCCTCCCTCGTCGTCGACTCCGCCAGCACGAGCAGCCGCTCGTCGTCGAGCGTGACCGCCTGGACGGCATGGAACCGCGCCGCAGCCCCTGCGGCCTCGCCGAGGCCTGCGGGCTCGCCGAGGATCGCCCGCGACAGCCGCGCGCGCGGGAGCACGACCTGCACGGCCCCGTACCCGAGCCCCGACCAGACGACGTCCCCGGCGAGGACTCCGAGCTCGCCCGTCGAGGTCGACGGCCGGCACATCTGGAACGACGGCGCCCGTGCCGGCTCGAGGTCCGGAAGTGAGACGGCGTGCAGCCGGCAGTCCTCGTCCGAGTAGGTCAAGACGCCCGAAACGCCGGCCTCGCGGAGCTGCGTGACAGCCTCGCTCAGGCCCTCGCCCAGGCCGGGAACCGTCGGCGTCACCGCTTCGGTTCGAACCACGGCCGGTTCCTCGCGAAGCGCGTCCACGGCCGCGGCGACCGCGATCGTGGCCAGGCCGCCGACGACGAGCCACGTCAGCCAGCGCCGGCCGCTCACCGCCACACCAGGTCGCGGGCGACGATCGGGACGTGCAGGAGCTCCGGGCTTCGATCGCCGGCGCGGAAGACGAAGATGCCGCCTGCGGTCGCCTCGGCGATCCAGCGCTCGTCGGGAGACCACGCAAGCGCGTCGCCGTGGCGCATCGCAAGCGGAACAGGCCTGCCGCGACGGTCGACGACCAGCAGCCCGCCCGGCGAGTCGATCCGGGCCGCGAGGAAGGTGCCTCTCGGGCTCGGCCGGAGCCCGCTGAGGCCTTCGTAGGCGAAGCGCGGGCTCGAGACGAGGCGGCGGCCGGCGAAGACCGCCAGCAGCTCTGAGCCGTCCCCGAGCCCGACGGTCGCGATCAGGCGCCGGTTGCCGAGCCAGTGGAACTCGCCGATCCGGAAGCGGGCCCCGTCCCACCCCGCTCGCCGAAGCTCGCGCGCGAGGTCCGCGCGCGAAAGCAGCGTCCGGGTGCAGCGCAGCGGCAGCGCTCCGGGCTCGTCGCCGGGGCAGGGCGCGAAGCGGAGCACCTCGCCCCTGCGCGCGAACGTCGGGGTGCCGTCGGGACGCCAGACGACGCCGCAGCGCCCACGGGCCCGCGCGAACAGGTCGCGATTCGGCAGGCGAAGCTCGATTCTCCCGTCGCGGCAGAGCGCGGCAAGGCTGCCGAAGGGGTACGGCGGCGGCCCGCCCTCGGCAAACTCGCCGCCGACCGAGGACCCGAAGGAGCAGGCTTCCCCTCGGGAGCCCGGATGCGGCTCCAGGTCGGGCAGAGTCACCGAGTGGAGACGGCACTGCTCGTCCGCGAACGTGAGGACGCCTGCGGGCACCCCGGCAGCCCGCAGGGCTTCCCGCGCGGCCCGAAAGGCGAGCCCGACGGCCTCGGTCTCGGACTCGACCTCGGGGTCGAGCGCGAGCTCGGACTCGGTCGAGGCCATCGCCGGCGCCGGCTCGGCAGGTGCCGCCTCCGGCCCGCCCGCGTCGAGGAGCGCGTCGGCGCCCGCGACGACGCCGAGGGCGACAACTGCCCCCACGAGCAGCCAGGTGGCGGTTCGGCCCACGCGCGATCCCGTCCACTACTACCACCGATGCGAAGTGGGTGTTTCGCCACACCCTCTAGTAGCGGTAGTCGGAATCCTCGTCCGTCGTCGTCTCGTCGGTTGTCGTGGCCGGGGCGCCGGCACCGCCGACGGTGATCGTTCCCTCCATGCCCTGCCCGCGGTGACCGCCCACCGGGCAGTACACCTCGTACTCGCCGGGCTCGGACAGGTCGACCGCGAGCTCGGCCGACTCGCCCGGAGCGAGGTCGCCCGTCTCCACCTCCCCGTTCGGGCCCTCGATCTCGAGCGCGTGCGTCTGGCCGCCCTCGTTCACGACGCTGAAGGTGTACGAGCCGGGAGCGAGCTCGAGCGACGACGGCTCGACTGTGAAGTCCGCGAGGACGATCTCGACGTCCGCCGCGCCGGCCGGCGCTGCGGCGTCGTTTGCGCCCTCCTCCCCGCCGCACGCCGGGAGGAGGAAGGCGACAGCGACGAGGAGGACAGGACGCATCGACAGTCGATACGCGGGCGAGGCGCGAGCGGTTTCACCACGCGGATGCTCCAGCGCCCCGGGGTCGGGGCTTCACTATCCTCGGCTCGTGATCCTCGAGAACGGCGTCGTCCGCACGCTCGACCCGTCCCTCCCGCGGGCGGCGGCGCTCGCGGTCGCCGGCGAGCGAATCGCGGGAGGCGTCGGCACGCACGAGACGGCGCTGGCGAGCCCCGACCGGGTCGACCTGGGCGGGCGCTGCGTGCTCCCCGGGTTCACCGACGCGCACGTCCACTTCCCCACCTGGGCGCTCGCGCAGCGCCAGGTGCGACTCGAGGGAGCCGCCTCGCTGGACGAGGCGCTCGCGCGCGTCGCCGCCGCGGTCGGCGAGGTCGAGGGGGGCCGCTGGCTCCGCGGCCTCGGCTGGCGGAGCGGCGACTGGGCGCCGGCCGCCGAGCCGACCAGGGAGGCCCTCGACGCGATCACCGGCGACGTGCCCGTTGCCCTCATGTCCAAGGACTACCACTCGCTCTGGCTCAACTCCGCCGCGCTCGCCCGCGCCGGCGGCGAGCTCCAGGTGCCCGGCGGCGTCGTCGAGCGCGACGAGCGGGGGGAGCCGACCGGCGTCCTCCGCGAGGAGTGCGCCTGGCACTTCCGCGACACCTACGTCCGGCCGACCGAGGACGAGATGGTCGACGCCTGCCGCGAGGCGATCCCGCTCGCGCTCTCGCGCGGCGTCGTCGCCGTGCACGACAAGGACGGGTGGCTCGGAGCGCTCCGCGTCTTCCAGCGGCTCCGCGCTGAGGGGGCGCTCGACCTCCGCGTCTGGCAGTCGCTCCCCTGGGAGCACGTCGAGCGCCTGGAGGAGGTCGGCCTCGCCTCCGGCCTCGGCGACGACTTCCTCCGCGTCGGGTACATCAAGGCGTTCCTCGACGGGACCCTCGGCTCGCGGACGGCGCTCCTGCTCGACGGCTCCGGCGTCGAGATCGTCGGGTACGAGGAGTTCGTGGACATCGTCAGGCGCAGCGCGCGCGCCGGCTTCCCCGTGGCCGTCCACGCGATCGGCGACCTGGCGAACCGCCGCGCGCTCGACGCCTTCGAGGAGACCCGGGACGAGTGGCGGCCGCGCGGCCTGCGCCCGCGGGTCGAGCACGCGCAACTCCTCGCTCCCGAGGACGTGGGCCGGTTCGCGGAGCTCGGTATCGCCGCCTCCGTCCAGTTCAGCCACGCACCGTCCGACCGCGACCTCGCCGACGCCTTCTGGGCGGGCAGGACGGACGGCGCGTACGCCTTCCGCTCGCTGATCGACTCCGGCGCCGTCGTCGCCAACGGCTCCGACGCGCCGGTCGAGGAGCTCGACCCGCTCTTCGGGATCCGGGCCGGCGTCACCCGCACGCTGGACGCCCGCGACGCCTGGCATCCCGAGCAGCGCGTCACCGTCGAGCAGGCACTGCACGCCACCTGCGTGACGCCCGCCTGGCTGACCGGGGACGAGCGGCGGCGCGGGAAGCTCCTCCCCGGCTACCTGGCCGACCTGGTCGTGCTCGACCGCGACCCGGTCGAGACGCCGCCCGCGGAGCTCGGCGAGATCGAGATCGTCGCCACGATGGTCGGCGGCCGCTGGGCGCACAACCCCCCGCCCTGGGATTGACCCCCGACCTCGGGAGTTACAATACGCATATGCGCACGATGCGACCCGTCCACGACGAGGAGTGCGCGGTCGCCTGCACGGCCGACATCATCGGCTCGAAGTGGACGGCGATCATCGTCCACGACCTCTCCGAAGGCCCGCGCCGCTTCTCCGAGCTCGAGCGCTCCTGCCCCGGCATCAGCCCGCGCACGCTCTCCGAGCGCCTCCGGGTCCTCGAGCACGACGGCATCATCGAGAAGCACGCCGAGCCCCGCCGCGCCGAGTACGAGCTCACCGAGAAGGGCACGGCGCTGCTTCCGATCATCCACGAGATGAGCCGCTTCGGGCACTCCTGGCTCGTGGACGACGAGAACCACACGCACGCCCACGGCGCCGGGCGCATCGCTAGCGTCTGACGAGGTTCCGGGCGACGAAGAGGAGGTTCGCGGGCCGCTCCGCGAGCCGCCGCGTAAAGAACGGGAACCACTCGGGCCCAAAGGGGGTCGCCACGAGCACCTTGTAGCCGCGGGCGAGGAGGTCGAGCTGGAGCTGCGGGCGCACGCCGTAGAGCATCTGGAGCTCGAAGCGGTCGCGGCCGATGCCCTCCCGCTCCGCAAAGGCGAGCGCCGGCTCGATCATCCGCTCGTCGTGGGTGGCGATCGCCGTGTAGCCGCCGCCGGTCAGCGAGCGCTCCACGAGGCGCAGGTAGGCGGCGTCGACATCGGCCTTCTTCGGGTAGGCGACGGAGTCGGGCTCGAGGTAGGCGCCCTTCACCAGCCGCAGGTTCGGCGCGAGCGGGAGCAGGCTCTCCAGGTCGTCCGGCGTCCGGTAGAGGTACGACTGGAGCACGATGCCGACGTTCGAGTGCCCCGCCTCACGGAGGCGCCGGTAGAGGCGGAGCGTCGCGTCGACGAGGGCCGAGTGCTCCATGTCGATGCGGATGAAGTTGCCGAGCTCTCCCGCGCGCGTCACGACCCGCTGGAGGTTCTCGTAGGCGAGCTCCTCGTCGAGGTCGAGGCCGAGATGGGTCAGCTTGAGCGCGACGTTGCAGCGCAGCGCCTCGTCGTGGAGCCGCTCGAGGATCGCCCGGTACTCGTCGACCACGACCCGCGTTTGCGCCTCGTCGCGAACGTCCTCGCCGAGGAGCGTCGTGTTCGCATGGAGGCCCTGGTCGTTCAGGCGGCGCAGGACTCGGACGCAGGTGTTCAGGTCCTCCCCCGCGACGAAGCGCGAGGCGCCGAGCCGGAGCCCGTGCCGGTCGGCGAAGCCGCGCACGCGCCGGCTGCCGGAGGAGGCGAGGATCGCCTTGCGGAGGGCGCCGTTGACGGCCTGGCCCGCGTCCACCGTCAGTGCAGGCCGGCGAGCGCGACGAGCGTCTCACGGGCGGTCTCGACCCCGAGCGGGATGTAGCCGGCGCGCAGGCGCTCGTTGGGCGAGTGCATGTTCGCGTCCGGGAGCGCGAAGCCCGTGAGGATCGTCGGGATGCCCCGGTCGGCGAGGGCCGGGACGAGCGGGATCGTGCCGCCGCTGCGGACGAGGAGCGGCCGGCGCCCGACGACGCGCTCGAAGGCGTCCTGGGCGAGACGGACGGCCGGCGCATCCGGCGGGATGAGCCCGGCCGGGGCCGAGGACCGGCGCTCGACCTCGAGCTCGGCGCCCGCGGGCACCGCCTCGCGGAGGAGGCGCTCGAACGTCGCGGCGATCTCCTCGACGTCCTGCCCGGGCGCGAGCCGGATCGAGACGTTCGCCTCGGCATGGACGGGCAGGACGGTCTTCTGCAGCCGCGACTCTCCGCCGTGCAGGCCGTTCACGTCGACGGCCGGGCCCGCGAGCGTCCGCCGGTAGAAGTCCTCGGCGGCCGTGGCGTCCATGGGCAGCGCGCCCGCGCCGGTGAGGACGGCCTCGCCCGGGTCGAGCTCCCCCCACGACCGGAGCTCCTCGTCGGTCGGAGGGATGACGCCCGCCCGGAGCTCCTCCGGTACCGCAACGACGGCCTGGAGGACGCGCATCAGCGCGTGGACCCCGTTCAGCGCCGCGCCGCCGAAGAGGCCGGAGTGGAGGTCTCGCTCGCCGGCCCGCAGCGTCACGTGGAAGTACACGAGCCCGCGCACGCCCAGGTCGAAGGCCGGCACGTCCTCCCGCGGCATGCCGCTGTCGAAGATGAGGCAGGCGTCGGCGCCGCGGCTGTCCGCGGCGAGGAAGTCGACGATCGAGTGCCCGCCGATCTCCTCCTCGCCGTCGAAGGCCACGCGGACGTTCACGGGCAGCGCGCCCTCCTCGGCGAGCAGCCGGGCCGCCTTGAGGAGCAGGTAGGCGTTGCCCTTGTCGTCCACCGCGCCCCGCCCGTAGAGGTAACCGTCACGGATCTCCGGCTCGAACGGGTCGGACTCCCACAGCTCGAGCGGCGCCGGCGGCTGGACGTCGAAGTGGCCGTACAGGAGGACGGTGGGCGCGTCCTGCCAGCTCGCGGAGGCCCGGAGCTCGCCGACCGCGAGCGGGTGGGCCTCCGTCTCGACCAGCTCCGCCGACCCGCCGGCCGCGCGGACGAACTCGCAGAGCCACTCCCCGGCGGCCCGCACGTCCGCCGTATGAGCAGGGTCGGCCGAGACGCTCGGGAT
>DASPGT010000128.1:0-9951 GCA_035620475.1 Gaiellaceae bacterium | reverse complement strand
AGGATCACGAGGACACCGAGGCGGCCGCGGCCTCCGGGGGAGACGGCGGCGGCGAGGACTGGGTCGCCCGCTGGCTCGCGTTCATCGCCGCCGGCTGCGCGTTCGCGGGCATCGCGTTCGCGCTCCTGCGCCGTCCTCGCGACAAGGAGGAGGGAGGGCCGAGCCCGCCGGCCGAGAGCGGCTAGGCGGCGTCCAGGTCGAGGAGCCGCTCGAAGCGCGCCGGGTCGTCGAACGGGCCGACCACGGCGAGGTTGAGCCGTTCCTCGCGGACGATGTCCTGCGCGACCCGGTGGAGGTCCTCGAGCGTGACGCGGTCGAGGGCGGCGAGGACCTCCTCCGGCTCGCGCGTCCGGCCCTCGAGGACCTCGTCGCGGAGCCCGAAGGAGATCGTCCCCTTCGGATCCTCCAGGGACAGCACCAGGCGGCCCTTGGCGAAGTTCCGTGCCTTCTCGAGCTCGTCGGGGTCGACCGGCTCGGCGGCGATGCGCCCGAGCTCCCGGACGATCGTGGCCACGGCCTCGTCGATCCGCTTGATGTCCACGCCGCCCTGGGCGAAGAGCGTCCCCGCGTCGGTGTATGCCTGGTTGAAGCCGTAGATGTAGTACGCGAGACCGCGCCGCTCCCGCACCTCGGTGAAGAGCCGCGAGGACATGCCGCCGCCGAGCACCGTGGCGAGGAGCATGAGCGGGTAGCGGTCGGGGTGCCCCAGCGGGTAGCTGTGGACGCCGATGCGGATGTGCGCCTGGTCGGAGGCCTTGGTGTGCAGGCGGACGGCCGGGCCCTCTTGCTCCCAGTGCACCGGGTCGGGCGCGCCGGTGGCGCCGTTGGGGACGTCGCCGAGCAGGGAGCCGACGCGCTCCACCGCGTCCGCGCCGACGGCGCCGGCGACGCCGGCGACCATGCGCGGCGCCCGGTACCAGCGGTCGAGGTAGCCGAGGAAGGTGTCGCGCGTGGCGGCGCGCACCGTCTCCTTCGTGCCGATGATGTCCCAGCCGAGCGGCTGGTCGCCGTAGAGGAGGGAGTCGTACACGCCGTCGACGTAGTCGCGCGGCGTGTCGTAGTACATGTTCATCTCCTCGACGATGACGCCCTTCTCGCGCTCGATCTCCTCGGCGTTGAACTTCGAGTGGCGCAGCATGTCCACCAGCACGTCGAGTGCGGTGTCGCGGTGCTCGGCCGCGCACTTGACGTAGTAGCCGGTGTACTCCTTGCCGGTGAACGCGTTGAACTCGCCGCCGATGGAGTCGATCTCGCCGGCGATGTCGCGGGCGGTGGGACGGTTCTCGGTGCCTTTGAAGAACATGTGCTCCGCGAAGTGCGCGATGCCGTTCGTGTCCTTCGTCTCGTAGCGCGATCCGGCGGCGAGCATGACGAAGCAGGCGACGGACTTCGCCTGCGGCATGTCGGCGGTGAGAACGCGCAGGCCGTTCGGCAGGACGGTCTTCTCGAAGGTCTTCGGCATCAGCTCGGGACAGAGCTCCTCTCTTCGTAGGCGTCGAGGCGGGCGCGCCACTCGTCGGGGACGGCCATGGACGCGTTCGCCTCGTAGTCGTAGGCGACGATGACGGAGGTGGCCTCGAGGACGACCCGGCCGTCGCCGCCCCGGATCTCGTGCTCCATGTCGAAGCTCTTCGTGCCGATCCGCGGGACGCGGGTGCCGATCTCGAGGGTCTCCGGGAAGCGCGCGGGCGAGCGGAAGTCGAGCTCGACGCGCGCGAGGATGAGCGACAGCTGGTAGGCGAAGTCCGCGCCGAGGATCTCGAGCAGGTACTGGATCCGGGCGGTCTCCAGGTAGGTGAGGTAGACCGCGTTGTTCACGTGGTCGGCGGCGTCGACGTCGCGGAACTCGACGTCGCGGGCGGTCACGAAGCGGTAGCCCTCCATCGTCGGCATGGTACTTTCGCGGCTCACGTGCCCGGCGGCCTCACCCGAAAGGCGATCGACGCCCAGCCCGAGTGGCTGCGCGGCGTCCCGGGGCGGGTTGGCGACCGGCGGCTGCCGGAGGGCAGGGTCGTCTTCACCGGCTGCGGGACGTCCTTCCACGCGGCGCAGGCCGGCGGCCGTGCGCTGCAGTCGCTGGAGGCCGTGCTCTCGCCGCCGGACGCCGACCTGCTCGTCGTCGTCAGCCACGAGGGCGGGACCGCGCTCGCGCTCGAGGCGGCGCGCGCGTTCTCCGGCCCGGTCTGGCTCGTGACCGGGCAGGAGGAAAGCCCGCTCGCGGAGGTCGCCGACGAGGTGCTCGTCGTCACGCCGGAGGTCGAGGAGTCGTACTGCCACACGGCCAGCTACACGGCCGCGGTGGCGGCCCTCGGCGTCCTGCGGGGCGAGGACGTCTCCGGGCTCCCGGCGGCCGTGGAGCGTGTGCTCGCCGAGGAGCGGTTCCCCGTGTCCGCCCACGAGCGCTTCGTCGTCGTGGGCGCCGGCCGCGACCTGCCGACCGTCCGCGAGGCCGTCCTGAAGCTCCGCGAGGGCGTCCACCTCGCCGCCGAGGCGCACGAGACCGAGCAGATCCTCCACGGCCACCTTGCCGCTATCGACGAGACGGTGCGCGCCTTCGTCCTCGAGGGCGAGGGCCGCGCGGCCGAGCGCGCCCAGGACGTCGTTCGCGCGCTCGGCGAGATCGGCGCCGAGACGACCCTCGTCCCCACGGAGCACCCGGCGGTGGACATCGTTCGCTTCCAGCTCCTCACGGTCGCTCTCGCCGAGGCGCGCGGCGTCGACCCGGACATGATCCGCTGGGACCAGCCCCGCTGGGACGCGGCCCGCAAGTCCTACTCCTAGCCGCGCAGCCCGCCCCTGGAGCCAGATCGACGCCCTGGGGTCAGATCTTGCATTCGCGCAAAGGCCATGTCCTTTGCTTGCTTGCAAGATCTGACCCCAAGCGTGGGGCCCGGCGCTAGCGGGAGAGGAGCCAGAGCCCGGCGACGGTGTAGACGACCATCAGCGCGAGCATGGCGTACTGCGAGATCGCCGCCTTGCGCGGGGACTCGAAGAGCTCGACGGCCTTGTCGTGGGCGAGCACGAGGCCGGCGACGTGGCCGATCACGAGGGCCGCGACCTGCGCGTACCAGATCGTCTTCGGCGCGAGGATCCCGATGTCCGGACGCCAGTCCGCCGTCCCGAGGAGATCCCAGCCGAACCCGAAGGGGTCCGAGGCGAACGGGTAGAGCCACTGCACCTCGCGCACGAAGAACGAGAAGTAGTGCGCCACGACGTAGGCGAGCGCGATCGGGACGAGGCTGCCGATGAACTGCCCGGTGAGGTCACCGTCGTAGCCGACCGCCCGGGCGGCGATGCGCATCGCCGCGATGTAGGCGAGCGCAACGAGCACGACCACCGCCGCCAGGCCCGCCGCGGCCAGGAGCGAGCCGAGGACGTCGGCGAGGCGGGGCGACTCCTGGATCACCGGGCGCATCAGCCGCGCTCGGAAGTCCACCGCCCAGTAGTCGGTCTGGCTGAAGCCGTCGAAGGCGACCGAGCCGAGCATCACCGCGACGAAGGCGAGGAGCCCGGGCCGTGACTCCAGGCGGGCGAGGCCGGTGAAGGGCCAGCGGACGACGAGCCGCCCGTCGTCGCGCTCGCCGAACGGCGCGATGCGCGCGAGGAGCCCGAAGTAGACGGCGAAGGCCTCGCCGTTCTCGACCCACTCGTCGCGTCCGAAGGCGAGCATGGCGAGCCAGGTGATCGTGCTGTAGAGGAGGATCGCCCCCGCGAGCGAGCGCGGGTCGCTCGGCTCCCAGTACGCGAGCTCGAGCGCCGCGAACGCGAAGAGGAGGGCCGCCCCGGGCCACAGCCCGAGCCGGGCGGGGTAGGCGAAGGGCGCCTCCCAGCGGAAGCCGCCCCGCTCCGCGGCCCAGGCGACGGCGTCCGCCGCCGCGCGCCAGGGGCTGAGGACGGTCCAGACGTTCCCGAAGAGGACGCTGAGCGCGGGCAGGCCGAGCCAGAACACGACGAAGACGAAGCGCGGGGCGAGGTTCTCGTCGGGCGAGGTGTCGCCGGTGGCCGCCGCGACCGTGACGAGCACGAGGAGCGCGAAGGAGACGGCGCCGGCGACGATGCGCACCGCCCGGCTCCTGACCGCGGCCTCCAGCCCCGTGGAGAAGGGCCGCCCCTGGCTCGCGCGCGCCAGCAGCGGGCGCTTCCAGAGCACCCACAGGGCGACGAACGAGAGGACGAGGACGAGCGCGGCGCCGTAGTAGAAGAGCCAGAGCGGGACGGGGAGGTCGGTGACCCCGCCCAGGCCGTGCGCGAGCAGGAGGCTCACGTCACGGGCTGACGGTCAGCTCCGCGATCGGGATTCCGAGCTCCTCCAGCTCGACCTCGAACATGCCGGCCGTCTCGGCGCGGAAGGTGATGCGCGCCGGCTGTCCGGGCGCGACCTCGGTGCTCAGGTCGTAGCCGTGCAGGTGCACCTCGTCCGTAACGTCGGCGCGGACGGTGAGGACGACCTGCATCCCCTGCTCGATCTCGGCCTCGACGAGCCCGCCCACGACCTCGCCGTTCTGGAAGCGGACGTTCACGCGCTGCGGCTGGTTCTCCGGCTCGGTCGTCGTCTCCTCCGAGGTCGTCTCTTCGGTCGTCGTCTCCCCGGTCGTCGTCTCCTCCGTCGTCACCTCGGTCGTCGTCTCGACGGTCGTGGTCGGCTGGGCCTCCGACGAGGTGGCCGCCGCCGGCTCGCTGTCGTCCGGCCGGAGGACGAGGAAGAGGACGATCGCGAGCACGACCGCGCCCAGGGCGAGCGCCAGCACCATCCACAGGTTGCGCGGGTTTCCGGCGTCGCCGGCCGGCGGGCCGGGCGAGGGCGTCTGCGGCGTTTCGCTCACGAGCTTGCGCCCATCTTAGGAGTGGCGGTCGGCGGCTGCGTCAGCGGACGGCGACGCCGCCGTTCTCGGCCGCCCCGGCCAGGAAGGCGAGCCAGTCGTGCCAGAGCTTCTCGTCGGCGATCGCCTTGGGCTCCGGCGAGGCCTGTGAGAGCGCGAAGTCGACCGCGCCCGGGGGAACGACCGTGCCCGGCTCCAGCCGCTCGAGCTGGAGCCAGCCGGACATGCCCTGCGCCGCCATCTCCTCGCGCAGCCGCTCCAGGTCCTCGAGCCCGAGGAAGACGTGCCCGCCCAGGCCGTCGTTTCGTGCCCAGTAGAGCCGGAGCACTAGACGAGCTCGTGGAGGGCGGCCAGCAGGCGGTCGACCTCCTCGTCGGTGTTGTAGTGGATCAGGCCGAGACGGAGCGCTCCGTCGGGGAGCTGCAGGCGCTTCATCACCTCGACCGCGTAGTAGTCGCCCCACCAGACGGCGAGGTCGCGCTCGGCGAGACGGACGGCGGCCTGCTCGGGCGTCATTCCCGGCACCGTGACCGCGAACGTGGCCACGCGCCCCTCCATCGTCGCCGGGCCGTACAGGCGGATCCGGTCCGGGAGCCCGGCGAGCAGCCGCTCGCCCAGCCCACGCTCGTGCGCCGCGATGCCCTCCCAGCCGACCGACTCGATGTACGCGACCGCCGCGTCGAAGCCGGCGAGCGCCTCGTGCGAGAGCGTCCCGGTCTCGAACCGCCCGCTCACAGGCTCCGCCGGCGCGGGGCGCACCTTGTACGGCCGCCAGCTCTCGAGCAGCTCGCGCCGGCCGTAGAAGAGGCCGAGGTGGGGCCCGAAGAACTTGTACGGCGAGCACAGGAGCACGTCGACGTCCAGGTCGCGGACGTCGATCGGGAGGTGGGCCGCGTAGTGCACGGCGTCGGCCCAGGCGAGCGCGCCGGCCTCGTGCGCGAGCTCGACGATCCGGCGGGCGTCGCTCAGCGTGCCGACGGCGTTCGAGGCGAGCGGGAACGCGACGACCCGGGTGCTCGGGCTCAGCAGGCGCTCGAGGTCCTCCAGGTCGAGCGTCGCGTCCTCCTCGTGGAGGTCGGCGAAGCGGACGGCGAGGCCGAGATCGTCGGCCAGGTGGAGCCACGGCGCGACGTTGCCGTCGTGGTCGAGCCGCGTGACGACGATCTCGTCGCCCGGCCGGAGCTCCCGCCCGAGCGTGCGCGTGAGCGCGAAGTTGAGGGTGGTCATGTTCTGACCGAAGCCGACCTCGTCGGCGTCGCAGCCGAGGAAGCGCGCGGCCGTGTGGTGGGCGCTGACGACGAGGGCGTCGCTGCGCCGGCTCGTCTCGAACGGCCCGCCGAGGTTGGCGTTCGACTCGCGGAGGTAGGCGGCCATCGCCTCGATGACGGAGTCGGGCACCTGCGTGCCGCCGGGCGCGTCGAGGAACGCGGTCGGCCGGTCGAGCGCGGAGAAGCGCGCGCGGACGGCCGCGACGTCGAAGGCGACCGCGCTCACGCGACGACCTCGCCGTTCACCCGCCACTCGTAGCGCGGCGGCGGCCGGAGGGAGGCGCCGACGAAGCAGTCGCGCTCGGCGAGCGCGAGCAGGTCCGTGAGCGCGGCTCCCGCGAGCGGCGGGTCGAGCGCCACGTCGAGCCCGCACTCGATCTCCACGAACCCGTAGCGGCCGTCGTCCCGCTTCGTGACGACGGCCTCGGCGGCGGCGCCGCCGGCGACCGCGACGGAAGCGCTCTCCGCATGGTGGCGCAGGCTCTGCAGGGTGCACCGCATCAGCCCCGCCAGCACGAGGTGCTCGGGCGTCCAGGCCTCTCCGGGGCTCAGCGCGGAGCCGTCCGCGCGCAGCGTGCCGTCGCCGTCCAGGCTGGCCGCGTACTCGAACGTCCGCGCCAACTCAGACCGCGGGCCAGCGCGTGATGACGACCTTCTTCTCGGTGAAGAACTCGATCGCGTCGGAGCCGGTGGCGTGCAGGTCGCCGAAGAAGGAGTCCTTCCAGCCGGTGAAGGGGAAGAACGCCATCGGGGCCGCGACGCCGATGTTGACGCCGAGCATCCCCGCCTGCGCGTCGTAGCGGAAACGGCGCATGGCGCCGCCGCTCGTCGTGAAGATCGAGGCGGCGTTGCCCTTCGACGACGAGTTGAGGATCTCGAGGGCGCCGTCGAGGTCGGGCGCGCGAAGCAGCGTCAGCACCGGGCCGAAGATCTCCTCGCGCGCGATCTCGGCCCCGGGCTCGGACTCGATGATCGTCGGGCCGATGAAGCTGCCGTCCTCCGAGCCGCGCCCGCGGCCGTCGAGGACGAGCTCGCCGCCCTGCTCGAGCCCCTTGTCGATCCAGCCGAGGATGCGCTCCTGCGAGCCCGGCGAGATGACGGGGCCGACCTCGGCGTCCGGGTTCGAGCCCTCGTCGACGACCATGGCCGCGCCCTTCTCGGCAAGCGCCTTCCGCAGCGGCTCGTAGGCCTCGCCGACGGCGATGCACACCGAGTTCGCCAGGCAGCGCTGGCCGGCGGCGTGGAAGGCCGAGGAGAGGACGCCGTCGACGGCGGTGTCGAGGTCGGCGTCGGGCATGACGATGACGTGGTTCTTGGCCCCGCCGAGCGCCTGCACGCGCTTGCCGTGCTTCGCGCCGGTCTCGTAGATGTAGTGCGCAACGGGCGTGGAGCCGACGAACGAGACGCCGTCGACCTCCGGATGCTCGAGAATCGCGTCCACCGCGACCTTGCCGCCGTGGACGAGGTTGACGACGCCGGGCGGCAGGCCGATCCCGTCGAGCAGCTCGAAGACGCGCTCCATCGCGAGCGGGTCCTGCTCGGACGGCTTGCAGACGAAGGTGTTCCCGCACGCGATCGCGAACGGCAGGAACCAGAGCGGGACCATGAAGGGGAAGTTGAACGGCGTGATCGCGGCGAAGACGCCGACCGGCTGGCGGATCATGTCCGAGTCGATGCCGCGCGAGACGTCCTCGAGGTTCGTGCCCTGCATGAGCGTCGGGATGCCGGTGGCGACCTCGACGCACTCGATCCCGCGCCGTACCTCGCCGCTCGCGTCCTTGATCGTCTTGCCGTTGTCGGTCGTGACGAGCATGGCGAGCTCGTCCTTCGCCTCCTCGAGGGCGTACTTGAGCGCGAAGCAGGCCCGGGCGCGCTCGAGCGGGGGCGTCGCGCGCCATCCCGGGAAGGCCGCGCGCGCGGCGCGGACGGCCTCGTCGACCTGGGCGGCGCTCGACAGGGGCACCTGCCCCAGCGGCTCGCCGGTCGCCGGGTTGACCACGTCCAGCGTGTCGGCTCCCTCGGCCTCGACCCACCGGCCTCCGATGTAGTTCTTCAGGGTGCGCGTGGCGACCCCGGGCTTGTCCTCGACCTGCGCCATCTCGTCCTCCTGGTTGCTCCGGCGTAGAGTACCGCCGTGGCAGCGCCCGCGGCCCCCGCCGTGCCCGACATCCTGGCGCCCGGCCTGCGCTGCGTCTTCTGCGGGATCAATCCCGGCCGGCGCTCCTCGGCCGCCGGCCACCACTTCGCCAACCCGCGCAACGACTTTTGGCGGCTGCTCGCGGACGCGGGCCTGACGCCGCGGCAGCTCGATCCGTCCGAGCAGCGGTCGCTCCTGGAGCTCGGGTACGGGCTCACGAACGCCGCCTACCGGACGACGACGGGGTCGGGCGACCTGCGCCGGGGCGACTTCGCGGGGTCGCGGGAGCGGCTGGAGGCGCTCGCCGCCGGGCTGCGGCCGGGGTGGATCGCCTTCGTGGGAAAGTCCGCCTGCCAGGGCGCGCTCGGGGTGGCGCGGTGCGAGCTCGGGGAGCAGGAGCTGCGGCTGGGCGGGACGCGGCTCTTCGTGCTCCCCTCGACCTCGCCCGCGAACGCCGCGGTTCCCTACGCCGAGCGGCTGCGCTGGTTCCGGGCGCTCGCCGCCGCGCTCGGCCGCTGAGACGGATCCGGCACGGAACCGCGCGGGACACGCGCGCTCTTCGTGATTACGCCAGGAAGCGGGTGGTGGGAGAGGGGTGCCCCGTAGTTAAGGAGGTAAGGAGGGCCCTCCCAGGAGGCGGGTCTATCCGCGCCAGCGGTTCGTGATCGGGATGCGGCGGTCGCGGCCGAAGGCCTTCGGGCGAAGCTTGACGCCGGGCGCTGCCTGGCGGCGCTTGTACTCGGCCCTGTCGATCATCGCGAGCGCCCGCTCGACGACGTCCGGGTCGAAGCCGTCCGAGGTCAGCTCCTCCCGCGAGCTGTCCAGCTCGACGTAGGCCTCGAGCACCTCGTCGAGCTTCGCGTAGGGCGGGAGCGAGTCCTCGTCCCGCTGCCCGGGGCGGAGCTCGGCGCTCGGGGCCCGCTCGATGATCGACGCCGGGATGAGCTCGCGCCCGGCGCGCTCGTTCAGGTGACGGGCGAGCCGGAACACGTCCGTCTTGTACACGTCCTTGAGGAGCGCGAAGCCGCCGGCCATGTCGCCGTACAGGGTCGCGTAGCCGACCGAGAGCTCGCTCTTGTTCCCGGTGGCCAGCGCCAGCCAGCCGAACTTGTTGGAGAGCGCCATGACGATCACCCCCCGCGCGCGGGCCTGGACGTTCTCCTCGGCGACCCCCGGCTCCGTGCCCGCGAGCGCCTCGGCGAGCGCCGCGCCGAACGCGTCCACGACCCTGTCGATGGGGATCTCGAGGTAGCGCGCGCCCAGCGACTCCGCGACGGCGCGCGCGTCCCGGCGCGTCTCGGCGGAGGAATAGCGCGACGGCATCGAGACGCAGACGACGTGCTCCGGGCCCAGGGCCTCGGACGCGAGCGCGGCGGTGAGCGCCGAGTCGACGCCCCCGGAGATGCCGAGGACGACGTCCGTGAAGCCGTTCTTCTCCGCGTAGTCGCGGAGACCGAGCTCGATGGCGAGGCGCATCTCCTCGAGCTCGCCTACCGGCTCGGCCACCGAGTGGGGCACCGGCGCACGCGCCTTGGGGTAGTGCATCGGTATGTCCACGATCGTCGCCTCGGGCAGCTCCCGCCGGGCCCGGGCGAGCGAGCGGCGGCGCGCGTCGCGGAGGCGCCGTGCCACGGCCGTCGTCGCGTCCACGTCCACGAGGAGCAGCGCCTCCTCGAAGGCCGGCCCGCGGACGACGACGTCGCCGTTCTCGTCGAGCACGAGGCTC
>DASPGT010000127.1:0-2932 GCA_035620475.1 Gaiellaceae bacterium | reverse complement strand
GGGGCAGTGGGAACGGCGCTCTTCTTCGCGATCGGCATCGTCGCCTCGATCCCGTTCCTGCTCCGCCTCCACCGGCGCTTCCGCACCTGGCGTGCGCCGGCGATCGCGCTTGCCATCTTCGTCGGGCTCTTCTCGTTGTCGTCGTTCGTGATCGGGCCCGCGATCTCTGGGACGGACGATCCGGCGCAGCCTCGGCCGGGCATCGACCAGCCCGCCGGCCATGAGCAGCACCATTAGCCGCGGGCGCGTCCCGGTCGCCTGGCGCCAACTCGCCGCCGAGCCGGCCAAGCTGATCGTCAGCGTCGTCGCGGTCGCCGCCGCAGTGGCGCTCGTTCTGCTCCTCGGCGGCCTCCGGCGCGGCATGGGCGAGCAGGTGACCCTCTATCTCGATCACCAGCCGCCCGTGCTTGTCGGACAGCGTGGAGCCCGCGACTTCCTCTCCCAGACCTCGGTCCTGCCCGAGGAGCTCGCCGGCGAGATCGAGCGCGTGCCCGGCGTTGCCGAGGCCACCCCCATCAGTCAGCAGTACGCGATGCTCCGGCTGCACGATCGCCGGGTTCCTGCACTCCTGATCGGCTACGACCCCGGGAGTCCGGGCGGGCCGTGGAAGCTTGCATCTGGAAGTGCTCCGAGCGGGGCGGGCGAGCTCGTCCTCGACCGGGTGCTGGCTTCGGAGCATGGTCTCAGCATCGGCTCGACCCTGGAGTACCGGGGCGAGCCTCTGCGGATCGTTGGGCTCTCGAGCGGGACGAGCGGCTTCATGACGCCCCTTGCCTTCGCGACGCGCAGGACTGCCAATGCCCTCAACCGCCAGTCGGGCACAGCCAACTTCTTCCTCATAGGTCCTGAGCCCGGCGTGGCACCGGATGCTCTCGCGGTACGGATCGGCCGTTCCGTCCCCGGCATTTCGGCACTGACCCGGGAGGAGGTCGCGGCCAATGACAGGCGCCTCGTCGTCGATCCGTTCGCGGGTCCGCTCCTCGCAATGGTGGCGATCGCCTTCGCCGTCGCGATCCTCGTCATCGGTCTGACCGTGTACAGCTCGACCGCGGAGCGGAGCCGTGAGTACGCAACCTTGAAGGCGCTCGGGCTGCGACGGCGGGCGCTCTTTCGGCTCGTGGGCGCTCAGGCGGCGGGGCTCGCCCTTGCCGGCACGGCGCTGGGCATCCTGCTCGCCGCGGCGGCGGCACGCGGCGTCTCAGCGTTCGCCCCCAAGTACCTGGTCGCGATCAGTCCCGGGAGCGTGGCGGCGATCGCGACAGGCGCGCTCGCGATGGCGCTTCTCGCAGCGCTGGTACCCGCGCGGCTCCTCGCCCGCCTCGACCCGGCCTCGGCTTTCCGGCGATGAGCGTGCCGCTTGCCCGCCGCCAACTCCTCTTCCGGAAGGGCCGGGCTCTCGCCGGCGTTGCTGGGATCGCGGCTGCCCTCCTGCTCGTGCTCGCTCTGCAGGCGATCTTCGCGGGAATCAACCAGCGGCTAACGGCCTACGTCGACGGGAGCGGCGCCGACGTCATCGTCGCCCAGCGCGGCGTGGACACGATGCACATGACCCAGTCGGCGCTCCCGGAACAGACGGCGGCGGCCATCGCCTCGTTGCCCGGCGTCGCGGACGCAAAGCCCATCCTCTACGTCCCGGCCATGATCGAGCGCGGGGAGGAGCGGGGCATCGTGTATCTGATCGGAGACGATTCCGGAGGCGCTCCGCTCCCGCTCGCCACCGGGCAGCGTCCCCGCTCGGGCGAGATCGTCCTCGAGCGTTCGCTCGCTGAGAGGCTCGATGCGCGTCCCGGCTCGAGCGTCCAAGCGCTGGGCGTGACCTTCCGCGTCTCGGGCGAGGTAGAAGGCCTCGCCTCGATTCTCAACTCCGTCGCTTTCGTCCGCCGGCAGGAACTGGCCCGAACCCTCGAGAGCGTCGGCGTCGTGAGCTACGTCTTCGTCCGGGCGAGGCCGGAGATCGGAGCCGCCGGGCTCGCCACCCGCATCGAGGCGTCCGTACCCGGCGTGACCGCATCCACCCGGGAGGCGTTCGCCCGCTCGGAGCGCCGCGTCGTCGGCGACATGACCACCGACATCATCCGGGCGATGATCCTCGTCGGCTTCGTGATCGGCGTCGCGGTCGCCGGTCTCGTCGCCTACACGGGCACGCTCTCGCAGCTCCGGGACTACGCAGTCCTGCGGGCTCTCGGTCTCCGGGCGCGCCGTTCGCTCGCCCTCGCCGTCACCCAGGTCGCGGCAACCGTTGCAGCAGGCTTCCTCCTTGCGTTCGCCCTTGTATTCGCGCTCGCGGCGATCCTGCCGAGCCTGTCACCGACGCTCGTGCTCGCGGTTCGCGCCGGGGATGTCGCCCAGACGCTTGGCGTCGCAGCGGCAGTTGCGCTCGCGGCCGCCGCCTTCCCCGTGGTGCGCGTGGCGCGTGTCGACCCTGCCAGCGTCTTTCGGAGGTGATCCAGATGGAGCCGACGCTCGTTCGCATCCACGCCCTCGCCAAGGCGTTCGGCGAGGGTGAAACCCGCGTCGAGGCCGTGCGCGGGCTCGACCTCGAGCTCGCCCGCGGGGAGATCGTGCTCGTGATGGGGCCGTCAGGAAGCGGCAAGACGACCTTCCTCTCCATGCTCGGCGGCCTCCTACGCGCCACGAGCGGCGAGATCTGGATCGATGAGACGGATATCGCCGCCCTCGGCGAACGCGAGCTGCCGCCGTTCCGAGCGCGCACCTTCGGCTTTATCTTCCAGGACTTCAACCTGCTCGCGGCGCTCTCGGCGCGCGAGAACGTCGAGATCGCACTCAACATCGGCGGTGTCACGGGCGGCCCGGCGCGCGAGCGGGCGCAGGCCCTGGGGTTGGAGATGGGGCTCGGCGAACGGCTCGACTTCCCGGTCGAGAAGCTCTCCGGCGGAGAGAAGCAGCGGGTCGCCATCGCTCGCGCGATCGC
>DASPGT010000126.1:0-26390 GCA_035620475.1 Gaiellaceae bacterium | reverse complement strand
CCCAGGCGCAGTACGAGGGCGTGGCGGAGGAGCTGGGGGCGACGAATGCCGAGCTTGCCGACAGCCAGGCCGAGCTCGAGCGGCTCGCCGCGGAGGCCGAGGCCGCGCTCGCGGACGCCGAGGGCGCGGCCGCGACCGCCGAGGAGCGCGCGGCGGCCGCCGAGGCGCGCGCCGACCTGGCCGAGGCCTGCCTGGCCGCGGTCGCGGACGTCCTGCAGCGGATCTACCAGTCGGACGACCCGGCCGACGCGCTCGACCAGGCGGCCGAGGAGCTCGAGCAGATCGCCGAGGAGTGCGGCCAGGACTAACCCGGCGGGGAGCGAAGCAGGCCTGGACGTGGCCCGGATCCCCGCGAAGCTCGTCCTGCTCGCACGCGAGTCGGCGGCCGCCTACACGCGCAACCTCTGCCCCCAGCTCGCGTCGGCCATCGCCTACCGCGTGCTCTTCTCCATCTTCCCGCTGGCCATCTTCTTCGCCTCGCTGTTCGGCGTCCTCATCGAGAACGACGAGCGCCGGGAGGAGCTCGTGACCTGGATCGTCGACCACCTGAGCCTCTCCGAGGCGGGGAGCGACAATCTCGACGCGGCCGTGCAGGGCCTCGCGACCCCCTCGTCGGCGGTCGGTCTCGTCGCCTTTCTCGGCGTCCTGTGGGCCGCGAGCGGGATGATGGCCTCGATCCGGATCGCGCTCACGAGCCTCTGGGGCGCGCAGCGCCGGCAGGCCTGGCGGGGCAAGGCGTTCGACCTCGGCCTCGTCCTGCTCGCCGGCCTCCTCATCCTCGTCGCGTTCTCGCTGACGCTCGTCGTCAGGCTCGTGGAGGACCTCGGCGAGAGGATCGGCGAGGAGCTCGGCCTCGCCCGGCTCGGCGCGGCGGCCGGCGACGGGACACAGCTCGTCGTCTCGCTCGGGCTCGTCTTCGCGACCGTCCTGCTCCTCTACCGCTACGTCCCGCCCTCGCGTCCCAGCCTCGCCGACCTCTGGCTGCCCGCGCTCCTGGTCGCGGTCGCCGTCCAGGTGACCCAGTGGGCGTTCGGCATCTACCTGTCGCGCTTCGCCGACTACAACCTCGTGTACGGGTCGCTCGGCGCGGCGGTCGGCTTCCTCTTCCTCGTCTACCTCTGCGCCGCGATCTTCCTGTTCGGCGCCCAGCTCGCCGCCGTGTGGCCCCGGCTCAGTACGGAAGCTCGACGTCACTGACGTCGAGGCCGAGCGAGTTCGCCAGGCGCACGCCGTCGTCGAGGTCCTCGCGAAGGCGCTGCACGTCGCGGTCGTGCATCGCGCGGCCGATCCAGGCGCGGGCGGGCGGGCGCCAGAGCGCGTGCTCGACGAAGATCGGGAGCATCCGGTTCGCGGCCTTGACGAGCTTCTGCTTCGTCCGCTTGGTGGCGCCCTCGAGCAGGACGCGCTCGTAGGCCATCCCGGCGCCGTGGTGGATCCCGTCGTCGATCGTCAGGCGGTTGCAGATGTCCTCGAGCACCGTTCCGCGCGACGAGCGCGCGATCAGGCGGAAGCGCGGGATGATGAGCCGCTCGAAGAAGACCTGCATGAGGAAGACCTTCTCCTCGAGGAGGTCGAGCTCGTCCAGGAACATGCGCGCGAGCTCGTCCAGGTACGGGTCGCGCTCCGCCGGCCCGCCGACCTCGTCCAGGAGCTTGAGCCACGCCTCGACGTGCCGCGACTCGTCCTGCACCATCGTCGAGTAGTAGAGGCGCGCCTCGTGGTGCGGCGCGGCGTTCAGGAGCTGCGCCGCCATCTTCACCGCGAGGATGTCCGCCTGGTACTGCTGCGTGACGACGGAGCGCCAGACGTCCTGGCGGCGGGCCTTCTTCTCGGCCGGGCCGCGCGTCTCGGGAATCGGCGGGATCTCGTTCCAGGGGACGTCCCGCACCTGCCACTCCGCGCGCTTGGCGAGCTCGTAGTAGCGGAGCACGCCCGCCTTGCGGCTCGCGGCGCCCTCGAGCGCCGCATCGACCCGGAGCGGCTCGACGCTCATGCCGGAGGAGCTTAACGCGCGTCAGTGCTGGAGGGCCGCCTTCAAACCGACGATGACGAGGCCGAGGCCGAGGTTCACTCCCACGACGAGGAGCGTCGCGAGGATCCCCAGGCCCGTGATCTGCGCGTAGCGGACTCCCTGCGCGGTCAGCACGACGACGCCGAGCGCCTGCGCGTGCCATACGGCGGCCTCGTCGCTGAGCACGCCGAAGACGCCCAGGAGGAGCACGAGCGCCGGCCCTGCCGCGGCGAGCACGATAGAGGACTCGCGGTGCGCGAGGCGGCGCGCGGCCGCCAGGTCGAGCGGCAGGCCGCCGGTGATGCTCTCGGCGAGCGCGTGCGCGTAGACGTGCGCGATCCAGAGGACCACGACGGTGGCGACCATGATGACGTCCAGCGCCCAGGCGTCGATCTGGGCTCCTTCCGACCCCGCGGCGAGGACCCCGAGGGCCACGATCGTCCCGTAGATCGTCCCGGCGATCCGCTCGCGCGTGCCGTAGAGGGCCCGTCTTGCAGCTGCGACGATCCTTGTGTCGGCACCGTGCGCCATCGGCAGGGATAATCCCAGAGTGATCCGCCCGCTGGCCGGCTTGCTCCTTCTCACAGTCGCCCTCGTCCTGGCCGCCGGCTGCGGCGGCGACGACGACGGCGGCGACGAGTCCTCGGCCCAGGCCTGGGCGGGCGACTTCTGCTCGGCCGCGGCCGACTGGCGGGCGTCGCTGGAGGAGGTCGTCAGCGGCATCAGCCCGTCGGACCTCAGCGCCGAGGGCATTCAGGACGCCATCGACGAGGGCCTCGACGCGACGGAGGCGTTCCTCGACGACATCCGCGGGCTCGGGGCGCCCGAGACCGAGGCCAGCCAGGAGGTCGAGGCAATCGTCGACTCGACGGCGGAGAGCGTCCAGGCCACCGTCGACGACCTGCGGGCGACGTTCGACGACGGCGACTCGCTGCCGGACCTGATCGCGAAGGTCCCGCAGGCCGCCGCGCAGATCGACCAGCTCGAAAGCGAGCTCTCGGGCTCGCTCGACGAGCTCGAGAGCCTGGACACCGGCGAGCTCCAGAGCGAGCTCGAGGCGAACGAGGACTGCGCCGCGGCGCGGTCCGGCCCGGGCTCCTAGGCCGCCGCCCGCTCGTCGGCCGCCCACCGCCGCGTGAGGCCGCGGCAGCGCTCGATCATCTCCTCGTGCCGTTCCGGCTCGACCTCGAGGCGGATCGAGCGGACGAGCAGGTCGTCGAACTCCGCGCTCTCCACGTACTCGACGGTCAGCTCGTCGAGGTGGGCGAGGACGACGGCCCTGAACTCCTCGAACTCGGCGGTCTTGAAGTACGCGTCCGTGAGCTCCCCGTAGCGGGCGAGCTTCTCGTCGTAGCCGAGGTCGGGGTCGTCGCCGACGAGGAAGTACTCGCGCGTCCTCTGGTTCAGCCGCATCGAGCGCCCGCTCACCGAGCAGAACGCGCACCAGGCGACGAGGGCGCGGATCGCCCACGGGAAGTAGTAGTGGAGGCTCACGAGCGCGATGTCGGGCGAGGCGTTCGCGTAGTCGATGGGGTGCGCGCGGCCGTCCTTCACGATCGTCTCGCAGGAGTTGAACTCCCAGCGGAAGAACGAGTTCACGAGCCGGCTGATCAGCGCCACCTCGCGCTCCTGCTCGGGCGGGAGGAAGTCACGGTCGAGCTGGTAGCGGTAGTGCCCGTGCGCGCCCGGGTCGTAGCTCATCACGCTCGTCTGCGGCCCGATCGAGAGGCTCCGCGTGAAGACGTCGTAGCCCTCGACGCTCGCCTGCAGGTGCATCATCCGCTCGCCCGAGGCGTCGTAGGCGGCCTGCAGCCCGTCCCCGTCCTCGACCCGGGTGACGCCGACCCACATGCCGCCGTCGAACGGCTTCATGTAGAGCGGGTAGCCGACCCACTCGCCGATCCGGCCCAGGTCGAAGTCGGGGTTGTACCGCTCGGCCATCGGCACGTAGCGCGGGTTCGAGGGCGGCAGCTTGTGCGGGAGGAGCCACGTCTCGGGGACGTGGAGGCCGAGCCGCATCATCGCGCAGTAGGCGGCGTGCTTCTCCATCGCCTGGAACGTGAACGGGTTGTTCAGGAGGTAGACGTCGTCCATGAGCGCGATCTTCTTCAGCCACTCGCGGGGCAGGTCGTACCACCAGGAGAGCCGGTCGATCACGAGCGTGTACCGTGCCCGCGAGCGCAGGTCGAAGGGCTCGTTCTTGATCCGCGCGGCCGCCAGCTCGTGCGTCTCGCCCCCGTAGCGGAGCGGCCCGAGGCGGCCGAGGACGGCCTCGAACGCTCCCGGCCAGTCCTCCTCCGTCGCGAGGAGCAGGCCCATCAGGTGGCGCCTCGCCATGTGCTGGGCGCAGCCTAGACTCTCGCGGTCCGCGAGAGGAGGTCCGCATGGTCGAGGAGGCACGGCTCGTCCCCACGGAGACCGGCCTCGTCCCCGAGGGCGAGGGCTGGTTCGTCGTGAACGCGCGCGATGCGCGCTGGTTCGAGAACGGGGCGTTCGGGCGCTGGACGGCGTTCCAGGGCGACGTCCGCTTCCCGCAGCTCGGGATCAACATCTCCCTGCTCGCCCCCGGGCAGCCGGCGTGCATGTACCACGGCGAGTCGAGCCAGGAGGGGTTCCTCGTCCTCTCCGGCGAGTGCCTGCTCCTCGTGGAGGGCGAGGAGCGGCCGCTCAGGGCCTGGGACTACTTCCATTGCCCGGCCTGGACCGAGCACGTGCTCGTCGGCGCGGGCGACGGCCCCTGCGTCGTCCTCGCAGTGGGGGCGCGCACGCCCGACTCGAGCGTGGTCTACCCCGCTTCCGAGGTCGCGGACCGGCATGGAGCCGGCGTCCCGGAGACGACGAAGTCCCCGCGGGAGGCATACGCGCCCTATCCGGAGGACGTCGAGCGCCCGTACCGCGGCGGCGACCTGCCGGAGTGGTGAGCGCGGACGCCGTCGTCGTCGGCGCGGGGATCGCCGGCCTGACCGTCGCCTGCGAGCTGGCCGGGCGCGGGCTCCGTGTCGTGGTCCTCGAGGAGGCGCGGATCGGCGCGGGCGCGTCCGGGAGGAACACGGGCACGCTGCTCCACCAGGACGAGCCGATCGTCGACGAGCTGCTCGCCCTCTCTGCCCGCCGCTACGAGGAGCTGGAGGCGGACGGCCGCGTCGTCGGCCTGCGGCGGCTCCCGCAGCTCTTCTTCGCCGGCGACGAGAGCCAGCTGCACGTGCTCGCCCGGCGCGCCGCGGCCCTCGCCGGGCGGGGCGTGGCCCACGACCGCCTCGGGCCGGACGACCTCCGGCAGGAGCCGCCGCACCTCGAGGCGCTGGGCGGGCTCGCGGTCGGCGAGGCGTGGACCGTGGCCGCGGAGCAGGCCACCGCGGCCTTCGCCGAGGCGGCCCGAGCCGCGGGAGCGGAGATCCGCTGCGGCGAGCGCGTCCACCGGCTCGGGCCCGGCGGCGTCGTGACCGGCGGCGGCCTCGTCGCGGCCGGCGCGGTTGTCCTCGCCACCGGCCCCTGGCTCGCCGACCTCGTCCCCGGCCTCCCCGTCCAGGCCGGGCGCGGCTGGCTCATGCGCACCGAGCGGCTGCCCTTCGATCTGCCGTGGATCGTCGAGGAGGCATCCTGGCCCGACCAGGTCGTGCTGGGCCGCGCCGGCCGCCCGCGCCCGCTCGCGGAGCTCGCCCAGGACGCGCCCGACGCGCCGCTCGCGGAGGCGTTCCTGCTCTGCCCCGCGGAGGCGGGCGAGGCGCTGCTCGGCGCCTCGATGGCGCTCTCCCTGCGGGACGGGACCGAGGGCGCGGACATGCCGTCGCGGCTCGCGCGGCGGGCGCTTCGGTACGCGCCCGGGCTCGGCTCCGTCGGCATCTCCCGCGCCTGGTCGGGACTGCGGCCGACCGCGCCGGACGGGTTGCCCGTCGTCGGCGCGCTCCCGGGCCGCGAGGGCGTCTACGTCCACGGCGGCCACGCGTCCCTGGGGATGCAGGCCGCGCCGGCGACCGCCGCCTGGCTCGCGGACCTGATCTGCGCCGAGCCGGCGCCGCCGCAGCTCGCGGCACTCGCGCCGGAACGCTTCGACCCGAGGGAGGAACGGTGAGCGAACGGATCTCCGCCCGCGTGCGGAGCATGCTGCGAATGACCATGGCCGACATGGCCGACCAGGCCGATGCACGGCCGGAGGCCTTCAGGCTCGAGAACGCCGACACCGTGCTCGTGCCGCCCGAGCACGTCCTCGAGGCGACGCGGTCGGCGGTCGGCGTCGACCGCTGCAACAGCTACCTGCCGCTGCGCGGGCTCCCCGAGGCCCGCGAGGCGGTCGCACACCGCTACCGGGCGGACTTCGGGCTCGACTACGACCCGGAGGGCGAGATCGTGATGACCTCGGGGGCCGGCGAGTCGCTCCTGAACGCGCTCCTCGCCACCATCGACCCCGGCGACCGCGTCCTGCTCACGAATCCGACGTACTCCGGGATGGCGCAGCGCGTGCGCCTCGCCGGCGGGGAGCAGGTCTTCCTCGACCTCCGCGAGGGCGAGCGCTGGACGTTCGACCACGACGAGCTGCGCGAGCGGGCCCGCGGCTGCCGCGTCGTCTTCGTCGCCTCGCCGTGCATGCCCACCGGCACGGTCTTCACGCCGGAGGAGATGCAGGCGCTCGCGGACGCGGCCGTCGAGAACGACGCGATCGTCGTCTTCAACGCCCACGCCGACCATCTGGCGTTCGGCGGCCGGCGAGTGACGCAGCCGGCCGCGCTCCCGGGCCTTCGCGAGCGCACGCTCACCGTCGGCTGCCTCTCGAAGAGCTGGGGCATGCCCGGCTGGCGGATCGGCTGGACGCTCGGGCCGCGCGACCTGGTCGCCGCGCTCGAGGACACGCACATCTTCAACGGGATCATGCCGAGCGGCTTCTCCCAGGTCGCCGCGGCCGCCGCGCTCGCCGACCCGCAGGACTGGCAGCGCGACGCGGTCGCCTTCTACGAGCGGAACGCCGAGCTCCTCGTCGCCGGGCTGCGGGAGAGCCCGCACCTCCGGGTCGTTCCGCCGGAGGGCGGCTACTACTTCCTGGCGAGCGTCGAGGACACCGGGGTCGATGCCGTCACGTTCGCCGAGCGGCTGCTCGAGGAGGAGGACGTCGCCGTCACGCCGATGGCCGGGTGGGGGAGCGACGACTTCGGCCGCTACCACGTGCGCCTCATCTTCACGAACGAGCCGCCGGAGCGGATCGTCGAGGCGGGGCGCCGGATCGCCCGCTTCGGCGACCGTCTGGCCGCGGGGTAGTGTCCGCTCGTGGCGAAGCTGCTCGTCCCGGTCTCGTCGCTGCTGCTCGGCTTCTGGCTGATCGCCACCGTCGTCTCCATCGACCACGGCTGGGCGGCCGAGCTCGGCAGCGTGGGTGACCCCGACGACGTGTCCGGCGAGTGGGTGACGCGCGGGACGCTCTTCACCCCGCCGCTCGCGCCGCTCGTCGCCCAGGCGGCGCTCACCGCCCTTGCCCTCGTCCGCCGCCGCGTCTGGCAGATCGTCGCCGCGGTCGGCCTGGCGCTCCTGGGCGTGGTCTACCTCGTGGCCGGCCTCGGGGAGCCCCTCGATCCGGCCGCGTCCGATCCGAACATCGTCGTCTACTGGCTCCTCCGCCTCGTCGGGGTGGCCGGAGCCGTCGCGCTCGTCGTCACCGGCGCAGCCGCCGCGCTCGCGGCCTGGAGGCACCCGTGAGCGAGGGCCGGCACCCGGTCCTGGCGGCGGTGCTCCGCGGCCTCAAGTGGGTGGGGCTCGCGCTGCTCGTCCTCGTCCTCGTGCTCGTGGGGCTCGCCCTCTGGCCGGCGTCGACGTCCGGCCTCGGCTCGACGGCGCGGCCCGTGACGGACTACGAGGCCGTCGTGGCCGAGGTCGACCGCATCCGCGCGCAGGAGGTGCGTGACGGCGTCATCGAGCAGTGCCTGAGCCGGCTGAAGACGCACGGACAGCCGACCGAGCGGGCCGTCGTGCTGATCCACGGCCTGACGAACTGTCCCGCCCAGTGGGAGCTGTTCGGGGAGGAGGCGTTCCGGCGCGGCTGGAACGTGCTCATCCTCAGGCTCCCCGAGCACGGCCTGGGCGACCGCGAGACGGGCAAGATCGGCTCGGTCTCGCACCTGCGGCACCTCGACGCGCAGAAGCTCGCGCGCTACGCGGACCGGGCGGTCGACCTGGGCGTCGGGCTGGGGGAGGCGACCGACGTCATGGGGCTCTCGCTCGGCGGGACGGTCGCCGCCTGGGCGGCGCAGGAGCGAGACGAGGTCGACCGGGTCGTCGTCATCGCGCCCGGGATCGGCTCGTCGGGCATGCCGTACGCGGGCACCTGGGCGGTCACGAACCTGTTCGCGCACCTCCCGGACATCTCGATCGGCGGCGTCACCAAGCTCGACCACGAGTACCAGGGCTGGTCGACGGGCGGGATCGCCGACACGTTCGTCCTCGGCAAGTTCGTGCGCCAGCGCTCGAAGGAGGCGAAGCCCCGGGCGCCCGAGATCTCGGTGATGCTGAACCCGAACGACGAGACGATCTCCAACCCCGTCGCCGAGGATCTCGTCGAGGCGTGGCGGGACCACGGCCACGACGTGACGCTCTACTGGCTCCCTTCGGAGCCGAAGCTCGAGCACGACGTGATCGACCCCGGCCAGCCCTGGGCGCACCCGGGCTTCGTCTACCCGCGGCTCTTCGCCCTCCTCGAGGGAACGACGCCGGCCGAGTGAGGCGCACCGGCGGGCGGCGGCCGACCTTCGCGCGCGTTCGTCGTCTTACCTAGCGGTGGAGGCAGACGCCGCAGTCAGGCACGTCTTCGCGGGCGACCGGATCGTGCTCGGCGAGTTCCACTGCTGGCCGGGCGACCCGCGCTGGACGTCGGAAAACCGCGCCGACGAGGGCCATCTCGTCGTCTTCCCGGGCACGAGCGTCGTGATCGAGCACGACGGCGGCCGGGTCGTGGCGACGCCGAACCACGTCATGTTCTACAACCCGAACCAGGTCTACCGGCGCCGGCTGCTCAACCCGACCGGCGACCACTGCGCCTTCCTGATCGTCGACGAGCGCCTGCTCGCCGACGCCGGCGTGCGAGGGCGCCGCTTTCCCGTCAGCCACGGCCCGGTGGAGCCCCGCACCTACCTCCTGCAGCGGCTGGTCCTGCGAGCGGCGCGGCTCCGGGAGGGTGCCGACCGGCTGGCCGTCGAGGAGTCGCTCTGCCGTGTTCTCGGGGAGGCCGTCGAGAGCGGGCTTCGGCTCGGAGCCGGGGCCGGGCGGGAGCGGGACTCCACCGCCGCCGGACGGGCCGACCTCGTCGAGGCGACGAAGGAGCTCCTGGCCGTCCGGCTGAGCGAACGGCTCACGCTCGGCGAGATCGCCCGCCACGTGCACAGCTCTCCCTTCCACCTCGCGCGGGTGTTCCGGGCGCGTACGGGCTTCTCGATCCACGGGTACCGCAACCAGCTGCGGCTGCGCTCCTCGCTCGACCAGCTCCTCGAGGCGGAGGCCGACCTCAGCCTGCTCGCGCGCCGGCTCGGCTACTCGAGCCACAGCCACTTCACCGTCTCGTTCCGGCGCGCGTTCGGACGGCCGCCCTCCGCGGTCCGCCGGGCGGGTCGCGCCCGCGATCTCGCCGAACTGCGCACGATCGTGGAAGCGCCGCTCGCCGCCGCTTCCTAGCCTCGTTCGAAAACCGAAAGGGGGAGCTGCGATGCGGTGGAATCGCTGGCTGTCCGCCGGGATCGCCGTGGTCGCCGTGCTCGTCGCGGCGCTCGCGCCCGGCGCGGCGGCGACACGGGACGACGGGTTCGTCGAGCGGGCGAAGATCCTCTACACGCTGAGCGGTGAGACGCCGGGCGCCTACTTCGGCTGGGCCGTGAGCGAGCTGGGGGACGTCGACGGCGACGGGAGGATGGACCTGATCGTCGGGGAGCCCTACTCCGCGGCCGGGACGACCTACGTCTACTCCGGCAAGCGCGGCAGGCTGCTGCACCGGCTGGACGGGGCGCCCGGCGACCTGCAGGGCTACGCGATCGCGGACGCGGGGGACGTCGACGGCGACCGCGTGTCCGACGTGATCAGCGGCGCGCCCGGTGTCGGGCCCGGGCATGCGTACCTCTACTCGGGCCGGACGGGCGCGCTCCTGCACACGTTCTCCGGCTTCGGGGAGGGGGACTCCTTCGGCTCGGCCGTGGCCAGCGCGGGCGACGTGAACCGGGACGGCCGGGCGGACGTCCTGGTCGGGGCGGAGCTCAGCGACGCGGGCGGGGCGGACTCGGGGCAGGCCTACGTCTTCTCGGGCCGGACCTACGAGCTCCTGCTGACCCTCGACGCCGGCGACGCCGGCGACAACCTCGGCTCGGCCACGGACTGGACGGAGGACGTGAACCGGGATCGCGTGCCCGACCTGATCGTGGGCGCGCGGAGCGCCGACGGCGGGAAGGCGTACGTCTTCTCCGGCAGGAACGGTGCGCTGCTCTTCCGGATCGACGCGCCTGCGAGCGGCGGCAGCCTCGGCTGGTTCTTCGTCGCCGGCGTGGGCGACGTCAACCGCGACGGTCGGCCGGACGTCTACGCCGCCGACTTCGGCGACACCACCCTCGGCCCGGCCACGGGCCGCGCGGCCGTCTATTCCGGCCGGGACGGCAGCGAG
The DNA here is from genome assembly GCA_035620475.1 of Gaiellaceae bacterium. Classification (GTDB taxonomy): domain Bacteria; phylum Actinomycetota; class Thermoleophilia; order Gaiellales; family Gaiellaceae; genus JAIBJN01. The sequence goes on along the minus strand of DASPGT010000126.1, from coordinate 15,756 downwards.
CTGCTCAGCTGGACCGGCAACGCGCCCGGCGAGGGCCTCGGCCCGGGCCGGGAGGCCGGCGACGTGAACCGCGACGGCCACGTCGACCTCGCGATCGGCTCGTGGATCTCCAACGACGGCGCCCCCGGCGCCGGCCAGGTGGAGATCTACTCCGGGAAGGACGGCTCGCTCCTGCGCCGTCTCACCAGCACGACCGCGGGCGAGAACTTCGGCTTCGACACCGTCGGCCTCGGAAACCTCACGCGCGACCGCGTGCCGGACTTCGTCGTCTCGGCCGCGACCGCCAACCGGGTCTACGTGATCGCGGGGAGCAAGCGCTAGTCGAAGCCCTGGGGTCAGATCTTGCAATCGCGCACTTGCGCTGATGCAAGATCTGACCCCTGAGCGGCGAGCGCGGCGCACCCGCCGCTTCCCGTGCCCGCGGCCTCCGGCGCGACTCAGGCCGCCAGGCGGCGAAGCCGCCGGCTGACGGTGGCGACGTGCACGCCGAGGTGGTCTGCGATCTCCCGGAGCGTGTAGCCCTCGCGAAAGGCGACGGCGATGCTCTCGCGGCCGCCGCCGCCGAGGAGCTCGTCGAGACGATGGCGGACGGGCTGCCACTGGGCGCGTGGGACCTCCTCGATCCTCTCGTTCGGCGCCGAGAGGGTCCGCGCGAACTCCTCGCTCCCCAGGTAGATCTGGCCCCGGACGTCGGCCAGGGGGTGCCGGTCAACGCCCTCCGCGACGAACGCGCGGTAACGCTCGCGCGCCCGACGTCCGGAGCCGCCGATCTGCTCCAGCAGCCAGTCGACCGTGAGGAACGCTGGAGAAGGTGAGTGCCCTGCCGTCGCCCGGTAGCTGCTGGCGGCCCACGTGGCGGGACTCGAGCAGAGTCGGGCGCGCACCGGGTTGAGGACGACGTACCGGCACACCTCGAGCAGGTGAGGCTCCTTCTCGATGAGCACGGCGTGGTAGCGGCCCTGGAGGACGTGGCCTATGCGTGCGTGGCGCCTGTTGAACCGCTGCGCGAACGTGCTGTTCAGGCGCTGCATCCCGCGCGCCAGATTCGGCTTCGGGGTCTCGAGCAGGAGGTGGAAGTGGTTCGGCATCAGACAGTAGGCGTGGCAGACCCAGCCCGTGCTCCGGACGACGCGGGTGAGCGTCTCGAAAAAGCTGGTCTCGTCCGCGCGGTCGAGGAAGATCGCCCCCCGCCCGTTCCCGCGGCTGGTCACGTGGTAGACGGCGCCGGGGTGCTCGTGTCGGAGGCTTCGTGCCATGTCCTCCAGCCTAAGCCGTGGTGCCCCTGAATCCAGCCCTCGTGCGGGTTCCGGTGCTGGATCGTGGCGCTTTCGTCACGTGGGGTCAGATCTTGCAGCGACGCGCTCACGCGCAGATGCGCGAATGCAAGATCTGACCCCGGGGCTTCGGGCTGCCGCCTGCCCCGCCCACCGCGGGCGCCGTCCGCTACTCGCTGGGGGCCTGGCCGGCGGCGTCGTCGAGGCGGTAGAGGCGGGCCTCGCGGCGGCCGTTCCGGCCGGCTTCGATGCGGGCGACGATCTGCTCCAGCCGCGCCAGGCGGCGGTCGACCGAGCGCCAGCCGGAGGTGACGAGCTCCGTCAGGAGCGCGACGTCCTGGAGGCGGTCGCGGCGCTCGTCCTCGACGCTGGTCGAGACGTCCTCGAGCCGCGCCAGCATGCGCTCGAAGAGCGCGCCGAGCTCGGCGACGTGCTGGGCGACGGGCCGCACCTCGACGCGGAGCGCCTCGTAGACCACCGAGCCGACGCCCTCGGGCAGGGAGGCTTCGAGCTCGGCCGCCGTCGCCTGGAGCCGCTCGAGAAGCTCGTCGGTGCCGGCGCCCGGCGGAATTGCGGGCAACACCTCGATCCGCAGCGGGTACGGAGGAGAGCCGAGCGCGTCGATCGCGTCGTGGACGCGCTGCTCCACGTCCTCGCTGACCGGCTCGCCGTGCACGACGCGCAGGACGTTCTCCGCGGAGACGTCCGCATAGGCCGCAAGCTCGAGAATCGTTGCCACAGTACGCCGCTGCAAACCTAAACCCCTCAGCCGCCCGGTTCAACAGCAGTCGACCAGTCTCTGCCGGCCGCCGCCGCCTGTTCCGCGCCGGCGAGCGCCGCCTCGGCCCGTTCGAGCAGCGAGACGGCGTCGTCCTCGAAGCGGAGCTCGGCGAGCGCGACCGGCATCCGCCCCTCGCCGAGTGCGAGCCGCAGCCGGCGTGCCAGCCGTTCGGCATCGACGAGCGAGGACTCCGGCAGGACCACCGCGAAGCGGCCGCCGCCCAGGTGGTGGACGAGGTCGGGCGCCCGCACGTCGGCCGGAAGCCGGCTCGCCGCCCGCTCGACGCTCTCGCTCCCGCCCGCCGCCCGGAGCAGGACGAGACCGAGCGGGTGCGTGTAGCGCCGTGCCCGCGCACATTCGACGGCGATTGCCTCCTGGAGCCGGCGGCGGCCGGGGAGGCCGGTCGAGTCGCAGTCGGCGGTCCGCCGCAGCTCCTCGAAGCGGAAGGCGTTCCGGAGGGAGGGGCCGAGCGCGGCGGCCAGGCCCTCGAGCCGCTCGAGCTCGTCCTCCGTCACCTCCCGTTCGCGGCGCCAGAAGACCCCGAGCGTCCCGAGCCTGCCGCCGTTCGCTCCGCCGACGGGCAGCGCCAGGCCTCCGCGCAGGCGGAACTCGTCGCGGGCCTCCTCCTCCGGCGTGTACCGGTAGGCGAGGCTCACGGCCCGGGCTTCGCCTCCTCCCGGCGGGAGGCCGAGAAGCTCCCGCGTGGATTCGTCGTCGGAGAGCCCGTACGCCGCCACGAGCGGCTCGCCGTCGCCCTGGGAGAGGACGAGCATGGCCGCGGCGCACTCGCCGAGCCCGGCCGCCGACTCGAGGACGCGCCGGAGCGAGCCCTCGAGCGAGCCCGCGGGAGCCGCGTCCGCCAGATGCCGCAGCCAGCGCAGCTCGCTGCGCGCCCGCGCCGACGCCGTCCGCTCGCGCCTGACCTCCTCCCACGCCTGCTCCCGCTCGCGCGCGGAGCGTGCGGCCGCGTCGCCGCCGCGGAGGAGGCGTACGGCGAGGATGACGGTGACGCCCAGAAGGAGTGCCGCCAGCGCGGACACGCCGACGACGATCCATGTCGTGAACTCCCAGGTAGGCAAAGCGCCCCTCCCCTCACCGGCCGCAGCAGCGCGGGTCCCTACTGTGACTGTAGGAACTTTTCGGGAGATTTCCAGGGCCGGCCGCGGCCGGCCGCCCCCGAGCCTCCTCAGCGCACTCCGGCGAGCTTGACGAGCAGCCGCTCCGTCCACGACGGCCGCTCCGGGTCGAAGTGGCCCGCGACCGCCCGTGCGTAGGGAGCGCCCACCCGGCGCGCGTACGCCGCGAAGCCCTCCGTCCGGAGCGGCTCCCAGTCCTCGCGGTACGGGATCGCGAGGTGGTCGTTGGCGACGCTCTTCGCGGAGAGGAGGAACGCCATCCCCATGCCGACCGAGACCTCCAGGAGCGACCCGCGCTCGCGTGCCGCCTCCTCGCGGAGGCCGCGGTAGAGGGAGGCGAGCTCCTGCGGGCCGGGCAGGCCCGACGCGTCCGCGCGGAACTCGCCGAGCGTCGAGCGCAGCTCCTCCAACTCGAGCGGCGGGATGTCGATGAGCCGCGCCGTGCGCCCGGACGCGCTCTCGAGCGTCTCCAGGAGCTCGTCGACCGAGCCGATCTCGCGCTCCTCGGCGAGGACGCCGGCCCGCTTCAGCTCGTCCACGAACGCGGCCAGGTAGACGCGCGAGCCGTGCACCGCGTCGGAGGCCGCCGCCAGGAGCCAGAGCGGGGAGAAGCCAAATGCGGCGATCGAGCCGAGCTCGACCACGTTGCCGGCGACCTTGCGCTTCGTGATCTCCTCGGCCGAGACCTCCGGGGGCTCCGCCGGCTCCACGCGGCCGACCGCCTCGACCGCGATGCGCAGGGCGTTCTTCGCGGTCGCTTCGTAGAGGCGCGAGCCGCGAACGAAGCGGGGGAGGAGGACCTGCGCGCTCTCGTGCACGAGGCCGCCCACGGTGCCGATCAGCGCGCGGATCCCCCGCTCCGGGAGCGAGATCGCGTACCACAGGCGCCGCCAGGGATTTCGATACGGTGCGCGCATGACCAACGCGACGCTCCACACTACACACGGCGCCGTCGGGGTCGAGCTCTTCGACGACGACGCCCCCAAGACCGTCGAGAACTTCACGAAGCTCGCCGGCGACGGCTTCTACGACGGCCTCGTCTTCCACCGCGTCATCCCCGACTTCATGATCCAGGGCGGCTGCCCGCAGGGGACCGGCACGGGCGGCCCCGGCTACGAGTTCGACGACGAGGCGAACGACCACCGTGTCGTCCGCGGCGCCCTCGCCATGGCCAATCGCGGCCCGAACACGAACGGGAGCCAGTTCTTCATCGTCACGACCGAGTCCGCGCCGTGGCTCGACGGCAAGCACACCGTCTTCGGCCGGGTCACGAAGGGCATGGAGGTCGTCGACGCCATCTCCGGGGTCGACCGCGACGGAAACGACCGGCCGCGCGAGGCCGTCGTCATCGAGCGCGTCGAGCTCGACGAAGCGAGCTAGGCGGCGCGCCCCGCGAGCGCCGGGGCGTCGAGGGCGAGGAAGAGCTCGACGACCTGCGGGTCGAACTGCGTGCCTGCGGCCTCGCGCAGGCGCCGGCACGCCTCCTCGACCGGCAGGCGTGACCGGTACGGCCGGTCGGTCGTCATGGCGTGGTAGGCGTCGCAGACGAGGATGACGCGCGACTCGAGCGGGATCTCCTCGCCGGCGAGGCCGTTCGGGTAGCCGCTGCCGTCCCAGTGCTCGTGGCAGTGGCGGACGATCTCGCAGACCTGCTCCAGCCGTTCGATGGGCGCGAGGATGCGCGCGCCGAGCTCGGGGTGCAGGCGCACGACCTTCCACTCCTCCTCGGAGAGCGGCCCGGGCTTGGAGAGGATCGCCTCGGGGATGCCGATCTTGCCGATGTCGTGGAAGAGGGCGCCGAGCTCGAGCCGCTTGAGCGCCTTTGCGTCCATCCCCAGCCGACCGCCGACGTGCAGCGCCATGTCGGTGATCCAGCGCGCGTGCGAGGACGTGTACTCGTCGTTCGCCTCGAGCGCGTTGGCGAGCGCCTCGACGGTGGAGAGGAACGTCTGCTCCAGGCTCTCGAAGCTCTGCGCGTTCGTGACCGCGAGCTTGACCTGGTGGGCGACGCCGGCGAGCAGCCGCATGCTGCGGTCGTCGAAGCCGCCGCGGTCGGGGTCGGCGCGGACGACGATGCACCCGAGCCGGTCGCCGTCGAGCCGGAGCGGCGCGACCGCGATTCGGCCGCGGTCCACCCGGCCGGTGAGGCCGGCCGGGAAGCGCGCCCCGTCGAGCTCGAACGGCTCGTCCGCGTCGAGCGTGACTCGTGCCTGCTCGTCCGGGACGGAGATCCCTTCGAGGACGGCGGCGTCGCGAGGCTCATAGCCGTGGAGCGCGCGCACGACGAGGTCGTCGCCGGCGCGGTCCTGCAGCCAGACGGAGGAGCGCGGCTGCGCGAGGAGCCGTGCGGCCAGGTCGACCGCGCGCTGGAGCACCTCGTCCAGGGACTCCGCGAGCGCGAGCCGGCGGCTGAAGTCGAGGAGCGCGTTCGAGATCTCCAGCGACGCCTTCGCTCGCCTCGCCTCCAGGCGCTCGGCCTCGTAGAGCCGCGCGTTCTCGAGGGCGACCGACGCATGCCCGCCGAGCACCTCGAGCAGGCGCACGTCGTCCTCGTCGAGCGTTCCGACCCCGAGCTTGGAGACGACGACGGCGCCGGTGACGCGGGTGCCGTAGTGGAGCGGGACGGCGATGATCGTCTCGTCGACGTCGTCCGTGCCGGGGATGGTCACCGCGTAGTCGCAGTCGAGGGCGTTGTCGACGAGGATCGACTTGCCGGTCTCCGCGGCGCGGCCGGTGATCCCCTCGCCGATCCCGCACGTGAGCGCCTCGGCGCCCTCGTCCGAGTGGGGGTCGACGTCGCCGCGCCACGCGACGGGGACGAGGCGGGCGCCGTCGACCACGTAGACGCGGCAGCTGTGGTAGTCGACGAGCATCCTGAGCTCGTTGACGATCGCCTCACCGATCGCGCGCACGTCGTTCAGCCGGTTGAGCTTGCCGGCGAGGCTCTGGAGCATCTTCAGGTGCGCGATCGAGCGCACGTCGCGGCCCGAGGGCGCCGGAGCCGGCCGCTCCCCCTCCTGCTCCTCGAAGAGGACGGCCTGGTTCTTCCCGCGCGCCTTCGCGGTCATCATCGCGATCTCGGCACAGGCGACGAGCTCGCGGGGGTTCATAGCGTGCTCGGGCCCCTGGGCGATGCCGATCGAGACGCTGAGCCGGCCCGCGGGCGCGAACTCGGTCTCCGCGAGGTCGTCGACGATCCTGCGGGCGAGGCCGAGCGCGTCGCCGGCGTCGCAGGAGGCCATGATCACGCCGAACTCCTCGCCGCCCAGCCGGCAGACGACGTCGGACGAGCGCACCGTGCCCTGCAGCAGGTCGGCGAGCTCGACGAGGACGAGGTCGCCGAAGCCGTGGCCATGGATGTCGTTGACGCGCTTGAAGTCGTCGAGGTCGAGCATGAGCACGGCGATCGAGTCGTGCGTCCGGCTCGCCCGGTTCAGCTCGGAGCGGAGGCGGTCGTGGAAGTAGCGGTGGTTGTAGAGGCCGGTGAGCGAGTCCGTCTGCGCCTGCAGCTCGAGCGCGGCGCGCACCTGGGCGTTGTCGAGCGCGAGCGCCGCGGCGTCGCCGAAGCGCTTGGCCAGCTCGAACTCCTCCTCGGAGAAGCGGGCGCCCGAGCCGAGCCGGTACACGTTGAGCGCGCCCTTCACGGAGCCGCGCGCGACGAGCGGGACGGAGATGAGTGCCTCGGGCTCGTCGGGGGTCCCCGGCACGGTCTTCACGCGCGGGTCGAGGTGGGCGTCGTTCACGAGCTGGGGCTCGCAGTGGTCGATCGCCCAGCCGGTGATGCCCTCGCCGAGGATCGGCCTCGCGTTCATGATCTCCTCCGCCCAGTGGTCGCGGGCCATCACCGGGATGAGCAGCCGCCGGGCCTCGTCGGCCTGGTAGATCGTGAAGGCGTCGTAGGGGATGACCGCCGCGAGCGAGTCGGCGATGCGCTCGAGGACGGTCGAGTGCGTCTGCTCGGAGAGGACCTCGTGGAAGACGTCTGCGAGCCGGCGGTAGGAGTCGACGAGGCCGTCGGCGCACGCGGGCGACGAGGGGGCCGGAGTCGCCTGGGCCGCCCCGGGAACCAGGCTGTTCACCTCTCTGAGTTCCACGCGGCCGCAGGCACCTCCTCTACGCGGCTCCCCCGACGGAAGCCATGACGAATTGAACTGCGGTCTCCGTAGCCCTCCCTCACTCGAAAGGGGGATTCCTCCGCAGGGCTTTCGGTATGCAAGGATGCCGGTGCTCGGCGAGAGGAGGAGGTCAACGGATGCCCCATCACTGGTTCCGCGTCAGCCCGAGCGCGTCGGGTGCGCGGGCGAACGACGCGAAGATCAGGAAGACCGTCAAGGCCCACGGCGGCAGGGTGCTGTTCATCGGGCTGGACGAGAAGGGCAAGTACTTCGTCCTCGTGAACATGACCAAGGTGAAGGACCCGAAGAAGCTCCGGGCCGCGCTGAAGGCGGTCGCCGGCGACAAGGGGATCGTCCTGAAGAGCCCGGCGGAGGCGGAGAAGAAGCCGAAGAAGAGGCCGTAGAGAGAGGGGGCGCGATGCCGCACCACTGGTGGCTGATCGATCCCGACAACCCGGGCCCGAAGCAGCGGGCGAAAGCCGTGCGCAGGGCGGCGCGCGAGTCCGGCGGCGAGGTGCTCTTCGTCGGCCGGGCGAGGAAGAACACCTGGTTCGCCCTCGTGAACGTCGAGGATCCCGACCGCGAGGACGAGGTCTTCAAGGCGGTCGGCGGCCGCGGGAAGCTCTTCGAGCTCGAGGCGGTCGGCGAGGACGACGACGGGAAGCGCCGCAAGCGCGACGACTAGGACGGCCGGCCGCGGCGACGGCGGTTACTCGGCCGGCGTGAGCGCCGGCACGGGAGCGCCTGCGGCGCGGTAGAAGGCGGCCGCGAGCCCGAGCTCGTCCCCCGCCTCGGCGGCCTGCCCGGCGGCGGCGAGCCCGGCGGCCGCCCTCGTCCGCGCCAGCGCCTCGTCCGGCAGGGAGCCGATGCGGGCGAAGATCCGCGCCGCGCTGAGCCAGTCGTCCTCGCCGGCCGCCTCGGCGGCGTCGAGCCAGCGCGTCCGGGTGGGCGTCCGGCCGCCGACGGCCGCGAGCTCGCGCGCCCGCCCGAGCGTCCCCAGGGCAAAGGCGAGGTCGGCGAGCCAGAAGGAGGCGAGCGAGAGCCCGCGGCCCTCGTCGAGCCAGAGCCGGAGCAGCTCGTCCGCCGCCGCGCCCGCCTCCTCCGCCCGGCCCGCGTCCGCCTGCGCGTGCGCGTCGAAGGCGAGGACGGGAAGGAGCATCTGCGGGGCGCCGACCGCCCGGGCGAGGCTCAGCGCGCGCTCGACGTCGGCGAGCGAGGCCTCCGCCCCTTCGCGCGCGAGCGCGATCTTCGCCCGCACGAGCAGCGCGTCGACCTCGTGGAGCGAGGCGCCGCCGTCCCCCTCGACCGCGAGGAGGCCGTCGCACAGCTCGAGCGCGGCGTCCCAGCGGCCGCGCCAGAGCAGCTCGTAGGCGCGCTCGACCTCGAGCCATCCGAGCGCGATCGCGTCGCCGAAGCGCTCCGCGACGCGCCGGCTCTCGCCGTAGAGCTCGAACGCCCGCGGGAGGTCGCCCAGGTCGGCCGTGATCGACGCGAGGTTGTTGAAGCCGCGGGCGGCCTGCGGCGAGTTCGCCGCGGCCGCCACGTCGACGCTCTCCCGCAGGTCGAGCAGCCCCTCGAGGTCGCCGGTCATCACGCGGGAGAAGCCGCGCGTCGAGAGCGCGTGGGCCCGCAGGCCGGCCAGGCGGAGCTCGTCCGCCATCCGCAAGGCCTCGTCCGCGGCCCCCATCGCCTCCTCGGCCTCGTCGACGGCGAGGTGGAAGCTCGCCCGGCTCGCCAGCACGCGGGCCTTCGACCGGGAGGCGGGCCGCTCGGCGAGGAGCGCGGCCGCGTGCTCGAAGCGCGACGCGGCCTCCTCGCGGCGGCCGTGCGAGATCATGAGCAGGTCGCCGAGGAGCACCTCGGCCTCCGCAGCGGGCTCGAGCTCGCCGGCGTCGAGCAGCTCGCCGGCCGCCTCGGCCAGCACCTCGGCCCCGCCTCCCTCCGCGCGGAAGAGCGCCTGCCCGTAGCGGAGCAGAAGCCGCGGGCGCTCGGCGTCGTCCTCCGGCCACGAGGCCAGGGCCTCGCGGTAGAAGCGGACCGCCGCCGCGTAGGCGGAGAGCCCGAGGGCACGGTCGCCGGCCTCGAGCAGCGCGAGGCGGGCGCGTTCGCGCAGGGCGTCGAGGTCGCGCCCCACCGCCCGGGCGAACTGCAGCGCGCTCAGGTAGTGATGGGCGATCAGGTCGGCCAGGTCCTCGGCCCGGTCTCCGGCCAGGCCCTCGAGCCACTCGGCCGCGAGCCGGTGCGTGTCCGAGCGGCGCGCGCGCGGGATCTGCGAGTAGGCGACGTCGCGAACGAGGACGTGGCGGAAGACGAACGCGGTCTCGCCGGCCACGGACGAGCGCCGCTCGCGCCGGACGAACTCCTTGCGCTCGAGGCGGAGCAGCCCGTCCTCGACCTCCTCCCGCGGGCGGTCGCTCACCGCGGCGAGCGAGCCCACCCAGAAGACCTTCCCCACGACCGCGGCGTCCTGGACGAGCGCCTTCTCCTCGGGCGCGAGCGTGTCGAGCCGCGCGGCGATGATCCCCTGCACGGTCTCCGGGAGCGGCAGGTCGCCGCCGCCGCCCGGCTGCGCGAGCATGCGGACGTACTCCTCGGCGTAGAGCGGGTTGCCGCCCGCGCGGGCCAGGAGCGTCGCGGCCCGCCCGTCCTGGACGGTCTTTCCCTCGAGGAGCGCGCCGAGGAGCTGCTCGGTCTCCTCGTCCGAGAGCGGCGAGAGCGAGACGGTGACGGCGCTCCGCTTGCCGCCGCCCCAGCCGGGCCGGCGCTCGAGGAGCTCCGGACGTGCGGTACAGACGACGAGGATGGGGACGCCGAACGACCAGTCCACGAGGTGGTCGACGAAGTCGAGCAGGCCGTCGTCGGCCCAGTGGAGGTCCTCGAAGACGAGGACGAGCGGGCGCTGCTCGGCCAGCGCCTCGAAGAACCGCCGCCAGGCGCCGAAGGCCTCGCGGCGCCGGTCGGCCGCGTCCTGCGGCGGCCCGCCCAGGCCGACGAGCGGCCGCAGGTGCTCCAGCACCCAGCGGCCCTCGACCTCGTCGGGGACGACGGCGGCGACGGCGGCGAGCAGCTTCTCGGCGGCCGCCTCCGAGGCGTCCGACTCGAGGATGCCGGCCTGCGCCTTCACCATCTCGCCGAGCGCCCAGAAGCTGACCCCCTCGCCGTAGGGGAGGGAGCGTCCCTGCCGCCAGTAGACGAAGGTCGACGGGTCGGACGCGAGCGCCGACCACAGCTCGAACAGGAGCCGGCTCTTGCCGATGCCCGGCGAGCCGACGAGGGTCACGAGCTGGGGGGTGCGCTCGCGCTCGGCCCGCGCGACGGCGTCCCGCAGGAGCCTGAGCTCCTCGGCGCGGCCGACGAGCTCCGCGCCCCCCTTGAAGGCGATGTCGACGCCCAGGCGCGTCCGCGGAGCCACCACCTCCCAGACCCGCACCGGCTCGGCCTTCCCCTTCGCCTGCACGGGCTCCGCGTCGCGGTACTCGATCGCCGCCGACGTCGCGCGGTAGGTCGTCTCGTCCACGAGGATCCCGTCCACGGGCGCGGCCGACTGGAGCCGGGAACACGTGTTGACGACGTCGCCGGTCGCCATCCCCTCGCCCTCCTTGGGGCGGGCCGAGAGGGCGACCATCGCCTCCCCGGTGGTGACGCCGATGCGGACGTGGAGGCCGAGGGTCGGGTCGGCGGCGTTCAGCTCGGCGAGAGCGTCGCGAGCCGCGAGGGCCGCGCGGACGGCGCGCTCCGGGTCGTCCTCGTGGGCGAGCGGAGCGCCGAAGAGCCCCACGACCGCGTCGCCGATGAACTTCTCCACGGTGCCGCCGTAGCTCTCGAGCTCCGCCTTCACCCGCCCGTGGTAGGGGGAGAGCATGCGCCGGACGTCCTCGGGGTCGAGCTGCTCGGCCCGGCCGGTGAAGCCGACGAGGTCGGCGAAGAGGACGCTGACGACCTTGCGCTCCTCGACGATGGCCGGCTCCGTCTCTCCCGGCGCCATCGCCTCGCCGCAGCTCGTGCAGAACGCCAGGCCGAGGGAGACGACCTCGCCGCAGGCGGGGCAGGCCCGGCCGAGCTGCTCGCCGCAGCTGCCGCAGAACAGCGCTCCCGGCCGGTTCGCGAAGCCGCACGAGGCGCATTCGGACATGGCAGGAGTAGTCTAGGTTGGTTGCAGCCCGCGCACGCCTCGCGTCCGGGCCTCGCCGAGGTCCTGGCGGTCTGGATCCTCTTTGGCATCGTCGCCGCCGAAGTCTGGGCGACCTACGCACGGCTGCCCCTCGAGGAGCTCTACAACGTGAGCGAGACCGGCATCGCCGCCGGCGCCGGCCGCGCGCTCGTCTTCCTCAACTACCCGGCCGCGCTCGTCGCCATCGCCCTGCTCGCCGTCCTCGCCGAGCGCCTGCGCGGCCGGCTCGCGCTCGTCGCCGCGCTCGGCGCCGCGCTCTGCGCCGTGGTCGTCTGGCCGGGCGTGGTCGAGCAGTCCGACCTCGACGCCAAGCCCGTGAACGCGCTGCCCGCGCTGGGCGTCGTGATCGGCGTGGCGCTCACCGTGGTGGCGCTTCGCCGGGGCGGCATCGGCGCCTCGCGGCCCTTCGGCGGCGCGTGGGACATCGCGCGGGCGATCGCCGCGGGCGCGATCGTGCTCGCGTCGCTCCCGTGGCTGAGCGGGGAGCTCGGCTTCTACCTCGACGGCGTGCCCGGCGTCGGCGCGGTCTTCCTGGGCGGGGACCCCTGGCCGGAGCCGGGGCACCCGAACCTGACCGCCGTCCACCTCGGCCACCACCACGGGATGGACGGCTCGCTGCTCGCGCTCTCCGCGCTCGCGCTCTCGCGCGTCGTCCCGGACGTCCGCACGCGCTTCCTGCACGCGGCGTTCGGCCTCTACGTCGCGCTCATGTTCGCCTACGGGCTCGCGAACGCCGTGCAGGACCTCTGGTTCGAGCAGCTCGTGAAGCGCGGCACGACCGCCCTGGAGATCCCGAGCCTGATCGTGCCGAAGGCCTCGCTTCCCTGGGCCTTCCTCCTCGTCGCGGCGATTCTCATCCGCCTGGCCGCAGGGGCCGTAGGTAGATTCGGAACGCGACCAGAGGAAGGAGTCCCATGACGCGCCTGTTCCTGCTTCTCTTCACCGTGCTCGCGCTCGCCGTCGGCGTGGCGGCCTGCGGCGGCGACGACGACGATTCCGGCGACGAGGCGGCCGCCGAGGAGACGACGACTCACGAAGAGTCGACAGACGGCGGCACCCACCTCACCCTGACCGCCGATCCGGGCGGCGCCCTCTCCTTCGACCAGACGGAGCTGACGGCCGCCGCGGGCGAGATCACGATCGAGCTCGTGAACGAGTCCGGCGTGCCCCACAACGTCGAGATCGAGGGCGAGGACGCGGTCACCGAGACGATCACCGAGGGCTCGACGGAGCTGACCGTGACGCTCGAGCCCGGCACGTACACGTACTTCTGCAACATCCCCGGCCACCGCGAGGGAGGCATGGAAGGGACGCTGACGGTCGAGTAGTGGCCGCGGAGCTCCTCGACCTCGAGCACCTCGGCCGGCAGCGGGTGATCGGCTCGTACCTGCTCGCGGGCGACGAGCCGGCGCTCGTCGACTGCGGCCCGGCGAGCTGCCTCGCGCAGCTCGGCGCCGCTCTGGCCGGGCACGGGCTCGGGGTCGGGGAGCTGCGGCACCTCGTCCTCACGCACATCCACCTCGACCACGCGGGCGCGGCCGGCTCGCTCGTCGCCGAGAACCCCGGCCTGCTCGTCCACGTGAGCGAGATCGGCGCGCCGCACCTGGTCGACCCGAGCCGGCTCGAGCGGAGCGCCCGCCGCCTCTACGGCGAGGCCTTCGACCGCCTCTGGGGGCCGCTCCTGCCGGTCCCCGCGGAGAACGTCCGCGTGCTCGCCGACCGCGTGCTCGACCTCGAGGCCTTCCCGACCCCCGGGCACGCGTCCCACCACGTCTCGTTCCTGGCCGCGGACGGCTCCTGCTTCACCGGGGACGCCGCCGGCGTGCGCATCCCGCCGGGACGCTACGTGGCGCCGGTCGCGCCGCCGCCCGACATCGACGTCGAGGCGTGGGAGCGGACGCTCGACGCGATCGAGGAGCGGCGCCCGGAGCGGCTCCTGCTCGCCCACTTCGGCGTCGCCGACGATCCGGCCTTCCACCTGGCGGAGCTCCGCACCGCGCTCTCGACGTGGGCCGAACGGGCGCGCGAGGGCTCCGAGGAGGAGTTCGTCGCGGCGGCGGAGGCCGACGTCCGCGCGGCTGCCGACCGCGCCACCGCCGACCTCTTCGAGCAGGCGGGCCCGTTCTGGCAGTCGTATGCCGGCCTGCGCCGCTACTGGGACAAGAAGGAGGAGGCGGCCGCCTGATGGGCTACGGTGTCACGTGATGCGCCGTCCCCGGGCCCTCGCGACGCTCGTCGCCCTGCTCGCCCTCGCGCTCGCCGTCCCCGGCACGGCGGCGGCCGTGCGCCTCCAGTTCGTCGCGGGGGGCTTCGACCAGCTGACGCAGGTGGCGGCGCCGCGGAGCGGCGATCCCGCCGGAACCCTCTACGTCGTCGAGCAGGAGGGCCAGGTCTACCGGCTGCGCGGCGGCACGCGGAGGCTCCTCCTCGACATCCGCTCGCTGGTCGGCTGCTGCGGCGAGCAGGGGCTGCTCGGCATTGCGTTCGACCCCCGGTGGGGCTCGAACGACCTCTTCTACGTCAACTACACGAACGTGAACGGGGACACGCGCATCGCGCGCTACCGCGCCAACGCCGCGCACACCCGCGTCGTCCGCGGGACGAGGCGCCAGCTCCTCTCCCTCGACCAGCCCGCGGGGAACCACAACGGCGGCCGCCTCGCGTTCGCCCGGAACGGGCGTCTCTACGCGGGCCAGGGCGACGGCGGCGGCAGCTGCGATCCCGGCGGCCGCGCGCAGAACCTCCGCAGCCGCCACGGGAAGCTCCTCAGCCTGAACCCGCGCCGGATCCGGGCCGGGTGGCGGATCGACGCGTACGGCCTCCGCAACCCGTGGGGCTTCTCCTTCGACCGTGCGAACGGTCGGCTCTACATCGGGGACGTCGGGCAGGAGACGTGGGAGGAGGTCGACACGCTCGTCGCCTCGCGGCTCGGCGGGATCCCGGAGAACTTCATGTGGGACGCGTACGAGGGCCGCGCGCGGAGCGGCTGCTCGACGGGCGGGCTTCGCGGCCCGGGCGCGCGCGTCCGCCCGATCTCGGTCTACAGCCACTCGCTCGGTTGCTCGATCACCGGCGGGTACGTCTACCGCGGCAGGAGCATGCCGGGCTTCCGCGGCTTCTACCACTTCGGCGACTTCTGCTCCGGCCGCATCTGGCGGCTCAAGTACGCCAACGGCCGCGTCGTCCGCGGGCGCACGCTCGTGCTCGACACCAACCTGCGGATCACGTCGTTCGGCGAGGGCGTCGGCGGCGAGCTCTTCCTGACGCACCAGGCCGGCCAGGTCTACAAGCTCGTCCGTTCTTGACGTACCGGTTCGTCGACTGCCGCTGGGAGCTGGGGAACCCTGCCCGCGGCCGGGAGCTGTACCTCGAAGGCCACGTTCCCGGCGCGTCGTTCCTGGACGTCGAGGCCGACCTGTCGGCGCCGCCGGCGACCCCGGGCGGCCGGCATCCGCTGCCCGCGGCGGACGACTTCGCGCGTGCGGCCGGCGCGGCCGGGATCGGCCCCGGCGTGCTCGTCGTCGCCTACGACCAGGGCATGAACGGCGGCGCCGCCCGGCTCTGGTGGCTCCTGCGCCACTTCGGGCACGACGCGGTTGCCGTGCTCGACGGCGGTTTGGGCGCCTGGCTCGGGCCGCTCACGGCCGGGGAGGAGGCGATCGAGCCGGCCGAGTTCGTGCCGGCGCCGCGCGCCGGCGACACGATGGAGGCCGACGAGCTCGCGGCGCGGCTGGGGGAGCCGGGGCTCACGATCGTGGACTCTCGCCTGCCCGAGCGCTACCGCGGCGATGTCGAGCCGATCGACCCGGTCGCCGGCCGCATCCCGGGCGCCGTGAACGCGCCGTACACCGAGCCGCTGCCGGAGGGCCTCGCCGGCGCCGGGGAGGTCGTCGCCTACTGCGGCTCGGGCGTCAGCGCGACCGTCACCCTCCTGCAGCTGGCGCAGGCCGGGCGGGCCGACGCGAAGCTCTACCCCGGCTCGTGGAGCGACTGGTGCGGCCGCGGGCTGCCCGGCGAGACCGGCTAACGCTCACCCTCCGAACGCGATCCCATGTGCCTGGCAGGGGGCGATGGGCCCGGAGAACCAGCCCAGCGTCACCGAGACGACCGGGCCGCCGGCCCGTGAGTAGACGAGCGTGCCCCGGCCGGTGAAGCGGTTCTGGTCGATGTCGAGCGGCTCGCTCACGTCGAAGTCCGAGTTTCCGGTCCAGAACGAGACGGGAGAGGCCTGGGTGCCGCTCACCACCCCGAGGTCGACGTAGGCGTTGTCGACGGTCGT
>DASPGT010000125.1:0-10546 GCA_035620475.1 Gaiellaceae bacterium | reverse complement strand
GTCGCCGGCGCGCCGCGACGGGGCCGGTAGTCAGCATCTAGTCAGCATCGGGGCAAACCCGTGAGCGCCGTCCGGGATCTCATCGACGAGCGCCGCGACGAGCGCGCATCGGTGGTTAGGGAGGGCCTCACCGGAATGACTCAGGCGGACTGTCGCATCGGCCGATACGCAGGCGATGGGCCGAAAAGTCGCCATCGGGCTACTCGTTGCTGCCCTACTGACCCTGCCAATCTGGCTGCCCCTCGCCTCCTTGCTTCTGCCGCCTCCGCCGGGTTGTCAGGACGGACCTTGCCCGTGGACGAGCGGGGACATCTGGGCCGCGCTCAGGCACCCGCTTGTGCTGCCGATCGCCGGAGCGATGCTCGTGGCGACGTGCGGTCTGCTAGTTCTTCGCCGGCTCCGGCGGAACTGAGCCGGCGGCCGAGTCAGCATTTCAGTCAGCTTTCCGCGTCGCCTGCCGGCGCTTCCTGGCGCTCTGCGGCGCACAGCAACGGCTTGGCTACGCGGTTTGTCGCCTCGGGTCGGCGGGAGTCGCTTCGCGTGGGCTCCTTGCCATGCAGAAGGTCGTGGGTTCGAGTCCCATCATCCGCTTCTTCTCCACCTGAAAGGCTATTCGGCCACGCCGCGCATCTCGTATGCCGGCGGGATGCCCGCCCCGGATCTTCTCGTGTAGGCGGAGGATGCCCTCCATGAGCGCCTCGGGCCGCGGGGGGCAGCCGGGCACGTAGACGTCGACAGGAACGATCTTGTCGACGCCCTGCACGACGGCGTAGTTGTTGAACATACCGCCCGAGGAGGCACAGGCGCCCATGGCGATCACCCACTTCGGCTCCAGCATCTGGTCGTAGATCTGCCGGAGCGGCCCGGCCATCTTGTGCGAGACCCGTCCGGGCACGATCAGCAGGTCGGACTGCCGCGGCGTCGGGCGAAAGTACTCCATGCCGAAGCGGGCGATGTCGTAGCGGGAGGTGACGACGGCCGCCATCTCGATCGTGCAGCAGGAGAGCCCGAACTGGTCCGGCCACATCGAGCGCGTCTGCGCCCACGCGAGCGCCTTCTCGATCGTCGTGAGGCCGAGCTCCCGCCCGATTGCCGCGACCTCCCGCTCGAATGCCCCCGGGCGCTTGCCGGGCGAGAGCACGCGCTCCGACTGGAGACCGTACTCAGAGAGACGGTTTGTCTTCGACCGCAAGCCAACCTCGTCCATGCCGTTCGGACGATCATCATCCGGACACGGAAGGGCTCCGCCATCGGCGCGAGCTCGTATCGCACCTGCGGAGAAGTACCCATGCCGCCCGCGCGGATGCACGGCG
This sequence comes from Gaiellaceae bacterium, assembly GCA_035620475.1. Classification (GTDB taxonomy): domain Bacteria; phylum Actinomycetota; class Thermoleophilia; order Gaiellales; family Gaiellaceae; genus JAIBJN01. Next base: position 9,233 of record DASPGT010000125.1, on the reverse strand, counting down.
TCCTCTGTGGCTCTGCCGGTCAGCGGGCATCCCGAGCTCGGGTCAGGGAGCTCCCTGATGCCGTCGCCGCCGCTCGCTGCGAGCATGAAGGCGAAAGGAGCACCATGCGAGTCGTCACGCTTCTCGTTGCCGGCCTTCTGGTCGTCGCGACCGTCGCGCTCGCCTCGGGCAGCTTCGCGGACCCGCGCGGAGACGCGGGCGACGGCCCGGACATCACGAGCGTCACCCTGTCCCACACGAGCTCGACGGTGACGTTCGCCGTCACCTTCGCGTCTGCCCCTCCTCTCGCGTTCAGCGAGAGCGAGGGGTACACGGACATGCTCCTCGTGGGCATCCACACGGACGACGACCTGAGCCGGGCCGACGTCGAGTTCTGGACCGGCCTTCATGGCGTCGACCTCACCGACGCCATGGTGGTTCAGGGCGCAGGGCCCGACTGGAGGCGCGTCGGCGCGGCCGACGTCACGGTCTCCGGCTCGACCGTGGAGCTCGAGCTCGAGCGCGGGCTGCTCGGCGACCCGGACGAGATCGCCGTGCAGGTGGCGGCCGGACGTGAATCCGCCACGGAGGACGCCGCCGGCGGCGCCGCGGACGAGGCGCCGGCGTCCGGTGCGTACGCCTACGCGCTGGAGGACGGCGGCACCCCGTCGTGGCTGTGGCCGGCGGTCGGAGCAGGTGCCGCGGCGCTCGTTGCAGGCGCGTTGCTCGTCGCCCTCCGCGGTCACGGGCGCCCTCATCGCGTCGGCACCAGCCACTGACGACGCGGAGTGTTTGAAACTCCGGTCGCCTGGGCACGCGCCCGGTAGTCCGTCGTCAACGTACAAGGGGGGTCTAACCATGTCCCTGGCTGCCAGACTGGCATGCCTGGCTGTGGCTGCCGTGGCGCTGCTCGCGCTTTCCCCGGTGGCATCCGCACAGCCCGCTCCGCCCGATGCGGAGTTCGAGAAGGTGACACTCAACGACGAGCCGGGAGAGCCGATGGATCTCGCGGTACTGCCGGACGGGCGCGTGCTGCACGTAACGCGCCCGGGGGTCGTTTGGCTGCACGACCCGACGAACGGCGTCAACTCGATCGCCGCCGAGCTCGACGTCTACCAGCACGACGAGGAGGGCCTGCAGAACGTGGCCCTCGACCCGAACTTCGAGCGGAACCGGTGGGTGTACCTCTACTACTCGCCGCCGCTCGACACGCCCGTGGACGACCCGGACACGCCGGACGTGAACGAGGGCGACGCACCCTTCACCGGCACCCAGGCCGACTGGGACCGCTTCAAGGGCTACCTCCAGCTCTCGCGCTTCAAGTTCCAGCGCGACAGGATCGACCTGAGCACGGAGGAGAAGATCATCCAGGTGCCCGTGGACCGGGGCATCTGCTGCCACGTCGGGGGCGACATCGTCTTCGACGGCGACGGCAATCTCTACCTCTCGACCGGCGACGACACGAACCCGTTCCAGTCGAACGGGTACACGCCGATCGACGAGCGGCCGGACCGCAACCCCGCGTTCGACGCCCAGCGGAGCTCGGCCAACACGAACGACCTGCGCGGGAAGATCCTGCGCATCACGCCGGAGAAGGGCGGCGGCTACACGATCCCGATGGGCAACCTCTTCGCGCCCGGGACGCCGCTGACGAAGCCCGAGATCTACGCGATGGGGCTGCGCAACCCGTTCCGGATCGAGCTCGACCGCGAGTCGGGCGACCTGTACGTGGCGGACTACTCGCCCGACGCCCGCAACCCGAACCCGCTCCGCGGCCCCGCCGGCCAGGGCAAGTGGACGGTCGTGCGCGAAGCCGGCAACTACGGCTGGCCCTACTGCGCGACCGCTGAGCTGCCGTACGTCGACTACGACTTCGCCACCGGCACCTCCGGCGCCACGTTCAACTGCGCCGCGCCGGTGAACGAGTCGCCGCACAACACCGGCAGGACCGACCTGCCGGCGGTGGTGCAGCCGGACGTCTGGTACTCGTACGGCCTCTCGGCGGAGTTCCCCGAGCTCGAGACCGGCGGCATCGGCCCGATGGCCGGGCCCGCCCTCGACCTCGACTCCGTCCACCCGGGCCAGGGCCGCAAGTTCCAGGGCCGCCCGTGGCCGGCGTACTACGACGGCGTGCCGCTCTTCTACGAGTGGACGCGCGACTACGTGAAGGGGTTCCGCCTCGACGCGGCCGGCGAGCTCGCCGGGATCGAGCCGGTGCTCGACTCGGTCGTCTTCGACAACCCGATGGACCTCGAGTTCGGCAAGGACGGAGCGCTCTACGTCCTCGAGTACGGCGACGGGTTCTTCAGGGAGAACCCCGACGCCCAGCTGGCCCGGGTCGACTACATCGGGCCCGGCGGGAACCACGCGCCGCAGCCGGAGGCCTCCGCCGACCCGACGACCGGGGCGACTCCGCTCACCGTGCAGTTCTCGAGCGAGGGGACGACCGACCCGGACGGCGACCGGCTCCGGTACAAGTGGGACTTCGACGGGGACGGCAAGCGCGACTCGAACAAGCCGAACCCGACGTTCACGTACACGGAGAACGGCGTCTACCGGGCCACGCTGAACGTGCTCGACGAGCACGGCCGCTCGGCCGCGACGTTCGTCGAGATCATCGTCGGCAACGAGACGCCCGTCGTCCAGTTCGTGACGCCCGTCGACGGCCAGACGTTCGCCTTCGGCGACGCCGTGGCCTTCGAGGTCACGGTGACCGACGACCAGCCCGTGGACTGCTCGCGGGTCGAGGTGACCTACATCCTCGGCCACGACCAGCACGGCCACCCGCAGACGACCGCGATGGGCTGCGTCGGCACGATCCAGACGACCGTGCCGCAGGGCCACGATCCGGACGTCGACGACCTGAGCGGCGTCTTCGTCGCCGAGTACACCGATCCGGGTGTGGGCGACGACGTCCCGCCCCTGACCGGCAGCGACCAGGTCGTCCTCGAGCCGACCGGGTAGCCCGCGGCCCGCGTGGGGGGCGGCGCCTTCGCGGCGCCGCCCCCGCGCCGGCCTGCGGGAAGAACTCTGCGCCCCGGACCGTCCTGCCTTCAGAGTCTCGGAAGGAGAGGACATGGAGCGGCCAGGGGTCAGAAGGAAGATCGGCGTCCGCTCGCGGCGCCTGCGCTGATGGTCGGCGAGCTGGAGCGCTGCCGGAGCTGCCACCGCCGCTACCCGCGGGCGTTCGGGCACCGCTGTCCGCAGCTGCGCTTCGCCGGACCGCGGGGGAGGGACGTCGAGCGTGACTTCAGGGCGTGGCTCGAGACGAGCGCCGGCAGGTTCGCCCAGTACCTGGCCGCGCGCCCGGTGCGCTAGACGCCTGCGCGCGCGCGCCGATCCAGCGCGACATGGAGCGCGAGCGCGCCCAGGAGCGTCGCGGCGAGCGCAGGGAGGAGCACCCACGTGAGCGCACCGCGCTCCCAGTCGTTCCAGGCCCGGGCGACGCTGACCAGGAGGAAGCCTGCGCCGACGACGGTGGTCTGCGTGAGGATGCGCCACGCGCTCCAGCGCGCGTCGCGCGCCAGGAAGAGCGCAATCAGGCCGCCCTCGACGACGAACGAGGCGACCACCCGCGCCGTCAGCGGCGTCAGGGCCCACGGCCAGTGGTCGACCCCGACGTCGGGAGCCGCGAAGATGACGGCTCCGATCGCGACTGCGGCGGCGCCGCCGGACGCGACCACGACGCGGAGAGCGCCCGGCACCACGGCGTCCGGGCGCTCGGGCGTACCGGGGTCGGCGCCGCGATTGCGCAGCCAGGCGCCGCCCACCAGGAGCGGCGCGATCGCGTAGACGATCGTCCAGCCGTAGAACGAGGCTGCCGCGGCCGCCGGTGCGTCGCCGTGGTTGAACTTCTCCCAGTGGATCAGCGTGGCGACGAACATCAGCGCGGCGAAGACTGCGATGCCGGGGAAGCCCGCCGCGATCCGGTGCCAGCGCGTCGTCCGAAAGCCCCGGGCGAAGAAGTACGCGCCCGCCGCGTATGCGGAGCCCATGAAGAGTGGGGTCATCGAGGGCTTGATCGTCCAGGCCCACAGCTCGTCGGTTCGTCCCGGCGCGATCCAGAGGAGGACGACTGCGGCTACCAGGATCGCCGCGACGAAGAGGCAGATCCAGCGCGTCTCGCGAACCGGCCGGTCGTCGCCCTGGTGTCTGCCCGCGGCGTCGGCGGGAACCGTCTTCACGAGCGACGTGGCCAAGGGGCGCCGATCCTACCCCGGCCGTCCCCCCGAGCGGGCGGCCTCCGGCTAGACGTCCGCGTCGACGTGCCGTGCCAGGTAGCGCTCGAGATCGGGCCCGTCCGGCCCGGCGAGCACGTCCTCGATCCACGCGCGGCGCTCGAAGTCGACGATCTCGAGCTCCCACACGCAGCCGGCAGGCTGGTTCTCGACGGGGACGAAGGCGATCGGCTCGTTCTTGGGGCTGACGAAGATGCGCTGGTGGAGCTCGTTCTCGTTGGCCCACCAGTAGACGAGCGCGATGTACGCCGACGCCGCGTCGTGCGCCGTGGCGAACCCGACGCCGTAGCGGACGTCCGAGGCCGCGGGCCGTGGGAGGATGGAGGCGGCGAGGTCGCGGGTCGCCTCGACGAAGGCCGGGTCGGGCTCCTTGCCGTTGAGCGCGATCCCGTAGAGCTTGAGCTGCCAGCCGGCCACCTCCTCGCGGCGGACGAAGCGCACGTGACGCGGCCGGTACGGGGCGTCCAGAGCCGGGGCGGAGGACGTCATGAGCCTCCCAACGCGGGCGGCGCGCTAGTTCTTCCGGCCGAGCGCGACGAGGTACTCCGCCGGAAAGGAGAGCGACCCGCTCTCCGAGGCGTGGCGGGCGTAGAGCGCGACGAAGTCGGCGCGGGCGGCCTCCCAGCGCCCCTCGGACGCGAGGTGCTCGCGCGCCTTGATGACCGGGCCGAACTTCGTCTCGTAGGACTCGACGGCCTCCGCGACGGAGTCGAAGCGGAACTCGACGTGGTCGCGCTCGAACTCGAGCTCGACGCCCTGGCCCGCGAAGAGGGTGCGGACGTGGCCGGGGTCGCCCCAGAGGATCGGCGGCGCCGCGAACGGCGGCGGTGGAGGGAGGTGAGCCCCGAGCGCCCGGAAGAAGTCGCCGACGAAGCCCTCCGGCGTCCAGGAGGCGAGCCCGAGCCGGCCTCCGGGCCTGAGGACGCGAGCGAGCTCGCGCGCGGCGGTCTCGTGGCGCGGGGCGAACATGCAGCCGAAGGTCGAGAGGACGACGTCGAAGCTCTCGTCCGCGAACGGAAGCTCCTCCGCGTCGCCCTCGATCCACTCGATCTCGACCCCCGCGGCGTCCGCCCGCGCCCGGCCGCGCTCGAGGAGCTCGGGCGTCAGATCCACCCCCACCGTGCTCGCGCCGGCCTGCGCCGCCGGAATGGTCGCGTTGCCCGTGCCGCAGGCGACGTCGAGCACGTCCTCGCCGGGGCGCACGCCGACCCGCTCCACCAGGCGCCCGCCGGCGCTCCAGAGCAGCTCGGCGATCGCGTCGTAGTCGCCCGCCGCCCACATCGTGCGGTTCGCCTCCTTGAAGGTGGCGACGTCCATGGCGCCTCCTCTCGTAAAAGACCGAACGGTCGTGCTGGAATGCAGGAGAATACGACCGATCGTGCTACTTTGTCAATGTGGCCGTCACTTCCCGACCGCGCCGCCCCCGGGCCGACGGCGAGCGCAGCCGGCGGAGGATCCTGCTGGCCGCGGCCGAGCTCGCCTCGGTCGAGGGGCTGAACGGGCTCTCGATCGGGCGGCTCGCCGAGCACGTCGGCATGAGCAAGTCGGGCCTCTACGCGCACTTCCGCTCGAAGGAGGAGCTGCTGCTCGCGACCGTGGACACGGCGAGCGCGATCCTCGCCGAGGAGGTCGTCGTCCCCGGATGCGAGGCCCCGGAGGGCGTCGATCGCCTCATCGCCCTGTGCGACGCGTTCCTCTCCCACGTCGAGCGGCGCGTCTTCCCGGGAGGGTGCTTCTTCGCGTCGGCGGCGGCCGAGCTCAGCACGCAGCCGGGCCCGGCGCGGGAGCGGATCGCCGCGAGCTACCACGACTGGATCGGGCTGCTCGAGAGCCAGGCCGTCCGCGCGCAGGAGCTGGGGCAGATCCCGGCGGGCGTCGACGCGAAGCAGCTCGTGTTCGAGCTGAACGGGATGCTCGTCGCGGCGAACGTCTTCTTCCTCCTCTTCGACGATCCCGGCGAGCTCGAGCGTGCCCGGAGCGGGGTGCGCGCGCACCTTCCGAATCTGGGCTAAAGGTCTGCGGCCGTTCTGCCGAAGACAGGAACTGGTTCCCGACGTGAGGCCGCAACACGCCGGGACCTCCCTGGAAACGGGCCGCTCACGAGGCGGCCCTTTCTTTTGCAGGCGCCTAGCTCTCCAGGCGCCGGCGCAGCTCGTCGAGCGGGATCGCGTCGGGCTCGTAGCCCTCGAGCCGGAGCGTCGCCTCGAGATCGGCGATCAGCGCGTCGCGGAACGCGAGGTCGGCCTCTGCCCTGGCGACGATGTCGTCGAGCTGCCCGCGCGCGAGCGGCAGCTCCTGGGCGGCTTCCACCCAGGCCTGCGGTGCAGGCGGCAGCGCCTTGATCAGCTCGGCGAGGCGGTGTTCGTCGTAGGCGGTCATCGGGTCTCCGTCAACTCGACGCACCGGGGGCCGGATTTCTTCCCTCGAAGATCTCCCGCAGCTTCGCGAGGCAGCGCGAGATGCGGCTGGCAATCGTCCCGGAGGGAATGTCGAGGGCGGCGCCGATCGTCTGGTAGCTCTCGTCACGGGCGAAGAAGCGGTCGAGGATCTCGCGGCAGTTCTCCGTCAGCTCCGCCATCGCCTCGTGGACGGCGAAAGCCTCGTCCAGGGTCGCCATCTCCTCGTCGACCCCGCCCGGCAGCGTGTCGGGGTCGACGATCTCCTCGCGGGAGCTCGAGCGCAGGTGGTCGATGCACAGGCGCCGCGTGAGCTGGCCGATCCACGGGCGGATCGCCTCGTCGTCGCGCAGCCTGCCGAGGTGCTGGTAGGTGCGGGCGAAGACCTCCTGGAAGACCTCCTCGGAGTCCTCCGCGCGCAGCCGGAAGGCCTGCGAGCAGATGGCGAAGACGTAGCGCGAGAAGCGGGAGACGAGCTCGCGCCAGGCGTTCTCGTCGCCGTCACGGCAGCGGGCGACGAGCTGTGCGTCGGGGAGCGATGCGAGCTGCACGCCGGGAGTATCCCACCGAAATGTTCGGCGGGAGGGAAGATCGCCGGCCGGCTCACCGTCCTGTGGACGGTGAGAGGAGGCCCACATGCTTCAGCCTGAAGTCCATCGCGACGTCGTCCGCGACCGCCACAGCGACCTTCTGCGCCAGGCGCGCACCGGCGAGCTCGCGGCGAGGCTCGGCGAGGCGCGGCGCGAGGAGCGGCGCTCGCTCGCCGCCCGCCTGCGCCGGCAGCCTGCGCCGTGCCAGCCGTCAACGCCCGCGGCGCCCGCCTGACCCGATCTCAGAAAGGGTGGAGCCCCGGTAGGGGGCCGGGGCTCCTGCCCACCGACGCGGTATCAACCCCGGGACAAGGTTCGCATCGGCGAGCGTGGGTCATATTCTGCGCAAAACTGTCGGATCCTCTCAAGTCCGTGCGGTCGGAAAAGTTCGCTCGATACGATGTTTTCGTCGCCGGCGCGGTGGCCGAGTGGTTAGGCAGAGGCCTGCAAAGCCTCGTACACCGGTTCGAATCCGGTCCGCGCCTTGAGCTCTGCGGCTTCGAACCTCACCTGGTCAACACGCCGTCCGGGCTCAGCGCAGAAGGCGGCCGCGGCCCGGCAGCCGCAGGCCACGGCGCCGCCCGCCGTCGCCGATCACCGAGACGACGGTCTGCGCGAGATGCGGACAGCCGGTCGAGGGGAACGCATCCCGCCGGTGCCGGTGCAGAACCAGGAACAGGTCTCCGGGCGGCGCGTCCCGGTAGACGCGGCCGAGGCGCAGGCGGTCGATCGCGGCGAGCGTCGGCGTATAGATCGCGTCGTACCAGTCCGCCGCGATCTCCGCGTTCTCGAGCACGCGTCCGCGTCCCCGCATCAGGTGGTAGCCGTGCACCTGGACGTTCTCCAGCAGCTCGAGGTAGTGCGCGGGCCGGCTCACCGAGACGCGCACGCCGGGGCGCGCCGCGGCGAGCCCGCTGTCCTCGAGGAAGATCCGCTCGAGCTCCCGGACGACGACCTCGAGCATGTCCGCCCCGGCCGGAAGCGGGACGCGCGCGATGAGCTCGGTCACGTCGGCGTCGATCATCTCCGCGCCTCCGCGCCGCGCGAGGGCGGCGCGGTGGTGCCCGTCGATCACGAAGTACGCCTCACCGAGCTTGACAGTGACGATCGGCGGGAAGGCGCCGTCGGCGAACGCGCCCTGGAGCGAGCGCATCCGGTCGCGGCTGAAGGGGTGAAGCGGGCGGAAGTCGCGGGTGAACGAGCTGGCGCGGCCGTCGGTGCCGACGAGCGCGTCGAGCGGGACCGCGCGAACGCCCAGATACCGGCGCCCGAACGGCTTCAGCCGCCGCTCGACCTCGTCGAGCTCGAGCAGGCCGTCGCGGCGCCGAGCCCTCAATCCCTTCATCGCGAGGTCAATCGTACAACCGGGCATGCGTCAGGAATCGATTGCGGACCCGGCCCGACCAGCGGGCGCACGACGAGGGCACCGCGGTCACGGCGCCCTCGTTGCGGTCGACTGGTGAGGATCTAGACGGAGTCGCCTTCGATCTCGGCCTCGAGCTCTGCGAGGTCGAGGGCGATCCCGAGCGCGCGGACGATGTTCCCGGTCGCCGCGACGATCCGGGCGGTGCCCACGATCGGGGCGATCGCCGCGAGGACGCCCTGGATGCGCTCCGCGTCGATGCCGAGCTCGCTGGCCGCGCCCAGGTTGAGCATGTACGAGGCCGGGGGCGCGTCCACCGCGACGAGCGCGGCGATGCGCGCGAGCACGAGCGCCTCGGCGTCGAGGCTGGACGCCTCGATCGAGTCCGCAGTCATCTTGCCGAGCAGGTCGAGAACGGGGGTCTCGGTGTCGGCCATGCCGTCTCCTTTGTCGTTTGCCTCTGCGCGCGGATGCTACGACCAGCGGCGCGCCGGCGCCAGCGCCGCAGCGCGCGGGCGCAGAACCGGCTGCACCGGGCGGAAGCGCACCTGGGCGTGCACCCACTCGGGCCGCTGCCCGACGGCCGCCTGCCGGATCGTGCGCGGGCGCACCCGGCCCATCCGCTCCAGGCGCGTGCGCAGGCCTCCCCACAGGAACTCGTCTCCGT
>DASPGT010000124.1:0-37456 GCA_035620475.1 Gaiellaceae bacterium | reverse complement strand
CGGGAGCGGGGCTGCGCCCGCTCCCGACGACGTTTGGAACGTCTACGGCGTCGTCACCGTGGCCGTGTTCGACCACGCCGACGAGTGGGTGTCGTTGAAGGCCAGGACGCGGTAGTAGAACGTCTTGGCCCGCGCGACGCTCTGGGTGAGCGCCGTGGCGTTCGCCGCGACGGTGGTGTTGACGACGTTGACCGAGAACGTGACGTTGTCGGCCCGCTGAACCAGGAAGCCGGACTCGGTGGACGAGTTGTCCGTCCAGCTCAGGCTCACCGTCGCCGTCTTGTTGTTCTTCACGACGGCGGATGCCGTCAGGTTGGCCGGAGCCTGGATCGCGGCGAAGGAGCCGCCCCTCGAGTCGAGGGTCAGCGTCGGGAACCCGCCGCCCGGCGGGATCCCGTTCAGCGCCGGATCCGAGTAGTCCCACGTGTCTCCGACCGTGTTGATCGCGTACACCTGGTAGAAGAACGTGGTCCTCGAGTTCCCGATCACGTCGCTGTAGGTCCTCGCCCCCGTCGTCGGCCCGACGGTCAGGCGGTCGGACGGGACGGTGGCGAGAACGCTCCAGGGACCGGTGGAGCTCGTGCCCCGCTCGACGACGAAGGCCGTCTCGTTCGCCGAGTTGTCGGTCCAGCTCAGCACGTTCGCGCGGGTGTTGCCGTTCCCGGACGTGACCCAGGTCAGGCCGCCCGGGGCCTTGGGAGCCACGGCGACCACCTGCGTCCGCATCATGTCCATCTCCTCGTGGCTGAGGATGTGGCAGTGGACGACGTACTCCCAGCCGAAGTTGACGTAGTGGTTGAAGACGTCGATCGGCTCGCCCATCGGGTTGAACGACGTGATCACTCCGCCGGTGGCCTCCGCCTGCGTCGCGCTCGCCAGCACGGCTCCCTCCGGCAGGGCCGGGTTGAGGAGCCGGATGCTGTTGGGCACGTCGAACGGGGTCGTCGGGATGATCGGCCGCAAGGCGACGATCGTGTCCTCGAGCGGACTGATCCGGACCGTGTCCTTCCACCCCAGCTCGTTCCGATCGGGCTTGCGGATGATGCCGTCCCACCCGACTCGGTTGAGCAACTGGATCTCGTACAGGTGGAAGTGGATCGGATGGGTGTCCACCCCGTTGTGCGTCACCTTCCAGATCTGGGTCCCGTCGTCGGCCGAGGCAATCGGCTCGACGTCGAGCCCGGGCGGCACCTCCACGCCGTCGATGATCTCGGTCGGCGGGAAGGAGTAGGGATACAGGATCATGTTCTGGTTTCCGGCCTGGGCGTTCGGCGTCTCGACGCCGAGGAAGCCGCTCATCCGCCCGTACTCGCGGTCGAAGGCCTCGCCCATCTCGTCCTGGATCATCTTCGGCTGGAACGGCACCGTGAGCGTGTTGCCGGAGAGGGTGTCGAACGTGAGCGAGGTGTCGTAGATCTGTGCGAGACCAGAGCGCGGACCGTTGGTCTGGAAGGACGTGCCGTACGCCTGGTTGTACGCCCCCTGCCCGACGATGATCGGGTTCTGGGACGACTCGAAGACGCCGGTTCCGTCGGTCTTGTGCCCGAACGCGGCCTGGAGGCCGGCCAGGTCGAACGCCGGAGCCGGGGCTGCGTCCGCCACGGTGATCTGCATGACGGTCCGGGTGTTGGGCCCGTAGCCGGGGAGCGTCGAAGGCGCGCCGCCGGTGTCTCGCAGGTCGGGATTGCCGGTGTAGTAGTCGTAGCGCGGGTCGCGCGCCGGGAACGCCGCCGGGGCGTCGTTGTAGAGGATCAGCGTCTGGCCCGCGTACTGGGAGAAGTCGACGACGACGTCGGCCCGCTCGGCAGGTGCGAGCAGGAGCGAGTGCTGGTCGACGTTGCCGGCGTTGAACACCGTCGGATCCGTGACCCAGGTGATCGGATGGGCCGGCACGACCGTGGGTGACGGCAGGAAGCCGCTCTCCGTACCGACCTGGATCCAGTCCGGCCCTTCCGTGCCGGCGACCGGCGTCGGGAACACCCCGGCCGGGTCGTCGAGCGCGGCCGCGACTTCGGCCGGGTTCAGCTGAACCTCAGTCGGGGCCGCGGGATCGGCCTGGTACAGGCTCAGGTTCCAGAAGCGGTCGTTGGCGGCGTTCAGGATCCGGAACCGGTACGACTTCGGGTCGACCGTCACGGTCGGATACGCGGTCCCGTTGACGACCGGCGTGTCCATGAACGCCTCCATCCCCATCGAGTTGAACGGCGTCCCCGGCATGAGCGGCGGCTCGCACCACCCAAGGTCGGGATCGCAGTTCGGGTCGAAGTAGGGGTTGTCGGCCGGCCCGTGCTTGATGTCATTCGTGGGCGGCCAGAACCACGGCCCGTACGCCCAGCGGCCGAACTGGTTGATGCCCGAGGCGTCTCCGGGGTTCTGGGCCGGTGAGTAGACGTGCGGCAGCCACAGATCGCCTTCGTCGCCCCACCTGGCGAGATCCCAGGTCGGATCTTCGAGCTCCAGCTGCTCCACCGGCGGCACGAAGGTCTTGTCCTGGATGACCAGCGGGATCTGCTCCGCGGGGAGCGTCCCGGCGGTCACCAGCTCCTGCTCCTTCGTGTCGGTCAGCAGGTACGGCGCTGCCTCGCCCGCATAGACGTTCAGACGGGTGATGCCCCAGGCATGGTCGTGGTAGAACATCAGCCTGGCGCTCTGCTGGTTCGTATAGAAGAACGTCTGCGCGCCCGGGCCCGGATCGGGCATGTCGGGGACGTTGCGGACGCTGACGCCCTTGGGGTACGACGTGTTCTCGCCGGCGGGCGTGATCCACTGGTGCGGCGTGCCGTCGCTGATCCACGGCGTGATGCCGCCGTGGAGGTGCAGCGTGGCACGGTTCTCCGCGTAGCAGCCTGCCGGCTTGGGAACCTCTCCGCACATCGGGTTCTGCGGGTCGGGCTCCTCCATCCCGCCGAGGTCGGGCCCCATCCCGGAGCCCATCACCGTCGTGTCGACGGGGATGAACAGGTCGCCGGCGACGCCGGTCGGCAGCAGGTTGCGGAAGAGAATCCGCACCGGCTTGTCCTTCTCGGCGGCGATCGTCGGCCCGAGATAGTGGGGCTCGTCGACGGCGAAGTAGCCGTTCCCGAGGTCGATGTGCTTGCCCTGGACGACCGGCGTCTCCAGCTGCACGTAGCCGCGCAGCTTCGTCGGAGCCAGGTCGGAGTGCATCTGCTCCTCGTACTCCACGACAGCGATCTCGAAGTAGTCGGCGTCCGGGTAGGTCGTCGTGTCGGGCACCGCGACCGGGATGTACTGGCCGAGGTTGTTCGCCCCAGCCTCACCGAGGCCGGGCAGCGTGTCGACGAACTTCCGGAGGCCTCCGCTGATCGTCACGTTGTTCCCGGACAGGTCGAGCACCTGCGCTCGGAACGAGTAGGTGCGGGCCTGCACGAAGAGCGGGAACTCCGCGCTGTCGAGGGTGATCGTGGTGCCCTGGAGCGGGGCGTTCGGGGCCGGGTAGCTGATGGTGTCCGTTCCGGTCCCGATGTCCAGGGGGACGCCCTGCCCATGGAACGCGAGCAGGTCGCCGGCCTGGACGGCGATGTCGGGAACGGGGAACGACGCCACCTCGCTGACCGCCGGGTCGGCGAGGGCCGGCACGGTGAACTGGCCGCTGTCGAACACGACGTCGTACTGGTTCGCCGTGCCGGTCGGCCGCAGGATGTACGCGTGGAAGCTCCTGCCCGCGGACGGGCCGCTGCTTCCTCCTGCCAGCGCCTGGTTCCAGGTCTCGAAGCTCTGCACCAGTCCATCCGGGAGCGGTGCAGGGAGAACGACGAGCACCTCGGCCGCGTTGTCGGTGGCGTACCCGCGCTCGACCAGCGGATTGCCGACGGAGATGACGGCGCCGCTGACGGTCGGGTACTCGGTGTTGGCGTAGTTGGGGACGCTGAAGTAGTGCGGCGCCTCGCCGGGCACCGCCATCTGGGCGGTCTCGGCGGTGAGCCGCGTGAGGCCGTCCGCGAAGGCGCGGGCCGCAGCCGCTGCCCGCTGGGGGTGCTTCACCTTCGTCTTGTCCTTGTCCTTGACCTTGGCTGCCTTCTCATTCGCGTCCGGCACGGCGCCGGCCGGGTCGCCGGAAGCCTGGCCGACGACGAGGGCCAGGAGCACGGTGACGAGGACGAGCGCGAGCGTGGCCGCGCGCGTCCTCGGTCGACTCGGCATTCCAGCCGGTTCGGGTGTGGGGTTGCTCTTCATGGTTCTCTCCCTCGATCTCGATGAGCGGCGCCGGCGGAGGCCGGCACCGGCCCGACTCAATGAACGAGAGCTCGCGCAGGCATCGAACGAACGCTCGCGCGCGCGGAGACGCCGCAGTGGCGGGCCCTCGACCGCAGAACAAACAAGGGCCTCACTCCTCTCTCCCCGAAGGGGGCCGCAGAAAACGTACGCCGGACCTTGGCACGGGACCGCACGTGAAGTCGGCCGTGAACGCACCGAGCTCGGCTCCGTAGTAACCCGCCGATCCGCTGCGTACCTTCCCGGCACCCGCCCGGCACGCGCCGCGGACGGGCGTGCTTCAATAGCGGCATGGCGGTCACTGCGCGCGAGCGCAAGCTGCTCCTCGACGGCGAGTGGGTCGAGACGGGCGCGTGGCACGAGGTGCGCTCGCCCTATTCCGGGGAGATCGTCGGCCGGGTCGCGCGCGCCGGGGCGGCCGAGACGACGCGGGCGATCGACGCGGCCGCCCGGGCGATGGCCGACCCGCTGCCCGCGCACCAGCGCGCGGAGATCCTCGACCGCACGGGCGACCTCATCGCCGACCGGCAGGTGGAGATCGCGCGCACGATCTGCGCCGAGGCGGGCAAGCCGATCAAGACCGCCAGGGTCGAGGCCGACCGCGCCGTCTCGACGTTCCGCGCGGCCGCGGCGGAGGCCCGAACGCTCGCCGGGGACGTCGTCCCCATGGACGCGAGCCCGGCCGGCCTGGGAAAGGTCGCCTTCACGACGCGGCTCCCCATCGGCGTCGTCGGCGCGATCTCGCCCTTCAACTTCCCCTTCAACCTCGTCGGCCACAAGGTGGCCCCCGCGCTGGCGGCGGGATGCGCCGTCGTGCTGAAGCCGGCGAGCGCGACGCCGCTCTCCGCGCTCCTGCTCGCCGAGCTCGAGGCCGAGGCCGGGCTCCCGCCGGGCTGGCTCAACGTCCTCGTCGGGAGCGCCTCGGAGATCGGCGACGTCCTCGTCGAGGACGAGCGCGTGAGGCTGATCAGCTTCACCGGGTCCGCCGAGGTCGGCTGGGCGCTGCGCGAGCGCGCCGCGCGCAAGAAGGTCCTGCTCGAGCTCGGGAACGCGACGCCGCTCATCGTCGAGGCCGACGCGGACGTCGCGGACGCCGCGGCGAAGGCAGCCGCGAACGCCTTCTCGTTCGCCGGCCAGAGCTGCATCTCCATCCAGCGCATCTACGTGGCGCGGCCGGCCTACGACGCGTTCCTCGCCGACTTCCTGCCGCGCGTGGACGCCCTCGTCGCCGGCGACCCCGCGGACGACGCGACCGACGTCGGCCCGGTCATCGACGGCGAGGCGAAAGAGCGGATCGCCGACTGGATCGAGGAGGCGAGGGCCGCCGGCGCGACCGTCCTCGCGGGCGGAGGGACGACGGCCGAAGGGCTGCTCGAGCCGACCGTGCTCGGCGACGTGACGCCGGAGATGAAGGTCTCCTGCCTCGAGGTCTTCGGCCCGGTCTGCACGGTCACGCCGTACGACACGCTCGAGGCGGCGTTCGAGCTCGCCAACGGCACCGAGTACGGGCTGCAGGCGGGGATCTTCACGGAGAGCGTCACGACGGCGCTCGCGGCCGCCTCCGCGCTCGAGTTCGGAGCCGTCCTCGTCAACGAGGCGCCGACGTTCCGCGCCGACCAGATGCCGTACGGCGGCGTGAAGGCCTCGGGCAACACGAAGGAGGGGCCGCGCTACTCGGTGCGCGAGATGACCGAGGAGCGGCTCGTGGTGGTCGCCCGCTGACCGCGCCCGCCGGGAGGTTCGCGGTCCAGGGTGTCCGTTAGACTCGACTGCTTGCTGCGATGCCAGGACGTCTGAACGACCCCTTCTCCGGCCAGCCGCAACCTGCCGATCCCGGCGCGGAGGTCGTCGAGGTCGTCGAGGTCGTCGAAGGGCCCTTGCCTCCCCCTGAGGCCGACCCCGCCCGCCTCCAGCGCGAGCGGCGGGAGCTGACCGACCGGCGCGAGATCGAGATGCGGGACGTGGGCGGGCTCACGGTGGAGATGGTGCGGCGCGACCGCTGGAACCCCGACCTCCTGATCACGCGCGCGCACGAGGTGCTCGCCCTCGAGCAGCGCATGCACGAGGTCGACTCGCTCCTCGTCGCGGAGACGACGGCGCGGAGCTTCCCCAACGTCGCGCACTGCAAGTGCGGCGCGCCACTCGTGCCCGGCGTCCACTTCTGCGGCCACTGCGGCCGCCCCGCGCCGACGACGCCGCCCGTCGTCACCTGCTCGCACTGCGGCCAGCCGCTCCCGGCCGACGTCAACTTCTGCTCGTTCTGCGGGAACCCGGCGGCGGCCGACGACTACGCGGCGGCGGCCCCGCCGGTGGACGAGACGATGGTGCGCCCCTCGCCGACCGACGACGAGACCCAGGGACGGCTGTGAGCACGCCGCCCGAGCCGCCGCCGGGCGGACCCGCGCACCCCGCACAGGGGCCCGCGGCGCCCTACGGCGACTACCACTGCCCGCGCTGCGGCGCGCCCCACGACCCGCTCCAGGAGTACTGCCTCGAGTGCGGGCTGCGCCTGGTGCCGCTCCCGCGGGGCCAGCGCTACACGCGGACGATCGTCTGGTCGCGCGAGTCGCCCGTCTGGCTGTGGATCGCCCTGGGCGCGCTCCTCTTGGTCGCGCTCGCGGCCGGCGCGATCGTCGCGCTGGCGGCGACCGAGGACGAGGAGGGCGCCCCGGCCGGCGCCTCGAGCCTCGCGACGACGACGCTCCCGCCCACGACGCCGCCGGTCACGCTCGACACCTTCACCGGCGAGTCGACGATCACGATCCCGCCGCCCACGACCACGGTCCCGCCGACGACGGGCACCACCACCACGACCACGACCACGGGGCCGACGACGACGACCTCGAGCACGATCATCTCCTGGCCGGACGGCACCGACGGCTACACGGTCGTCCTCAAGTCGACGCCGCTCTCGCAGGGCCGCGGCCCGGCCGAGGCCGCGGGGCAGGAGGCCATCGACGCCGGGCTGCCGCAGGTCGGCATCCTCGACTCGTCCGACTACTCCAGCCTCAACCCCGGGTACTACGTCACCTTCACCGGCGTCTACACGACGGAGAGCCAGGCGGAGAACGCCCTGCCGAACGCGCGTAGCAAGGGCTTCCCCACCGCGTACGTCCGCCGCGTCGCCGACTGACCTTGTAACGGTCGTCTCAGCCGCGACTTTGTAACACGGCGACGAAGCGTGTTAGACTGCGCGCCGGAGTGGTTCGGGGGCGCTCCTTAACCTGATGTTAATGCGGTTTTGCAGGTACTTCTCGACGCCAAGGGATACCGTGTGAGCGAGCAAGCACCAGAGAGGATTCTCACCCGTATGTATCAATACTCGCGGGCGATCTACCGCTCGATCAAGGATCTCATCGATCCCTGGGCTGAGCCCGAGAAGCAGCTCGAGTACCGCCGCGAGGTCCTGGCGGCGTGTGAGGAGTGCGTCGAGCGGCTCGCCAAGGATCCTCGCTACTTCGCGCATCCCGACCGCACGCTCTTCCAGGACATCCGCCGCTACTTCCCCATCACGTACCAGGCACAGGTGGCCTGGGCGGTGACCGAGGGGATCGGCGCAGCCGTCGAGTACATCGAGGCGCAGATCGAGGCCGGCGCGTTCGACGGCGGCATCGCCCGCTGCCAGGCGACGACGCGCAAGGGGAAGCCGTGCCAGCGCACGCCGCTCCCCGAGCGCGAGTACTGCCCCTCGCACCAGCACCTCGAAGCGCGCCCGGCCGCCGCATAACGACGGCTCCCGCCGTCCACGGTTCGGGCCATCTGGCCACGTCTGCGGCGGCCACGCCCGGGGACAGGCCCCGGCCGTGTCCCGAAGCGCCGGGAGGCACGGGTCGGGCGGCCTCTCCACGGGGACGGGCCGGCAGGGACAGGTTCCGCGAAGCCATGCCCGGGGTCAGACCCCGGACGTGGCCATACGGGACACCCCTGTCGCGCTAGGCTGCCGCGGATGATCCGCGTCTGCGTCGCCGGGATCACCGGGTGGACCGGCGGGCCGATCGCCCGGGCGATCGCCGGGGCCGACGACCTGGAGCTCGTCTCCGGCGTCTCCCGCTCCGCGGCGGGCACGACCTTCGAGACCGGCGCGCCGGTCTTCGGATCCGTCTGGGAGGCGCTGGAGCGGGCCGACGCCGACGTTGTGGTCGACTACACGGACGCGGCCGCGGTCAAGGAGAACGTCCTGGCCGCCCTCGCCCGGAAGACCGCGGTCGTCGTCGGCTCGAGCGGGCTCACGGCGGAGGACTTCGAGGAGATCGACGCGCGGGCACGCGCGGCCGGCGTCGGCGTCATCGCGGCCGGCAACTTCTCGCTGCTCGCCGCGCTTCTCCTCCGGAGCGCGGCCGGGATCGCCTCGCACGTTCGCGCCTGGGAGATCGTCGACTACGCGAGCGCGGGCAAGCCCGACGTGCCGAGCGGCACCTCGCGGGAGCTGGCCGAGCGCCTCGGCGAGACCGGGGGGCCGACCGTCGGCCGGCCGCTGGACGAGCTGCACGGCCCGGTCGAGGCGCGCGGGGCGACGGTCGCCGGCAGCCAGATCCACTCGGTGCGCCTCCCCAGCTTCGTCGTCTCGACGGAGGTCGTGTTCGCCGCGGAGGGCGAGCGGCTGACTCTGCGCCACGACGCCGGCGAGACCCCGGCGCCGTACGTCGCCGGAACGCTGCTGGCGATCCGCTCCGTCGGAGGACGCGTCGGCCTGACGCGCGGGCTGGACTCCCTGCTCTGAGCTACCAGCTGCCGGGCGGCGCCGTCTCGGCGTGGACGCCGCCGCACTCGGCCCGCACGCTGCCGTCGGGCTTCGTCGACACGTACATCGGGTCCGTGGAGACTCCCGTGTTCGGCGGCGGGACGAAGGTCTCGATCTCCTTCGCGTCGATCCGGCAGACGATCTTGTCTCCCGGCTCGGCCCTGCCCGGCGGGTAGGTGACGAACTCGCCGGCGTCCAGCTCGAAGACCTCGCCGGTGAACGGCTCCTCGCGGTAGACGCCCTCGAGCGGTACCAGCGCGATCGCGATGACGGTGATCGGATCGCCGCCGAACCACGCAAAGCGGCCCGGCGCGGCCCTTAGTGAACACGCGGGATACTCCTCGTACTCACCGCCGCCGGCCGTCCCGCAGTAGGCCTCCGGGTAGGCCGCCTCCACAGCATCGAGCGGGTCGCCGACGGCCACGTTTTCCAGCGTCGCCACTCCCGACTCCGTCGCCTCGATCCAGCGGAGTGCATCGCAGTTGAACCCGAATGCGACGTGCTCGTAGCGGAGGTAGGGCGACGGGCAGGGACGATCCTCGTAGTCGATCGAGGTGGGGCCGTGCTCCGACAAGCCCTCGACCTCATCCTCGCCGGCCGGCTCGGGCGGTCCAAGCTTGCGGCGCAGCTCGTCGGGCCCCGACCCGAGCTGGATTCCTCGGTACGTGCCCGCCGCCACGTCGAGGACCTCCTGCCGCTCGGCGTCCGCCGGCGCGTCAGACTCGCCGGAGCCGCAGGCCGCCAGCCCCAGGAGAAGACACGTCGCCACGAAGGCGCATCGCATGGACTGACTCTAGGCGAGCGCCAGCTGCTCGAAGTCCTCGATCTTCGAGACGGTCACGCCGACGAGCCTCAGAGCGCCCGGACGGTCGGCGAGGGCGCGGTCGAGGAGATCGCACGCCAGCTGGCCGATCCGCTCGCCGTCGGCCAGGCCGGCCGCCAGCGTCGTCGAGCGGCTGCGGATGGAGAAGTCCGGGTAGCGGAGCTTCGTCGTCACCGTGCGGGCGACCTGGCCCGACTCCGCCAGGTGCGCGGCGACGCGGAGCGCCATGCGGCGGAGCTCACCGTGCAGCTGCTCGCGGTCGGAGACGTCGCGCGGAAAGGTCTCCTCGTGCCCGATCGAGATGTTCGCCACCGGCTCCTCGAGTGGGCGCGGATCGATCCCCTGAGCGCGGTCGCGGAGCAGGCGGCCGACCTTGCCGGGGAGAACGCGCCCCAGCTCCGCGTCGGTGAGCGCGGCCAGCTGGCCGATGAGCTCGACGCCGGCGGCCGCCAGCCGCTCCTCCGCCTTCGGCCCGACGCCCGGCAGGTTCCGCACCGGGAACGGCGCCAGGAAGGCGGCCTCGCGCCCGGCCGGCACGACCGTGATCCCGCCCGGCTTTCTCCGGTCGCTCGCCACCTTGGCGACGACCTTGCAGCTCGCCACGCCGAGGGAGCAGGAGAGGCCCGTCGCGCCCCGCACCGCCGCCTGCACGGCCTCGGCCACCACGCGGGCGCGCCGGTAGTCGGGCGCGACCTCGCCGACGTCGAGGTAGCCCTCGTCGAGCCCGGTGCGCTCCGCGCGCGGGACGACCTCCCGGATCGCCGCCCAGACCGCCCGCGAGTACTCGCGGTAGGTCCGGTGGCGCGGCGTGACGAAGACCGCGTGCGGACAGCGCCGCAGCGCCTCGGCGCAGCTCATCGCCGAGCGGATGCCGTACGACCGCGCGACGTAGTTCGCGGTGGCCACGACGCCCCGCCCGCGGGGGTCTCCGCCGACGACGAGGGGCTGCGACGCGAGCTCCGGATGCTCGAGCTCCTCCACGGTCGCGAAGAAGGCGTCCAGGTCGAGATGCGCGACGATGTTCACGCCGGTGACAGAATAGGAGCCGTGTCGCACGACACCGACAAGCTGATCCGGCAGCTCTCGCTCGTCGCCTTCCTCATGGCGGAGCGGCGGCCGCTGACCGCCCGCGAGATCAAGTCGGTCGTCGAGGGGTACTCGGAGATGTCGGACGAGGCCTTCGCGCGCCGCTTCTACTCGGACCGCTCGGAGCTCGTCGCGCTCGGCGTCCCGCTCCACTCGCAGCGCGACGAGTTCACCGGCGAGGAGCTGTACACACTCCGCGCCGAGCAGTACTTCCTGCCGAAGCTCGACCTCGACGACGAGGAGCTTGCTGCGCTCCAGATCGCGCTGCACCTCCTCGACGGCCAGTTCGCCTACGCCGAGCCGCTGCGCCTCGCACTTCAGAACCTCGCGCTCGGGCGGCCGACGCAGCTCGAGGCCGCGCCCGAGAGCGCGCTGCGCGTCGAGGTGCGCGACCCCGACTACTCGGACGAGATGTCGGGGAGGCTGACGAAGCTCGAGGGCGCGATCTCCAAGCAGCGCACCGTCCGCTTCACCTACTGGTCGATCTCGCGCGACCGCACCCGCGAGCGGACGGTCAACCCGTACGCGCTGCTGCCCGAAGCCGGATCGTGGTACCTGATCGGACGGGACCTCGACGAGGACGACGAGCGCACCTTCCGCGTCTCGCGCATCGTCGGCGACATCCGCTTCGCCACCCGCCGCGAGCGCGACTTCCGCATGCCGGAGTACGACCCCTCGGACTTCCGCGGCCGCCAGCCCTGGCAGTACGGCGAGGCCAAGGGCGGGGCCGAGATCGAGCTCGACCACGACACCGCCTGGTGGGTCGAGCGCATGGTCGAGCGCGGCGAGGTCGCCGACGGCGTCTTCACGACCCCCTATTCACGCCTCGACCTGCTCGCCGGCTGGGTGCTCCGGCAGGAGGGGCGGGCGCGCCCGCTCTCACCGCCCGAGCTGATCGAGGAGGTCGCCGCCGGCCTCGAGCGCGTGCTGGAGCGGCACACCGGGGAGCCGACGAAGCCGCCCCGCACGAAGGCCTTGCCGGCGGCCGAGCAGCTGGAGCGGCCCGCGGGCCCGCTCGCGCCGGAGCGCTTCGGCGTCCTCCAGGCGCTCCTCGCGCACCTGCTGGCGCGCTGCGGCGACGAGACCCGGGCGACCATTCCCGCGCAGGAGCTCGTCGACCGCTTTCACATCCCGTACGACCAGCTCGACGACCACCTGCAGCTCCTCAACCTCGTCAACTTCGGCGGCGGCTGCTACGCGGTGTACGCCTCGCTCGACGGCGACGAGGTCCGCGTCGACAAGGAGCTCTTCGGCGACGCCTTCCGGCGGCCGCCGCGGCTGACGCCGCTCGAGGCGCGCGCGATCAGGCTCGCCCTCGAGTTCGTCGGCCCGATGATCGCCGCGGAGGCGCAGACGCCGCTCGAGCGCGTCCGCCGCAAGCTCGAGGAGACGTTCGGCGAGTTCGCGCTGCCCGAGCCCGTCGAGGCCGACGAGGCGGGCTCCGAGGAGGAGGGCCTGATCCGCACGCTCTCGCAGGCGATCCGCGAGCAGCGCCTCGTCGAGATCGAGTACGTCGCCGTCGGCGAGGAGACGAGCGTCCGCGTGATCGAGCCGCACGCCCTCGAGCGCGAGCTGCCCTGGTGGTACGTCCACTCCTGGGACCGCACGCGCGACGCGCAGCGGAGCTTCCGCCTCGACCGCATGCGCCGCGCCACCCTCCTGGACGAGACCTTCGAGCCGCGCCCCGGCCTCGAGCCGCGCAAGCTGCGGGACGTCCGCGTGGCCCGCGTCCTGTTCGATCCCGAGGTGGCCCGTTGGCGCATCGAGCGCGGCGCACTTCCCCTGGCGCGCGGGTACGCGCTGGAGGAGGTCGGCGTCGGCGGCACCGACTGGTTCGCCGGCGAGATCCTCTCCCATCGCGGCCACGCCGAGGTGCTGGAGCCCGAGGACCTGCGCGCCGAGGTGGCGGCACGGGCGAAAAAGCTCAAGGCCGCGCTCGGGAAGCGGCCCGCGCGGGCGCGCTGACGGGCGCGTCGTTCTCCGCAGGCACGCTCCGCGCGCGTGCGGATGCCTCTAGCCGGCCCGGCGGCGACGATTCGGCGAAAGGAGTCGCCATGGATCCGCATCCCGTTGCACGCAGGGTCGGGGCGGGTGCAGCACTCGCGTTTCTCGTCGTCCTCTTCTTCCCCTGGCACGAGGTCTCGGTCGAGATCGGCGGGGCCGTCTCGGTGAGCGTGACCTCGAGCGGCTGGGGTGGTTGGGGCATCGCGGCGGGTCTCTTCGCCGCGCTGCTGGCGGGGATCCTGGTCGCGCGGCCGCGCTGGGAGACCTTCGCGGCGCCGCTCCTCGGCCTCGGCCTCGCCGTGGCCGCCGTGCTCGAGCTCGTCGGCGGCAGGGCG
The DNA here is from genome assembly GCA_035620475.1 of Gaiellaceae bacterium. Classification (GTDB taxonomy): domain Bacteria; phylum Actinomycetota; class Thermoleophilia; order Gaiellales; family Gaiellaceae; genus JAIBJN01. Next base: position 24,234 of record DASPGT010000124.1, on the reverse strand, counting down.
ACCGTCGAGGAGCCGCCGGCGAGCGTCGCCGTCCACTCGGGCCTCTGGGCCGCCTGGCTCGGCGTCGGCCTCGCGCTGGTCGCGGGCCTCGCGTCCCTTGCACCGCTTCTGGATCGCGCCGGCCGTCAGGCCGGCGTCGCACCCCACTCCCCGTAGGCCCCGGGCAAACCGGCGCCGCCGCGCATCGGCATCGGAGACACCTCCTGGCTTGCCGCGGGTGTTCGTCGTCGCCGGCCCCATCCAACCAGCCGCGCCTGAGAAGACCCTGTGAGTCCGCCAAACCGTCGCTAAGAGCCACGTATCCCGTAGAGCCACGCCCCGGGGTCAGATCTTGTATCGACGCATCTCGCGTGCAGTGCTCGAATGCAAGATCTGACCCCGCCGGGAAACTCTGACTCCACGGGCCTCCGCATCGCCCGCCAAGCGTGCACGGCGGACCGCATGGGGACTGGACGGCGGCTCGGGGTCAGATCTTGCAACCACGCATCACGCGTTCGGTGCTCGAATGCAAGATCTGACCCCAGGGGTTCGCCGGCGCCGGTCAGGCGCCGGCGAGCGGGAGCCGCACGGTGAACGTGGCGCCGGCGCCCGTCTCCGACTCGACGTCGAGCGAGCCGCCGTGGGCTTCCGCGATCGACCTGGCGATGTAGAGGCCGAGGCCGGCGCCGGGCTTGGAGTGGCCGTCCTGGCTGACGCGCCCGAACTTCTCGAAGATCAGCCGGTGCGCCTCCGCCGGGATCCCGGGGCCGTGGTCGCGGACGCTGACGGCGACGATGCCGTCCTCTGAGGCCGCCGCCACCTCGACCTCGTCGCCGTCGACGGTGTACTTGACGGCGTTCGCGAGCAGGTTCCAGAGGAGCTGGCGGAGCCGCTCGCGGTCGCCCTGCACCGGGGGCAGCGCCGGCGGGACCCGCGTCGTCACCCGCACCTCGTCCTGCCCGAGGGAGACGACCGCGGCGGTCTCGCGGACGAGCTCCTCGACGTCCACCCTGTCGAAGGCGTACGGGAACGTCCCCGCCTCGATGCGCGACGTGTCGAGAACGTCGCCGACGAGATCGGAGAGCCGCGACGTCTCGCTCTCGATCAGGGCGAGGAACGACTCGCGCTGCTCCTGCGTGAGCTCGCGCCAGCGCCGGTTCAGGGTCTGCGCGCAGCCGATCACCGAGGCCATCGGCGCGCGCAGCTCGTGCGAGACCATGGAGACGAAGTCGGCCCGCAGCGCCGAGAGGCGCCGGAGCTCCTCGGCGGCGCTCCGCTCTGCCTCGTACACGCGGATGTTCTCCACCGCGACGGCGACCTGGCTCGCGAGGAGGGTGACCATCTCCACTTCCTCCGACGTGAACGGCGGGCCCTCGTCGCGCGCGACGGTCAGCGTCCCGAGGGTGCGGTCGGCGAGGCCGAGCGGCGCCACGACCTCCTCCGCGCCCTCCCGGCCCGGCGAGCCCCCGCACGAGGCGAACACCGGCCCCGCCTCGCCGGCGAGGTCGATGCGGAGCCGGTCGTAGGCGACCATGCTCGCGAGCTCGTCACGGAAGGCGGCGAAGGCCTGCTCCTGGTCGAGCGAGGAGCCGAGCGCGCGCGCCGCCCGGTTCACCGCCTCGAGCACGTCGGCGCGGTGACCGAGCCGGTCGCGGAGGTCCTCCGCCTCCGCCGCGCGCGCCTCGGCGACGGCGGTCTCGGCGCGGAGGCGGTCGACGAGCCAGCCGACGACCAGGCCGATCAGGATCTGCAGGCCGAACGGGAGCGTGACGTGGTCGAAGTCGAACGGCGGCGGGCCGAACTCCTCCGCGCGCCACCACTCGGCGAGGAAGACGAGCGGGAGCACGACGACGGGGACGAGCGCGCCTCCCTTCACGCCGTAGCGCAAGGCGCCCTCGATCACCGGGATGTAGAGGATCCCCCAGGCGGGCGTGCTCGGCTCGAAGGTGTAGACGAAGACGAACGCGTAGACGATCGCCGTGTCGAAGGCGAGCGCCAGGAACCCGATTCGGCCCAGCCCCTTGCGGTCGAGGTCGCGGTGCGCGAGCCAGAAGAACGCGAACGCCCCGAGCGTGAGCGCGGCGGCCGTCGCCCACCCCCAGCGCTCGTAGCCGGGCGGGTGCTCGTCCCCGACGACGGCGACCTCGAACGCCGCGAACGGCACGGCGAAGACCCGCACCCACGCGATCCAGATCTCCGTGCGGCGGAGACGCTCGAGCTCGGAGCTCACCCGCCGTCGCCTTCGAGTCGGGCGAGCGCCCACTCGGCGTGCTCGCGGAGCAGCGGGTCGTCGCCCTCGGCATACGGGCGCACGGCGTCCACCAGGCTTCTATCGGCCGAGTTGCCCGCCGCGACAAGGGCGTTTCGCCGCAGGTAGCGCGGGTCGTTGCGCGGGAAGTAGAGGCGGTCGTACCGCACGCGCAGCTCCTCGTCCGGGGCCGAGAGCCAGTCGAGGAGCGAGACGACCGGCTCGGCGCCATCCGGCACGGGGTCTCCGGCTCGCCGCTTCTCGACGCCGCGGTTCCACGGGCAGACGTCCTGGCAGATGTCGCAGCCGTAGACCTGGTCGCCGAGCTCCCGCCGGTAGCGCTCGGGCACGGGCTCGGAGGCCTGCGTCCAGTAGGAGAGGCACTTCGTCGAGTCGACCACGCCCGGCTCGTCGAGCGCGCCCGTCGGACACGCCTCGATGCAGAGCGTGCAGGAGCCGCAGTCGAGCTCGAGCGTCGGGCTCGGCTCGATCTCGACCTCGGTGACGAGCGTCCCGAGCACGACCCAGGAGCCGTGGCGGCGGGTGATGAGCATCGTGTTCTTCCCGTAGAAGCCGAGGCCGGCCCGGGCGGCGCCCTCGCGGTCGACGTGCTGGTTCTCGTCGACGAGGACGCGGTGGCGCCCGCCCAGCCGCCCGCCGAGCACGGTGAGCTTCTCCCGGAGCACCGCGTAGTGGTCGGCCCACGTGTAGCGCGGCAGCCTCCCCTCCCCCGCCCGCGGCTCCGGACCGTCCGCGTAGTAGCAGAGCGCGGCGGAGACGACCGTGCGCGCGCCGGCAAACAGCGCCTCCGGGTGGCAGGACACCTCCGGCTGCGCCATCGTGAAGCGCATGTCGGCGAAGAGACCGCGGGCGCGGCGGTCGTGGATCGCCTGCTCGGTCTCGGCGTACGGCCGGGCGGCCGCGGCCCCGACGACGTCGAGCCCGAGCTCCTCCCCGAGCCGGGCGAGCTCGTCGCTCGTCATCTCGCCCGCAAGGTAGCACCCTCGGAACTCGTCTCCGGTTACGATCGCGCGGTGAAGGCCATCCGCATCCACGAGGACGGCGGGCCCGAGGTCCTGCGCTACGAGGACGCGCCCGCCCCGGAGCCCGGCCCCGGCGAGGTGCTCATCGGCCTCAGGGCCGCCTCGCTCAACCACCTGGACATCTGGCTCCGCCGCGGCCTCCCGTCCGCGCCGAAGCCGCGGATCCTGGGCGCCGACGGGGCCGGCGTCGTCGTCGCGCTCGGCGAGGGCGTCGACCGCTTCGCCGAGGGCGACGAGGTCGTGCTCAACCCCGGCCTCGACGAGGGAGCCCGGATCGTGGGCGAGCACATGGACGGAACGCATGCGGAGCTGATCGCCCTCCCGGCGGACTACGTCTACCCGCTGCCGGACGCGCTCTCGTTCGAGGAGGCCGCGGCCTTTCCTCTCGTGTTCGAGACCGCCTACCGGATGCTCGTGACGCGGGCCGGCCTACGCGAGGGCGAGTGGGTCTTCGTCTGGGGAATCGGCGGCGGAGTCGCCACGGCCTCGCTCCAGGTCGCGAAAGCGCTCGGCGCCCGGGTGATCGTCACCTCGTCGAGCGACGAGAAGCTCGCCCGGGCGCGCGAGCTCGGCGCGGAGGCGACCGTCAACCACGCGACCGGCGACGTCGTCGCGGCGGTGCGGGAGGCAACGGACGGCCACGGCGCCGACGTCGTCGTCGAGCACGTCGGCGAGGCCACCTGGAAGACGTCGCTCCAGGTCGCGGCGACGCACGGGCGGGTCGCGGTCTGCGGTGCGACGAGCGGGCCGAACCCGCCCGCCAACCTCCACCGGATCTGGTGGAAGCAGCTCACCGTCCTCGGCTCGACGATGGGCACGCAGGAGGACTTCCGTGCCGTCTACGACCTCGTGGCGACCGGGCGCGCGAAGCCGGTCGTCGACCGCGTCTTCCCGCTGGCGGAGGCCGCCGCCGCGCACGAGCACCTCGAAGCCGGCCACCAGCTCGGCAAGGTCGTCCTCCGGATCCCCGAGTAGCCGGGAGGCCGGGCTACAGCAGGATCCGGCGCGCGGTCTCGTGCGGGCAGCCGGAGGCGACGAGCCTGCGCACCTCGCCGAGGTCGACCGGCGCCTTCGTCAGCTCGGACGCGGCGCTCGCGCTGAAGCCGAGCGCGAGGAGCTGCGACCGGCGCCAGCGGCGCACCCGCGTCGCCTCGGCGAGGCTCGACCGCCTGGTCTCCGCCCGTTCCCCCATGGCTAAGAGTGTGCGCAGGATTCGCCCGCGCGCACCCGCCGAAAGGCCAGTTAGCCGAAGCCGAGGATGAACTTGGCGTCGTCGGACATCCGCTCCGGGCTCCACGGCGGCTCCCAGGTGAGCTCGGTCTCGACGTCCTCGACCCCGTCCAGGCTCGCCACGACCTCCTGGATCTGCTGCTCGATCAGCGGCCCGACCGGGCAGCCCATCGAGGTGAGGCTGTAGGTGACGTGTACCTTCGGCCCCTCGATCTCGGCGTCGTAGAGGAGGCCGAGCTCGACGATGTCCATTCCCAGCTCCGGGTCCTCGACGACCCTGAGCGCCTCGAAGACGTCTTCACGCGTCGGCATGCCCCAACACTAGCCGAGGAGGCGCACCTCTTCGCGCCGGTCGCGGGCGAAGAAGTGGATGCCGTCGACGAAGCGCACCCAGTTGTGGCGCGTGCACATGACGATCGAGTGGGTGCGCGCGCTGTCGGTGAGGAAGCGGACGCCGCGGAGCAGGTCGCCGTTCGTGACTCCCGTCGCGGCGACGACGACCTCGCCGGGGGCGAGCTCGTCGGTCTCGTAGACCTTGTAGAGGTCGTCGATCCCGTACTCCTGCGCCTGCTCGATCTCGCTGCGGGAGGTCGGCCAGAACTGGGCCTGGAGCTCGCCGCCGAGGCAGCGGAGGGCGGCGGCGGAGAGGACGGCCTGGCGGGCGCCGCCGATGCCGACCGCGAGGTGGTCGTTCGTCCCGCGCACCGCCGCCGTGATCGAGGCGGTGACGTCGCCGTCCTGGATCAGCTTGATGCGGGCGCCGGCGGCGCGGATCTCCTCGATCAGGTCGTGGTGGCGGGGCCGGTCGAGGACGATCGCCGTGATGTCGCCCGGGCGCCGGCCGTACGCGTCCGCGATCGCGGCGACGTTCTCCGAGACCGGCTTTCCCAGGTCGATGGAGCCGCGGGCGACCGGGCCGACGGCCATCTTGCGCATGTACATCTGCGGCAGCCGCGGAAACGAGCCCGACTCCCCGACCGCGATCATGGACATCGCCCCGTAGTCGCCGCGCGCGACGACCGCCCGGCCCTCGAGCGGGTCGACGGCCAGGTCGACCTCCGCCCCGTCGCTCCCGACGGTCGCGCCGATGGTGAGGGCGTCGGCCTCCTCGTCGCCGCCGACGACGACGCGGCCCGTGATGTCGAGCGCGTCCAGTCCCTCGCGCATGGCCGTCGCAGCCGACTCCTCCGCGCCCTTGACGTCGCCGCGCCCGAGCCAGCGCGCCCCGGCGAGGGCCGCCCGCTCGGTGACGGCCGCGTACGCCTCGCAGCTACAGCCCTCGCGGCTCACACGCGCGCCTGGTCCTGCGCGCGCTCGACCTCGGCGAGCACCAGCTGGATGACCCCGTTGACCGCCGCCTCCATCCGCGTGTTCTCGATCACCGGCACACCGGCCTTCTCCGCCCGCTCGACGAGGTAGTCCTGGATCTGCCGGATCTCCGGGAGCGCGCGCAGGTACTTCTGCATCGGGCGCACGCCCTGGGAGCCGGCCTCGCGGATCCAGAAGTGGCGCGCGTGCTCGTCCTCGTCCGCGATGGCCAGCATGCACTGGACGACGACCGCGCCGTCGTAGGCGCGCGGAAGCGCCCCCGGCACGAGGTGGACGCCCTCGACGGCGAGCGAGTAGCCCTCCTCGAGCGCGCGCGAGATCACGGCCTTGACGCCGACGAGCACGTTGCGCGTCTGCTCCTTGAAGCCGAGCAGCGCCGCGTCGGCCTCCTCGCCCTCGTGGATGCGCACCGCCGGGCCGGCCTCGAAGCTCGAGTAGTGGATGGACGGCATGAACTTCTGCGAGAAGAAGGCCCTCATCGTCTGGCGCACCGTGTCCGTGGACGTCACCCTCGTGATGCCGAGCCGGTGCGCGATCTCCGTGGCGAGCGTGGACTTGCCCGTGCCGGTCGCGCCGCCGACGAGGATCACGATCGGCAGGTCGAGCTCGCGCAGCGCCTGCAGCCGGCGGAGGTGGAGGACGGCGTCCTCGCCCTCGTGGTCGGCCAGGACGAAGGCGGCGACGTCGTACAGCCGCTCGGCGGCGACGCCCTCGTCCTCATGCGTGCGCACGAGCTCTCCCTCGATCAGGCGCGCCAGCTCGTAGGCGCGCTCCGGCCGGATGCCCGTCCCCATGAGCGTCTTGGCCATGAGCCCCTTCGAGTACGGGAGCCTGACCTCCTCGGAGACGAGCGCCTCAGGCGGCCGCCGGTCGGTGTTCACGCCGCCGCTCCCGCCGCGATGACGGAGTCCGCGAGCGCAGCCACGGCCTCGTCCAGGCCGGCCTCGCCGGGAAGCGGGAGCACCTCGTTGTCGGCGAACACGACGGGGATGCCGCGGGTCTCCGCGGCCTCGGCGACGACGTCGACGGCGGCGGCCTTGATCTCCGTCAGGTAGACCTCGGCTCGCGCCGCCGCCGGCGAGTCGAGGCCGGCAAGCAGCGCCGTCCGGTCGGCGAGGCTCCCGGAGACGAGGACCACCTCGGCGCCGTGCGCGTCCTCGAGGTGGGTGCGCAGCCGCTCGTGGATGGCCGCCGGAGCCGTGGAGAAGAAGGCCACGCGCTTCCCTCTGACCGGCTCGGCCGGCCGCGGCCGCATGACCGTCGCCACCACCGGCAGGGCCGGGTCGACGTCGGCGATGGCGTCGCGCAGGGCATCGACCTGGGCCGGCGTCGCGAGCGGCTCCTCGCACATCGTCAGGACGACGAGGTCGCTGAGCAGGAGGCGGTAGGCGCCCAGGTAGCCGGTGACGGTCTCGGGCTCCTGGTGAGCCCCGGCGACGAGGATCCTCGCCCCGGCCTCGACGGGCGGCACGGCGGCGCCGCTCGCCTCGAGCAGGATCAGGTCGGGCCCGAGCGACGCGGCCACGCGCGCGGCCTCCTCGACGTTGGAGACGAACGGCTCGCCGGCGAGCCCGCCGCCGCAGCGGCGCGCGCCGACCGTGACGACGCCCGCGAGAGCCGCGTCCTCGAGGTAGTCGGAGGCCGCATGCACGCCTGAGCGGGAGAGCGCGAGCAGGTCGGCGACGGTCGGGGACGGCTGCATGACGACCGGCTCCGGCGGGCCGCCGCGGCCCATCGCCACGACGACGACCTCGCGCGAGCCGGCGAGGAGCCGGGCGACGTGGCCCGCGACCGCCGTCTTCCCGACGCGCTTGCCCGTCCCGATCACGGCGAGCGCCGGATGGGAGAGCTCGGCGAAGCCGACGGGGTCGAGCCGGAAGTCGGCGCCGATGTACGGCAGGCCCTGCGCGAGGGTCTGCGACGCGAGCCTGAAGCGCCGGCGCGGGCCGACGACGGGCTCGTCCGAGAGGTCGACGACCAGGTCCGCCTCGACCGCCGCGAGCGCGTCGCCGAGCGAATGCCAGAGCGGCACGCCGTAGTCGGGCGCCCCGCGAAGCTTCTCCGTCCCGCCGAGCAGGACGGCACCGACGACCTCGTAGGGGAGCTCCCCGAGGGTCGCGACGACCACGTCCGGGTAGTGCTCGCCGTCGACCAGCGCCAGCGCTGTGGGAACCCGTGTCAAAACGAAGCCCTGCGCCGCTGGGGTGGCGTCGTTTCGAAACGGGTTCTCACTGCCGCCCCGTCAGCTCGGTCTCGATCCGGGCCGTGTACTTCTCGAACTCGAGGGTCTCGGTCGAGAACTGGATGATGCGCTCCTGCCCGTGGAACGGGTACTTGCGCCAGATGTCGACGTGCTTGTCCTCGATCTCGATCAGGTTGTAGCACGGCCTCGTCTTGCCCCTCAGGCGCAGGGAGGAAACGGTGCCGGCGTTCACGACGAAGAGGTTCTCGAGCCGCCAGGCATACGGCACGTGCTTGTGCCCGGAGAGGACGAGGTTGACGCCGACGTGCTGGAGCACCTCGAGCGCGTCACCCGCGTCGTAGACGACGTTCCGCTCGCGGCCGGTGCCCGGGACCGGCAGCAGGTGGTGGTGGAGGACGAAGATCCGGAAGTCCGCCGGCTCGGCGAACTGCTCCTCGATCCACTGGTAGCGGCCCCGGCCGATGACGCCGTGGTCGAGGTCGGGCTCGGAGGAGTCCACGGCGACGACGGAGACGCCGTTCACGTGCACCGCCCGCCGGCGCTCGCCGAAGAGCTCCTCGAAATGGATGTAGCCGACGTTCCGGGAGTCGTGGTTCCCCGGGACGACGATCACGTGCTCGCACTCGAGCCGCTCGAGGTAGGTCTTCGCCTCCGCGTACTCCTGCTGGAACCCGAAGGTCGTCAGGTCGCCGGAGCAGACGACGATGTCCGGCTCGAGCTCGTTGATCTCCATGATCGCGCGGTCGGCCAGGTTCGGCACGAAGTACGGCGAGCCGCAGTGGAGGTCGGAGAAGTGGGCGATCCGGAACAGCGTCGTGCTCCTTTCGGACGGCGATAGTCCAATCTTAGGCGAGGGTCGTCCGGGGTCGTTGCTACCTTTTCAAGAGGATGCGCCCAGAAAGCGGCGATTTCCAGGAATATTCCGGGACCGTCTTCGCCAACGAGGCCGAGGTGGAATGCGCGCGCCTCCTCGACTACTACGGCATCGCCTGGGAGTACGAGCCGACCTCGTTTCCGCTCGAGACGGACGCCGACGGCCGCGTCGTCGAGGCCTTCACGCCCGACTTCTTCCTCCCCGAGCTCGATCTCTACCTCGAGGTCACGGTGATGAAGCAGTCGCTCGTGACGCGGAAGAACCGCAAGATCCGGAAGTTCCGCGAACGCTACCCCGACATCAAGGTCAAGCTGTTCACGCGGCGCGACTTCGAGCGGCTGGGACAGAAATACGGCCTGAACCTCGTTACGTAGAGCCCCGTCCTGGGGCGGTCTACCTCTCCCGGGAGGAGCTGGCCGCGCGCGTGGGCGAGCTCGGGGCGGAGATCGGGCGCGACTACGCGGGCCGCGACCTCCTGCTCGTGACCGTTCTCAAGGGCGCGTTCGTCTTCGCGGCCGACCTCGCGCGCGCAGTGGCCATCCCCCACGCCATGGACTTCCTCGACCTGGCGAGCTACGGAGGCGGAGCGCCGGGCGAGCGGAGCCGCATCCGCCTCCTCAAGGACCTCGAGCAGCCGATCTCCGGCCGCGACGTCCTCCTGGTCGAGAACGTCGTCGACACGGGGCTCACCCTCAACTACGTCGTCAAGACGCTCGCGCTCCGGAGCCCGGCCGACATCGCGGTCTGCACGCTCTTCGACCGCCCGTACCGCCGCCTCGTCGACGACCTGCCCATGCGCTACGTCGGCTTCACGATCCCGGACGAGTTCTTCCTCGGCTACGGCTTCGACCTGCACGAGCGCTACCGGGGCCTCCCGGACCTGCACGTCGCCGAGGAGTAGGGCGGCGCGGGCCCTGCGCGCCCGCTAGAGGTAGCCCATCGGGTCGACCGCCGACCCGTTGACGCGCACCTCGAAGTGGAGGTGCGGCCCGGTGGAGTTGCCGGTCGAGCCGACGGCGCCGATCACGGTGCCCTGCGACACGGAGCCGCCGCCGATGTAGATCGCCGACTGGTGGGCGTACGCGGTGGCGAGCCCGTTGCCGTGGTCGATGATCGTGATGTTCCCGTAGCCGCCCATGTAGCCGGTGTAGATGATCGTGCCGCCGGCGGCCGCGCGGATCGGCGTCCCCGAGGGCGCCGCGATGTCGATGCCCTCGTGCATGCGCCCCCAGCGCCAGCCGAAGCCGCTCGTGACGACCCCGTTCACCGGCCAGATGAAGCCGCTCGAGGACTCGCCGCTCCCGGTCGAGCCGTCCCCGCCCGAGCCGCCGCCGCTCGAGGCGCGGATCCGCGCGGCGAGCCTGGCGCTCTCGGCGGCCATCGCCTCGACGTCCTCCTCCGCCTCGTGGCGATGGGCCTGCACGCCGGCGAGCATGCCTTGGCGGTTCGCGCGCGCCGCCGCGAGCGCGTTCTGCTGCGCCAGGAGCTCGTCGCGGGCGGCGACCTGCTCGGCCGTCTTGCGCGCCAGCACCTGCGTCTCCGCGGCGACCTCCTCCTTGGTTCCCTTGGTCTCCGCGCGCGCGACCTTGAGCTCGCTCCGGAGCTCCCTGATCTGCACGGTGATCGCGTGATCCTGGCGGCCGAGCTGCTCGAAGTACTCGAACTGGTCGACGAGGTCGCCGAGGCTCTGCACCTGGAGGAGGATCCCGAAGGTGTCCGTTTCCTCGTTCTGGTAGAGCTCGACCAGGCGCTCCTCGAGCCGCGCCTGCGCGATCTGGAACTGCTCCATGAGGTGCTCGATCCCCTCGGACTGCTCCTTGATCCGCTCCTTCAGCCGGGCGAGGCGGTTCCTGTGCACCGCCAGGTCCGCCTCCAGCTCGGCGATCACCGCCGAGAGGGAGCCGATGTCACCGCCGAGGGCGTCGATCCGCTGGGTCGCGGCCTCGATCTCCGAGGTGAGGACGCCCTCCTTGCGCTTCGCGGCCTCGATCTCGTCGCGGAGGCCCGAGATCTTCCGGTCGATCCGCTCCTTCCGCTCCGAGGGCGACTGGGCCAGGGCGCCGGTCCCCGCGAGCGCGAGGACGAGGCCGAGAAGGCCTGCAAGGAGACAGATGCGGCGAGCGTCAACCACCGGAACGATTTCGGCGGAAGCGCGGGCGTCCCTCCACGTCCCCGCCGGGGGTCTTCGGACTCGAACGGCCTCTGTTGTAGCACGGCGCCCGGCCGCGGCGCGCCGCCGACCCGATCAGGTGTTCGCCGTACGCGAGGGCCGGCGCTCCGCGGTCTCGGGGGCGGGAGGCGGCTCCGGCGGGGGCACCGGCTCGTCCGGAGCGCGCTCCGGCGCGGGCTGGGGGAACGGCTCCGGGACGCGCGCCGGCTCCGGCGGAGTGCCCTCGTCGGGCGGCGGAAACGGCTCGGGAACGCGCGCGGGCTCGGGCGGCGCCTCGAGCCGGCTCGTCGGCGTCACCTCGGCCTGCGCCTGGCGGACGCGATGCTCCATCGCGCGCAGGAGCACGTCGATCTCGGCCTCCTTGGCGCCGATGCGCGCGGCCACGTCGTCCGCCTGCGCGGTCGCACGGGCCGCAGCGGCCTCGTCGCGCTCGTGCGTGGCGCGCCCGAGCTCCTGGTAGGAGCGACTCCGCTCGGCGTGGAGCTCGGCGAGCTCGCGCCGGAGGCGGAAGAGCTCGAGCTGGCCGCGCGAGCGCGCGCCCACGACCCGGCGCTGCGCGGCGACCCTGGTCAGCGCCCCGCCGGCCGCGCGGCGGCCGGCCGCCAGGCGAAGCGCGACGATCGCCGTGCCGAGCACGAGCGCGACGACGGCCCAGAGCCAGATTTTCGCGCCCAGCAGCACGACCCCGGCGGCCGTGACGACGATGCCGGCGAGCAGCCCCAGGTCGGGCGGCGACCAGTAGGTGCGCAGGCGCGTCTCGATCCCCTCGGGGCCGGGGGCAGGTGTGCCGCACTCGCTGCAGAAGCGGCTGTCGGCGGCGACGGCGGCGCCGCAGTTAGGGCAGGTGCTGCTCGACATCGACGGTCTCTGGTTCCCGCTCGGGGCGATCCTCATGCTCGAGAGCGCGGAGCGCCTCGCCGGCGTCGTGGCGGAGCGGTCCGACGAGGGCTCGGTAGTCCTCATCCGAGATCTTGCCTGTTCGGTGGTCGAACTCGAGCTCCTTGAGAGCCGCGAGCGCGCGGTCGCGCTCCTCCAGGAGCCGCAGGCGAGCCTCCTCCTCGGCGGTCGGCTTGCCGAGCTCGTCTTCGCGGCCGCGCGCAGGCCGGAGGAGCGGCCGCGCGACGAAGACGACGCAGGCCGCCGCCAGGAGTGCGCCGAGGGCGAGAGCCACGGCCTCCACCCCTACGCGCGCGCGGGAGCGCCCTCGCCCGCGAGGCGCGCCGCCAGCCGACGCTGCTCGCGCGCGTCGGGCCACATCGCCACGACGGAGCCGAGGACGAAGATCAGCGCCGAGAGCCAGATGAAGTTGACGAGAGGGTTCACGATCGCCTCGACGACGACCGACCCGTCGGGATAGAAGCGGTCGGCGATGACGAAGAGGTCCTCGCCGCGCAGCCGGTCGGTGCGAATCCCGACCTCGTTCGACGTCTGCTCCTCGGCGAAGTAGCTGTTCTTGCCGGCCTCCATCGTCCCCACGCGGTCGTCGCCCCGGTAGACGTCGAGCTGGGCGCGCACCTCCTGCGCGTTCGCGCCCCGCCGCTCCTCGCTCCCGGTGTAGACGAGCCGATAATCACCGACGGTCATGGACTCTCCCTGGGCGAGCCGCGCCTCCGAGCTCGTCGAGAACCCGCCGATCCCGACGGCGCCGATCAGGAGGACGACGATCGCCGCGTGGACGACGTAGCCCCCGTAGCGCCGGCGGTTCCTGGCCACGAGGCCGGAGAAGGCCGTCCACCAGCCGCCCGTGCCCAGCCCCTTGCGCGCGCGAGTGCCGCGCACGAACTCGAGCACGATCGTCGTCATGACGAAGACGGCGAAGGTGTAGCCGACGAGGCCGGCGGGGCTCGACCCGGCGCCCGCGAGCACGAGCAGGGCGCCGGCCGCGAGCGCGAGGCCGGCCGGCCAGGCCAGCTGCGAGGCGAGCGCGCGCAGGGAGGCCCGCCGCCAGGCGACCACCGGGCCGATCCCCATGAGGAGGACGAGCGGCAGCCCAAAGACGATCGCGAAGAAGTCGTAGTAGGGCGCTCCGACCGACACGGCGACTCCCCGTACCGCCTCGGAGACGAGCGGGTAGATCACGCCCCAGAGGATCGTCAGCGCGAGCGCGACGAGGAACAGGTTGTTGTAGAGGAACGCCGCCTCGCGGGAGACGAGCGACTCGAGGCGCGTCGGCGAGCGCAGCACCGTCAGGCGCGACAGGATGAGCGCGATCGAGAAGGCGGCGACGACGGCGATGAAGCCGAGGAAGAACGGCCCGATCGACGACTGCGTGAAGCTATGGATCGAGCTGATGACCCCGCTCCGGGTCAGGAACGTCCCGAAGAGCGAGAGGAGGAACGCCCCGGCGACGAGGACGACGTTCCAGACGCGCAGCATGTTCTTCTTCTCCTGCACCATCACCGAGTGGAGGAAGGCGGTGGCGACGAGCCACGGCATGAGCGCCGCGTTCTCGACCGGGTCCCACGCGTACCAGCCTCCCCAGCCGACCTCCTCGTAGGCCCACTTCGCGCCGAGGAGGATGCCGAAGCCGAGAAACGTCCACGCGGCGAGCGTCCAGCGCCGCGTGACGACGATCCAGCGCTCGTCGACCTGCCGCGAGGCGAGGGCCGCCATGGCGAACGCGAACGGGATCGTCAGCCCGACGTAGCCGAGGTAGAGCATCGGCGGGTGGGCGATCATGTACGGGTTCTGGAGGCTCGGGTTCATGCCGGCGCCGTCGGCGGGCGCGGGCTGGGTGGCGAACGGGCTCGCCACCACGACGAGGAGGAAGGCGAAGAAGAACGCGACGCCGGCGACGATCGGGATCGTCCACGGCAGCACCTCGCGCACGAGCCGGCGGTTGAGCGCGACCGCGGCCGACGCGGAGCCGGTCAGCACCAGGAGCCAGAGGAGGAGCGACCCCTCCTGCCCGCTCCAGAACGCGGCGAGCGTGTAGCCGAGCGGCAGCTCGCGGCTCGTCAGGCGGGCGACGTAGTCGAAGGAGAAGTCGTTCGCGGCGAGGGCGCCGAGGAGGACGAGCGAGGCCACGGCGACGGCCGCGAAGGACGCGTAGAGCGCGTTGACGGCCGAGTCGAGCAGCCGGCGGCGGCCCTTCCACGCCGCGTAGCCCCCGGCGGCGACCGCGTAGACGATCAGGCCGAGTGCGGCGACCAGGGCAGCGCGCCCGAGCTCCGGCACGCTACTCCTCCGGCGCGTACTTCGACGGGCACTTCGTGACGAGGGAGTCCTCGGTCGCCACGAAGGTGCCGCCGGTGAGCTCGCCCTTCACGTAGATCTCGCGGCCCACCTTGAAGAGGTCCGGCACCGAGCCCGTGTACACGACCGGGACGGTGGCCGTGCCCTCGATGTCGCGGAGCTCGAAGCGCAGCCCATCGCCGCGGGCGTCTCCGCTGACGGGCCCGACGACGATTCCGGCTAAGCCGACCTCGCCGGCCGCGTCCTCGAGCTGGCTCGGCTGCAGCGACGGCGTCCCGCCGGCGAGGCTCGTCCAGATGAGGAAGACCGCCAGCACCGCCGCGACGGAGAGCGCGACGACCAGGCGCACCGGATTGCGCCGCTTTGCCACGCCTCCGAGTTTACCGGCAGCCCCAGGTTCCTACTCCGGGGTAGGCGCCGGGCGGCGATCAGGGATGCGGTACCCGTGGTCGCGGCAGAGGCTGCCGGGCGCGTCCTCGGTGAGCGCGTCGCAGTAGCCCTTCCCGTAGGCGGCCCGCAGGAACGCGGCAACGACCTCGAGGTTCCACTCCGACACGCCGCAGGCCTCGCCCCAGAGGTCGGCGAGCCGCAGGTCGATGTCCAGCTCGAGCAGCTCGATCCGGGAAGGTCGCTTGGCCATGGGGCTGAAGGTAGCCAGCCGATCGGACGGATCAGTAGGCTGGCGCGCGTGTCGCTCGTTCGCATCGGCCCGGCCCGCGTGCCGTCGCGCGAGAGCCCCGAGGCGGCGGTCGAGCTGCTCCTCGAACGGGGCTACACGGCCTGCGAGATCGACTTCGAGGGCAGGTTCTGGATGGACTATCCGTGGGCCGAGCGCTTCGGCGAGCTGGCGCGCGAGGCGGACGTCGCGCTCTCCGTGCACGCGCCGATCGCCGGCTTCATGGGCCATCGGGAGCGGGACAAGAAGTACAACATGGCCACGGGGATGCTCGACCACTCCGCGGGCGTCGCCGTCGCCTGCGGCGCCGAGCTCGTCGTCTTCCACCCGGGCTTCCTGCTCGAGCGCGAGCGGGAGGCGGCGCTCGAGGCGGTCGCCGACCAGCTCGGCTCGCTGCGCGAGCGCCTGGAGGGCAAGGGCCGCGCCGTTCCCTTCGGGGTCGAGGTGATGGGCCGCGTCCGCGACCTGGGGACGCTCGACGACGTCGTCTGGATCGCCGCGCACGTTCCGTGGGTCCGGCCGGTCCTCGACTTCGCCCACATGCACGCCACCTCGGACGGCGCCTACCTCGAGGCCGGCCTCTTCGCCGAGGCCCTCGCGAAGGCGGACGCCGTGCTCGAGCCCGGCGTCCCCTTCCACATCCACTTCTCGGACATCGCCTTCGCCAACCGGAACGAGACGAAGCACCTCCCCTACGGCGAAGGCACCCTCCGCGCCGAGCCCCTCGCGGAGGCGCTCGCCCGCTTCGACCGCCCCGCCACGGTCATCTCGGAGTCGCCGGACGAGGACTCGAGCCAGGCGATCAAGGCCATCCTCCTCGGCACCGCGTAGCCCTGCTTGTGATCCACGCGCACAAGCTCGCGCCCCGGCTCGCAGCGCATCGGGGTCAGATCTTGCATTCGAGCATTGGACATGTCCGTGCGTGATCGCAAGATCTGACCCAGGCGGGAGAGCAAGGAGATCGAGGCGATCCCCGCCCGTGCCTCGTCTCCTCCGGCCACGTCCCGGGGTCAGATCTTGCATTCGAGCATTGGACATGTCGGTGCGTGATCGCAAGATCTGACCCCAGAGGGGGCCACGGATCAGAGCTTGTGCGCGTGAAACACAAGCGGCGCGCCTCGACTCTCGGCGGTTGCCGGGTCGAGAAAGCCAGAGACCGCCGCGTCCGGCTTGCGGTGGTCTGGACGATCCTCGTCGCGTTGTGGCTGATCGACCGCTTTCGTCCGAGGCTCCTTCGGCCTCGCGTCCGAGCCTAGCCTCCCGGAACGACGCGGAGCCCCGGCCCGTCGAGGACGGAGACCGTGCGCTCGTCGCCGGGGCGGCGCCACGAGTCGCCGAGCTTCTCGGCCAGCGTCGCCTCGAGCTGGCCGGTGACGGCGAGCTCCTGGACGATGTCGGCGCCGCCGACGAGCTCGCCGGCGACGAAGACCTGCGGGATCGTGGGCCAGTCGGAGAGCGCCGAGAGCTCCTCGCGGATGCGGGGATCCGGGAGGACGTCGACGGCCGCGAACCCGGCGCCGACGGACCTGAGCGCCTGCAGGGCGCGGTCGGAGTTGCCGCAGTAGACCTGCTCGTGCGTCCCCTTGACGAAGGCGACGACGGGCTCCTGCTCGATCGTGTCCCTGATCCTGTCCTGAAGGTCGCTCATCCCTCTCCCCTCGTGGTGATTCGCAGCTCGTGGATTGTGCCGTCCCGTAGCGGCTCGGCCAGCGCGTCGTAGACGAGCCGGTGCTGGGCGAGCAGCGACAGCCCCTCGAAGCCGGAGTCGACCACGGTGACGTGGAAGTGGTCGCCGCCGCCGGTCCGGTCGACGACGTCGACCTCGCTCGCGCCCGGGAACGCCGTGCGGAGGAGCCCTGCCAGCCGCTCGCTCATCGGGTCCGACGATACCACCCGGGATCGCCGCTACCATGGCCCCTTCGTGCGCCGTCTGTCCCTCGTGCTCCTGCTCGCCTGCACGGCGTTCGCGCTCTCTGCGACCGCGGCATCCGCAGGCTTCAACGGGATGGCCGCGAAGCGGTGGGCCACCAAGATCGCCGCGGTCGGACCGCGGCCGTCCGGCGGCGCGAACGAGAAGGCGGCCGGCCACATCGTCCGCGCGCGCCTGAAGCAGCTCGGCTACGACGTGTCCACCCAGCACGTCCCGCTGCCCGAGGGCACCAGGTCGCTGAACGTCGTCGGGCGGACACCAGGGCCTCCGCGGGTCGTCCTGGTCGCCCACATGGACGGCGTCCCGGGGACTCGGGCCGCGAACGACAACGGCTCAGGCGTCGGGCTCATGCTGATGCTGGCGCAGTACCTCAGGAACGAGGACGGCGTCCTCGTGGCGGCCGTGGGCGCCGAGGAGCGCCGCTACACGGGCGCCGGTTACCACCTCGGCTCGCGCCGCCTCGCCCGGTCGCTGACGCCCGCGCAGCGGCAGGGCATCCGTCTGGCGCTGTCACTCGACATGGTCGCCGTCGGCCCGACGCTCAACATCCGCGGGCTCGAATCGTCGCCGAACAGCTCTGCCCGCCGCTTCCTCGCCGCCGCCCGCCGGCTCGGGATCAGGGCGAGCTACCTCCAGGACACGGGCCAGTCCGACCACGACGAGTTCGTCGCGGTCGGCGTCCCGGCCGCGTGGGTGCAGTGGCGCTGGGACGATTGCTGGCACGAGCCCTGCGATCGCCCCCACAGGCTGCAGGGGCCGAAGCTCGGTGCCGCAGGCCACATCGTGCGCCGCGCGGCGATGAACGCCCTCGGCTAGCCCGTGCGCCGTCTCTCCATCCTGGCAATCACCGTCGTGCTCGCCGCCACGGCCCTCGCGAGCGCGTCGCCGTCGGCGGCCTTCAACGGCCGGCAGGCGAAGGTCTGGGCGGGGAAGCTCGCCGCGCTCGGCGCGCGGCCGGCCGGCGGGGCCCACGAGCGGCAGGCGGGCGAGATCGTCCGGGAGCGCTTCGCGGAGCTCGGCTACGACGTCACGGTGCAGCGGTTCCCGCTCCCCGAGGGCGCGCGTTCGCTGAACGTGGTCGGCAGGACGCCCGGCCCGATCCGGGTGATCATCGTCGCGCACATGGACGGGATGCCCGGGACGCGGGCGGCGAACGACAACGCCTCGGGCGTCGGCGTCACGCTGATGCTGGCCAGGTACCTCGCCGACGAGAGCGGCGTGCTCGTCGCGGCGCTCGGCGCCGAAGAGCGCCGCCACACCGGGGCCGGCTGGCACCTCGGCTCGCGCAAGCTCACGGCGTCCCTCACGCCGGCGCAGAAGCGGGGCGTCCGCCTCGCGCTCTCCATCGACATGGTGGGCGTCGGCTCCACGCTCAACATCCGCGGGCTCGAGTCGTCCCCCAACCGCTCGGCGCGACTGCTCCTGGCCGCGGCCCGGCGGCTCGGGATCCGGGCGACCTACCTGCAGGACACCGGCCAGTCGGACCACGACGACCTCACCCGCGGCGGCGTGCCCGCGGCGTGGATCGAGTGGCGCTGGGATCCCTGCTGGCACCAGCCCTGCGACCGGCTCCACCGGCTGCAGCCGCTGAAGCTCCGCGCCGCCGGCCGCGTCGTGCGGAACGCGGCCCTGAACGTCGTCGGCTGAACCCCCGCAGGCGGTACCCCGAACGGGGGACGACGGGCGCCGCGCGGTGTCGATGATTCGAAGTGCCGCATGAACGACCACGCCGCGAGTCCCCCCGAGTTCGGAACAGGCCTCCGGGAACGGCTCCAGCGGGCGAACCGAGTCCGCGAGCGAGCCCCGCTCCCGTCGAGCCGCGACCTCGCCGCCCTCCTCGAGGAGGAGCCCGTCGAGCGCGCGACGCCTGAGCTCGTCCTCGTCGCCGGCGACCTGACGCGGCCCCGCGCCGCGGGCCCGGTCGCCGTCTGAGCGCCATGTCCGGCGGGATCACCGAGAAGCTCCGCGGCTCCCTCGAGAGCTACCTCGCCCGGAGCGCCGCCGAGCTCGACGAGCGCGGCGCGGCCCTGGACGAGCGGAGCGGGGAGCTGACCGAGCGCGAGGCCGCGCTCGAGCAGGCCGAGCTGGAGCTGGAGGAGCGCGAGCGCACCCTCGAGGAGCTCGGGCCGCTGCCTGCGCGGCTGAGCCAGGCGCTCGACCGCGCGCTCGAGACGCTCGGCGCCCGGGCCGAGGCCGTCGCTGCCGCGACGGAGGCAGCCCAGGAGCGGCTGCGCAAGCTGCACGAGGCGGAGGCGGAGCTCGCCGCGCGGGAGAAGGGCTTCACGGAGAAGAGCGACCGCCTGCGCGTCGAGCAGCGCCGGCTGGCCGACCGGGAGCGCGAGCTCGCCCAGTTCCACCGCGACCTCCTCGACCCCGACGCCCTCGACACGCAATGGGTTGCGCAGCGCGACCGCTCGTTCGCGGAGGCCGAGACGCTGCTCGAGGAGCGCCGCCGCGAGCTCGACGTGCGCGAGCAGGAGCTGGACGAGCACCAGGTGCGCGAGAACGCACGCCTCCAGGTCCTCCGTGACGAGCTCGAGCGGAGCCGGGGCGAGCTCGACGAGCTCCGCGCCCGGCTCGACCGGCGGGAGCAGGAGCTGAACGCGTACGTCGCCCAGCTCCAGTCCGGGCTGGTGCGCGGCTAAGCCACGTTGCTCACCGACTGGCTGGATGCGGTTCTCGACCGCTACGAGACGCTCATGGTGCTCCCGGTCAGGAGTCTCCCGTTCCACGAGATCGGCCGCCTCAGCGAGCAGCGCTTCCACGCCCGCACGGCCGGGATCCGCGGGACGCTCGACGTCGCCACCAACACCGTCACGCTCGTCGCCGACGGCGCCGCGACCACCCCGGTCACGGGCCTCACGGGCGGGTCCCTCTACGGCGGCCAGAGCATCCTGTCCGTCACGGTCGGCACGACGCCGCAGAGCTTTGCGGTGGAGCGGGCGCTCGGTCAGTAGCCGGCACCGGGGAGAGTCGCGGGGGCGATGCGGGTCGCACTGGTCACGGAGGGCACCTACCCCTACGAGCGGGGAGGCGTCGCGACGTGGTGCGAGCAGCTGATCACCGGGCTGCCGGACCACGAGTTCGACGTCGTCGCCATCGTCGCCCACCCGTTCCAGCGTGTCGCGTACACGCTGCCGGAGAACGTCCGCCGCCTGCGGCCCGTGCCGCTCTGGGGGATCCTCTCCTACGTCGACGAGCGGCTCGACCTGAGCGGCAAGGAGCGGCGAAGCCGCCGCCGGCGCTCGGCTGCGGCCGCCGTGGAGGCGGGCTTCGTCCCCGCCTGGGCCGCGCTCACCCGCGAGATGCTGAGCGCCGAGCCGTCGCCGGCGGCCCTGCACGACCTCTTCCTCGAGCTGCACGGGTTCCTCGAGCGCCACGACCCGGACCGGACGTTCGCCTGCAAGGCCGTGTACCAGGCCTTCGCCGACGAGTGGTCGGCGGCCGCGCCCGAGCACGCCCGGCCGTCGATCCGCGACGTGATCGAGGTCGTGCACGTCCTCAGACGGCTGCTCTCGGTGCTGGCGCTGCCGCCGCTCGAGGGCGACGTCGTCCACGGAACCGCGGCGGGGGTCTCGTCCCTCCTCGGCGTCGTCACGAAGGCGCGCAAGGGCACCCGCTTCGTCCTCACCGAGCACGGCGTCTACGTGCGGGAGGCCTTCATCGCCCAGGCGAAGCCGTCCGTGTCGAGCGCCGTACGCCACGTCCTCGGCCGCTTCGCCGTGGGCACGGCGATGGCCGCGTTCCTCTCAGCCGACGAGGTGCTCCCCGTGGCCGAGTTCAACAAGCGCTGGGAGGTCGCACTCGCCACCGACCCGGCGAAGATCCGGGTCGTCTACAACGGCGTCGACCCGGTGACGCACCGGCCCGCGCCGTTCCCGCAGGGTCGCCCGACGCTCGTCTCGGTGGGCCGGATCGACCCGCTCAAGGACCTGAAGACGATGATCAAGGCCGCGGCCATCGTCCGCGCGGAGTGCCCCGACGTCCTCGTCGACATCTACGGGCCCGTCCCCCACGGGAACGAGCGCTACTTCGACGAGCTCCTCGCCCTGCGCGCCGAGCTCGGGCTGGAGGAGACCGTCCGCTTCCTGGGACCGACGAAGGACGTCGCCGACGCCTACGCGACGGGTCACGTCGTGCTCGTCACGTCCATCTCCGAGGGCTTCCCGTTCGCGGTGGTCGAGGCGATGATGAACGCCCGGCCCGTGGTGGCGACCGGCATCGGCGGCATCCCGGAGGCGCTCGCCGACACCGGGCTGATCGTCGAGGCCAAGAGCCCCGACCAGGTCGCGCTCGCGTGCCTCGGCCTCCTCCGCGATCTCGGCAAGGCGGAGCAGCTCGGCGCCGCCGCGAGGGCCCGCGCGCTCGACAACTTCACGATGTCGCGCTTCCTGTTCTCCTACCGCCAGATCTACGCGAGGGCGGGCGGATGACCCCGGCGACCGAGGCGGCCGTGCTCGGCCCGGAGGCGGCGCTCGCGCCCTTCGACCCGGAGCAGGAGGCGCTCGCCGAGACGGCCACCGCGCTCACGCGCCGGATCGCCGGCCAGGCCGTGGCCGTGGGCGGCTACTCCTTCTACCGGGCGGCGTTCTAGACTCGCCGGGTGCCCGTGGCGCCCCTTCCACCCGAGCTCGAGCGCTTCGTCGCAGCGCCCCGCCGCGCCGTCGTCGGCACGGTCCGGGACGACGGCACGCCGGTGACGACCGCCTGCTGGTACGGCGTCGACGACGACGGCCGCCTCGTGCTCTCGATGAGCCACGACAGCCACCGGCTCCGCCACATCCGCGCGAACCCGCGGGTGGCGCTGACGATCCTCGGCGAGGACTGGTACCACCACGTCTCCATCGTGGGGAGAGCGGTCGACCTCCGGAGCGACGACGACCTGGCGGACATCGACGCGCTGTCGCAGCGCTACGGCGGGGTCGACTACGACGACCGGGACTACCTCGGGGTCACGGTCTTCGTCGAGATCGAGCGCTGGCACACCTGGGGCGACCCCGCCTCCGAGGCCTAGCAGGGCTCGAAGCGCATCCCGCTGAGGCACATCTCGACGACCTCGCCGGCCGGCTCCTGGTAGCGCCGCTGGAACGACGGCCCCTTCGGCGCGCCCGAGAGGTCGCAGTAGGCGCCCGCGAGGATGCAGGACTGCTCGCCCCAGCGGCCGGGGAAGGCGTTCCAGAGCGCCGGCTCGCCCTCGGCGGTGAGCGGCAGGCGCTTCACGCACTCGACGCACTCGGCGTTGTGCACCCACGGGACGGCGCCGTTGTGGACGGCCTCCGGGAGCTCGCGCGTCTCCTGCTTGCAGCCGCCGAAGCACGGGCTCGGATACGACGCGTGGCTGTTGCGCGCGACGAAGGCGATGGCGTGGACGCCCGCGTCGGCGATCGCGGGCAGGACGACCTCCTGCCACGTCTCCTGGATCGCCGCGGCGCGCGGGATGTCGAGCCGGCTCCAGTACGGGACGAGCGTCTCCTCCCAGCCGTAGGCGACGACGTGCTCGTGCTGGCCGTAGCGGATCTCCTCCGGCACGAGGCCCTCGTCGCCGACCGTCTCGCAGCCCTCGTCCCCGCCGGTGCACGGCACCAGCACTGCCGTGAGCCCCTCCCAGTCGCCGGCGTGCTCCTGGCACGTGAAGGGCGGCCAGCGCAGGCCCGGGCCGCAGAAGACCTTGTCCGCGACAGGTGACGGGTTGCGCGAGTAGAACCACCAGTAGTCGACGTAGACCCGCTCCGTGCCCTCCGGCCGGTTGACGTGGTAGTAGATCGCGCTCGTGTCGTTCCCGCCGCGCTGCGCGCCGGGCGCCTCCTCGAGCTCGAGGTAGTCCTGGTTCATGTCGATCAGCTCGGCGCTCTCGAGAACGGAGCAGTTGTCGTCGCCCACGGCCTTCCGGCAGATCTGCACGCGGCTGTCCGCGATCGCGTCCTGGATGTCGAGCGGGAAGCGCCGCTCGCCCGAGTCGAAGAAGAGAAGCGGCCGGAAGGCCTCGGCGACCGCCTGGTCCTGCTCCCCGCCCACCGTGTTGTCGACCGGGACCGCCTGCGGCGGGCGGTCGGCCGAGCCCACCGACGGGGCCACGAACAGCACGACGGCGAGGAGGGCGACGCCGACCACCTCGGCCTGCCAGAACACGGGGAACCCCGGCGGGGCCGCGCCCGTGCGTTTCTCCCGCACCCAGTAGGCGAACTGGCAGAGGGCCCACAAGGCCGAGGGCGCGAGGAGCAGCACGAGCCCCCACGGCCGGGTCACGTAGGCGACCGGGATCCCGATCAGCACGAAGACCGTCGTCGCGAATGCGCGGGGCAGCGCCCTCCCCGCGTCCTCGCCCAGGAAGAACGCGGCCGCCTGCCGGGCGATCCAGAAGATCGCCGTCGTCACGAGGACGGCGAAGGCGAGGTCGCCCCAGAGCCCGGCCCCGCGGAGCAGCCAGCCGAGGAAGACGAGGACGAGGAGCGAGATGACGAAGAGCAGGATCGCCAGCGCCCAGCGCACCGCGACGGCCACCCGGTCCTTGCGCCGGAAGAACCCGTGGACGCGCTCCACGAGGGCAACCGCGCGGCGGCGCAGATCCTCGATCACGTGCCTACGTTAGCGCCGGCCGCTGACTTCATCCCCCGCCGGTCGACGTGCAACGACTCGGAAAGGAATCCCGTCTCGAGGAGAAAACGGCGCTCGAGCTCGCTGACATGCAGGTCTTCCCGTCCGGGATGGTGGTGCTGACGTATCGGCCGGCAGCCTGACCGGACTTTCCTGCTCGGGTGCCGTCCTGGAGGGTGTGAGAGCCGGCAGCCAGGGGAGCCCGGTCGCGGGAACCGCTGCCGGTCTCTGCACGGGGCACCGGTTCATCCACGTCGCCTTCGGAACGACGCCGGACTACACGTTCCCGTACCCGAGTCCGGCACCCCTCGAGCCGACGCCCGGGACGCTGGGGCCTGAGATCGAGGCCCAATCCGAGTTCGACGGATGGGGCTGTGTCAGGCTGCTCGACGGCGGTTCGCTCACGGAGGTCGACGAGCTCTGCCTCGACGAGCAGCTCGATCAGGACTTCACCTCCGGGTGCGGAGACCTTTCGGCGCCTTCATCGACGAGGGCGGCAACGACTTCTGGGGTGTTGCCCTAGCGAAGGATGAGAATGGAGACCGGGTCGTGCTTGCGAGCGACCGGGACTACGGCCTGTACGTCTTCCGATACACGGGTCCGTAGGGACTTCAAGCGGAGGCAAGTGGTGGGCCGGCGGAAGCCGGCCCTCCTCGTCCTACCATTCCGTCGAGCTGGGTCAGAAGGTGTCCACGTGCACGTGGTCGTAGTGCTCGCGGCGCGTGGTCGAGCTGTGGATCTCTGACCAGCCGACCCCAGCCTG
>DASPGT010000123.1:0-8785 GCA_035620475.1 Gaiellaceae bacterium | reverse complement strand
TCACCACCCAGGGAACGGGCCACTTCGCCAACACCATCGCCTCCTTCGACGACACGATCCTTCTCAAGACCTCCCGCCTCAGGGACGTCGAGATCGACCCAGTGGGCCGCACCGCCAGGGTCGGCGCCGGCGTCCTCTGGGAGGAGGTCAGCCTGGCCGCCGCCGAGCACGGCCTCGCGCCGCTCGCCGGGTCCTCGCCCGACGTCGGCGTGGTCGGCTACACCCTCGGCGGCGGCCTCGGCTGGCTCGCCCGCCGCTACGGCCTCGCCGCGAACAGCGTCGTTGCCGTGGAGCTCGTCACCGCCGACGGCCGCCAGCTGCGCGCCGACCGCGAGAACGAGCCCGACCTCTTCTGGGCCGTTCGCGGCGGCGGCGGCAGCTTCGGGATCGTCACGGCGATCGAGTTCGCCCTCTACCCGGTGCCCGAGGTCTACGCCGGGATCCTCTTCTTCCCCTTCGAGCGCACTGCCGAGATCCTGAGCGCCTGGCGCGAGTGGACGGAGACGACGCCGCGCGAGCTCACCTCCGCGGGCCGCCTGCTCCAGTTCCCGCCGATCCCCGACCTGCCGGAGCACCTCCGCGGGCAGTCGTTCGTGGCCGTGGAGGCCGCCTTCATCGGCTCGGAGGAGGACGGCGCCGCCCTCCTGCAGCCGCTCCGCGAGCTCGGTCCGGCCATGGACACCTTCGCCGTGATCCCGTCCGAGGACCTCCGGCATCTCCACATGGACCCGCCGCAGCCCGTCCCGGGCGCCGGCGACGGCGTAAGCCTCGACGAGCTCACCCCCGAGACGGTCAACGCGCTCGTTGCGGTCGCCGGGCCCGGCTCCGGCTCGCCGTTCGTGTCCGTCGAGCTCCGCCAGCTCGGCGGAGCCGTCGCCGAGCCCTCGCCGCACCACGGCGCGGTCGGGACGATCGATGCGAGCTTCGCTCTCTTCGCCGTCGGCATGGCCGTGAGCCCCGAGGCGGTCGCGCTGATCGAGGACCGCGTGGCCGCGCTGAAGGCGGCCCTCCTGCCCTGGACGGCCGACCGCGGGTACTTCAACTTCTCCGACACGCCGCGCGAGGGCGAGTCCCTCTACCCGCCGGAGACCTACCGCGCGCTGCAGTGGGTCAAGGCGGCGTACGACCCGGACGAGCTCTTCCGCGCCAGCCACCCCATCCGGCCCGCCTGGCCGGCGTAAGTCGACCCGCGCTCTCTCCCCCGACGTCCGGCCCGCCGCCCGGCGGGCCGGACGTTTACCGTGCCCGGATGCGCCTGACGCTCGTGCGCCACGCCACGCTCCTCGTCGAGCTCGGCGGCCGGCGGGTTCTCGTCGAGCCGATGCTCGACCCGCCCGGGGCCCGCCCGCCGGTCGAGGACTCGCCGGAGCCGCGGCCGAACCCGCTCGTCCCGCTCCCGTTCCCGGCCGAGGAGGTCGTCGCCGGGCTCGACGCGGTCGTGGTCACGCACCTTCACCGCGACCACCTCGACGACACCGGCGCGCGGCTCGTGCCCCGCGACGTGCCGGTCTTCTGCCAGCCGGAGGATGCCGAGCACCTGCGCGGGCTCGGGCTCGACGCGAGGCCCGTGGAGACGGAGCTGGTGTGGGAGGGGCTGCGGATCGCCCGGACCGGCGGGCGCCACGGATCCGACGAGGCGACCGTCGCCGCGCTCGCCCCCGTCAGCGGCTTCGTCCTCGACGGGCTCTACCTCGCCGGTGACACGGTCTGGTGCGGCGAGGTGGAGGAGGCGATCGAGCGCCACCGCCCGCGCGTGGCCGTCGTCAACGGGAGCGGCGCCCGCTTCCTGCAGCGCGGGCCGCTCGTCATGACCGCGCAGCAGGTGCGCGAGGTGGCCGAGCGCGTCCCGACGGTCGTCGTCGTCCACCTCGAGGCGATCAACCACTGCCTCGAGACGCGCGCGGAGGTGCGAGTCGCCGTCCCCGAGGCGCTGGTCCCCGAGGACGGCGAGACGCTCGAGCTAGACCTCGATCAGTAGCTGTCGGCGGCCGTGTCCCACTTGGCCGTCAGCTGGTAGATGATGATGATGTCCAGCGTGATGATCAGCACCGACCAGAGCGGATAGACGGGCATCCACGCGATCTGGCCGAAGGCGTTGATCATGACGAAGAGGATCGCCACCCAGCGGGCCCAGCCCCGGCCGCCGAACAGGCCCAGCGCGGCGGCGACCTGCACGACGCCGATGAGCAGGTGGATCCAGCCCCAGGCCGTCAGGTCCCACACGATCAGCCCCTGCTCGCCGACGGTGATCGCCTCGTCCTCGAACACCGCCGTGAGGCCCCAGATGATGTTGAAGACGCCGATGATGAAGAGGAGGATCCCGACGAAGAACGCCCAGCCGCTCGGCACCGTCCTCCCGATCCCACCGGTGTCCATCTGCGTTCGCGTCGCCTGCGTACGCGGATCGGTCATTCCAGTCTCCTTTCGCTGCCCGAAATCTGTTGGATTCTGGCAACGGGCGCGGACGGCGAGGTAGGCTCGGGGCGTGGCCGAGCGCTCCGACACGCTGGTCTTCATCCCGGCCTGGAACGAGGAGCAGAACCTGCCGGCGGTGCTCGACGAGCTCGCCGCGGGGCTCCCCGGAGTCGACCTGCTCGTCGTCGACGACGGCTCGACCGACGGCACCGCCGGCGTCGCGCGCGAGCACGGGGCGGAGGTTCTCAGCCTCGGCGAGAATCGCGGCCTCCCGATCGGCGTCGCCGCCGGGTACGAGCAGGCCGCCGGGAAGGGCTACGCCTACTGCGGGCGCGTGGACGCCGACGGTCAGCACCCCGTCGACGAGCTGGCGCGCCTCCTCGGCCGCGTCCGCTCGGGCGAATGCGACGTTGCGGTGGGCTCGCGGTTCGTCACCGGGGACGGCTACGAGGCCGACCGCTACCAGCCGAGCCCGGCGCGCGTGGTCGGCACGTCGCTCCTCCGGCAGGGGATGCGCCATGTGCTCGGCCGCCCGTTCGCGGACGCGACGAGCGGGATGTACGCCGTCAACGCGAAGGCGATGCCGATCCTCGCCGAGCCGTACTCGACGGGCGCGCCCGAGGTCGAGGGGCTCCTGCGGCTCCGCGACGCCGGCCTCGTCGTCGAGGAGGTCCCCGTGCACATGCGCGAGCGCGCGAGCGGGGAGTCGAAGCTCGCCGGCAAGAAGGCGCTCCTCCTCGTCCTGACCGTGATCGGGACGCTGTTCGCCTACCGGCGCCTGCGCCACCGCTAGGAGAGAGCTACCCGGGCAGGCTCGCGGTCGCGCCGGCCAGGCGGTCGTGGACCCAGTGGCGCCACTCCTCGCCGATCTCGGGGGCGCGGAGCAGCTCCTCGCACCTGCTGCGGTCGCCGTGGTAGATCTCGGCCACGGCCCCGACGGTCAGCCGGTGGCCGGGGCGGTGGACGACCTCCACCTCGTCGCCGGCGCCGAGCTCGCCCTCGGCGACGACGCGCAGGTACGCGCCCGGGCGCCCCGCGGCCGCGAAGTAGACCGGGAACTCGACGCTCTCCATCCGCGCGCCGAGCTTCCAGCAGGGGGTGCGCGGCCCCGTGACCTCGAGCTCGGCCGAGCCGATCCGCCAGCGCTCGCCCACGATCGCGCATGTGACGTCGACACCCGCGAGGGTCAGGTTCTCGCCGAAGGTGGCGACGGGGAGCCCGCGTCCGAGCTCCTCGCCCCACCATTCGTAGTCCTCGCGCGCGTAGGCGTAGACGGCCTTGTCGGCGCCGCCGTGGAAGCGGGGATCGGCCTGCCGGTCTCCGTCCAGGTTGAGTGTCCGCGCGGCGACGCGGCCGGCGACCGGCTCCTTCCAGATCGACGTGTCGGCGGAGCGCCCGAGCCATTCGATCTCCCGGGGCGAGCCGACGTTCACGGAGACGACGGTTCGGGCCATCACGCCAACGCTACCCCCCGGCGGGTCCGGCCGCTACGATCCGTCCAGTGAGCTGGGGCGTTTACTTCCTCTTCCTGATCCCGCCGCTCGTGATCGGCCTCGCCGTGCAGTGGTGGCTGAAGAAGACCTTCGCCGAGCAGGCGCAGGTCGCCGTCTCCAGCGGGCTGACCGGCGCGCAGGTCGCCCGCGCGATCCTGGACGCCAACGGCCTCCACGAGGTCCCGGTGCACGTCTCGCCGGGCGGGCCGCTCTCGGACCACTACGACCCGCGCAAGCGCTCGGTGCACCTGTCCCATCCGGTCTACGACGAGGTGTCGGTCTCGGCGACGGCCGTCGCGGCCCACGAGGTCGGGCACGCGATCCAGCACAAGGAGGCGTATTCGTTCTTCCGCTTCCGCTCGGCGCTCTTCCCGGCGGTGGCGTTCTCGTCGAGCATCTGGATGTGGCTGCTCGTCATCGGGTTCCTCCTGAACGCGGCCGGGCTCGTGCTCGTGGCCATCCTCCTCTACGCCGTGGCGGTGCTCTTCCAGCTCGTCACGCTGCCGGTCGAGTTCGATGCGTCGAGGCGAGCCGGAGTGCAGCTCCAGGCCGTCGGGCTGACGCTGCCCCCGGAGACAGCCGGGGTCAAGCGGGTCCTGACGGCCGCGGCGCTGACCTACGTCGCCGGCGCGCTGGCCGCCCTCACCCAGCTGCTCTACTTCGTCCTGCTCTACCTCGGCAACCGGGACTAGCCCGCCGGCGGCAGCGTGAAGCCCGCCTCCTCGAGGGCCTGCCGGCCGCGGTCGGAGAGGAGGAGCTCGACGAAGGCCTGCGCCTCCTCGAAGCTCTCGCTGACGTTGGCGACGGCGATCGGATACTGGACGAGCGCCTGCGCCGGCAGCTCGATGACCCGGACGGCCTCGCCCGCAGCGAGCGCGTCCGTGTAGTAGACGAGCGCCGCGTCGGCGCTGCCCGAGGCCACCTGCTCGGCGGCGTCGGGCTCGAACCCGGCGTTCTCGAGGAGGTCGTCGCCCCCGATCGCCTCGAGCGCCGAGCGGACGGAGTCGAGCTCGGCGCCGACGAGCACCTCGGCGCCCGCCAGGTCGGCGAGCGACCCGGCGTCGGAGCCCTGGGCCGGAACCACGAGCACGAGACGGTTCGTCGCGAACACGGCCGGGCTCTCCAGAACGCCCTCCACTCCGACCTCCGCGATCGGCCCTTGCCCCGCGGACGCGAAGACGTCGGGGATCTCCCCGTCGAGGGCTGCCCCGGCCAGCTCATCGGAGCTCCCGAAGCGAAAATCGGCGTCGGGCGCGAGCTCCCGGAAGACACCTTCGAGCGAGCTCGACGCGAAGATCGTCAGGGGGCTTGCGTCGTCGGCGGCGGGCTCGTCGTCACCCGTGCACGAGGCTCCGAGCAGGGCCGTTGCGAGCAGGACGACGAGGGCGCTGCGCACGCGGCCAACCCTAACCAACCGCATAGAATCGGCAGCGAGCATGTTCTTCCGGCAGGTGCTGCACGAAGACCTCGGGTGCGCCTCCTACGTCGTCGCCGACGGCGGCGAGGCGGCCGTCATCGACCCGAAGTGGGACGTCGCGGACTACCTCGCGCTCGCCGAGGAGCACGGCTTCGCCGTCACGCGCATCCTCGAGACCCACAACCACGCGGACCACGTCTCAGGCAAGGGGCGCCTCGCCAAGGCGACCGGCGCGACCATCCACGTCCCGGCCACGGCCGGCGTCGACTTCCCGCACGAGCCGCTCGCCGACGGCGAGCAGGTCCGCGTCGGAGAGGTGACGATCACCGCCCTCGCCACGCCCGGGCACCGCCCCGAGCACACCGCCTACCTGGTCGCCGACGAGACCCGGGGGGAGGAGCCCTGGCTCGTCGTCACCGGCGACTCGCTCTTCGTCGGCGACGTCGCCCGCCCCGACCTCGCGGTCGACAAGGAGGAAGGCGCGCGCGGCCTCTACGCGTCGGTCAAGCGCCTGCTCGAGCTGGGCGACTTCGCGGAGGTCTGGCCCGGGCACATCGGGGGCTCGCTCTGCGGCGGCGCCGGGATGAGCGAGAAGCCGGGCACGACGATCGGCTTCGAGCGGCGCTTCAACCGCCTGCTCGCGAGCCCGGACGAGACCGCGTTCGTCCGCGCGCTCACCGCCTCGCTGGCGCCGCAGCCGCCGAACTTCCAGCGGATCGTCGCCCTCAACCGCGGCCCGCTCCTCACCGAGGCCGCGACGGTGGACGCCCTGCTGCCGGCCGCCGTCCGGGCGCGCCTGGAGGCCGGCGCCACACTGCTCGACGGGCGCGACACGCGGGAGTACGACGCGGAGCACGTACCCGGCTCGATCAACGTCACCATGGTGCGCGCGGCGGTGGGCACGCGGGCGGCCTGGGTCGTCGACCCGGAGAGCGAGGTCGTGGTCGCGGCGGAGACCGACGCCGAGGCGCGGCGCCTGGCGCTCCTCCTCGAGGCCGTCGGCTTCCGGCGGATCGCGGGCCTGCTCGCGGGCGGGATCCCCGCGTGGCGCGAGGCCGGCCTCCCGGTCGAGTCCACCGAGGCGATCGACGTCCCCGAGCTCGCGGATCGCCTGCGGCGGGGGAACGTCCGCCTCCTCGACGTCCGCGACCTGGACGAGTGGGAGGAGGGGCACGTCGAGGGCTCCAGCCACATTCCCTACCACGACCTCGGCAACGGCATCCCGGACGACCTGCGAAACGGCGGCAAGCCGCTCGCGGTCGCCTGCTCGGTCGGGAACCGGAGCTCGATCGCGGTCTCGCTCCTCCGCCGCGCGGGCGTGGACGACGTCGTCCACGTGGTGGACGGCGGCGTCGCCGAGCTCGCGGACGAGGGCATCGAGCTCGTCGACGGAACCTAGGTCGGAAGCGGGCTCTTGCTACACTCCGCCGCGCAGGGCGGCGTAGCTCAGCTGGTTAGAGCAGCGGAATCATAATCCGTGTGTCGTAGGTTCGAGTCCTACCGCCGCTACCTGGAGACCCCTCTCAGAGAGACAAAGGACGATGGCAACCGGAGTACGAGTCGCGATCACGCTCGCCTGCACGGAGTGCAAGCGGCGCAACTACCAGTCGCAGAAGTCGAAGCGGAACACACCTGACCGCTTCGAGGCGAAGAAGTACTGCCGCTGGTGCGGCAGCCACACCCTGCACCGGGAGACGCGCTAGCTCCTCATGGCAAGGCCGTCCCGCACCCGCCGGAAGCGCAGCGACTACCAGGCTCCGGCCCAGCCGGAGCGCTCGCGCGCGCGCCAGCGGCAGGTCAAGCCGGCCGGCCAGCCGAAGAGCCAGACCGGCCAGAAGCGCGAGCGCCGCGGCGGGCTGCGCGCCTTCATCGGCGAGTGCTGGGCCGAGCTGCGCAAGGTCGACTGGCCCGGGCGCCAGCAGCTGGTCTCCGCGACGATCGTCGTGATCATCGCCGTGGCGATCACCGGCGCCTACCTGTTCGCCGCCGACTGGGTCTTCCAGCGGTTCGTCCGCGACGTCCTCCTCAACTTGTGACCCGCTGATGTTCCGCTGGTACGTCGTCAACACCTACTCGGGCCACGAGAACAAGGTCAAGGCCAACCTCGAGCACCGCATCGACTCGATGGGGCAGCAGCAGCGGTTCCGCCGCGTCGTCGTCCCCACCGAGCAGGTCGTCGAGACGAAGGACGGCCAGAAGGTGCAGACCGAGAAGCGCGTCCTGCCCGGGTACGTGCTCGTGAACATGGATCTCAACGACGAGGCCTGGACGGTCGTGAAGAACACGCCCGGCGTCACCGGCTTCGTCGGCTCCGGCACGAAGCCCGTGCCGCTCTCGCAGCCCGAGGTCGACCGCATCCTTCACACCGCGAGCGCCGCGGCCGATCGGCCGCGCACCGCCGTGGAGTTCGGCCTGGGCGAGACCGTGAAGATCACCTCGGGCTCGCTCTCGGACTTCGACGGCGAGGTGATCGACGTCAACGCAGACCAGCAGAAGCTCAAGGTCCTCGTCAACATCTTCGAGCGGCAGACGCCGGTCGAGGTGAGCTTCGACCAGGTCAAGAAAATGGACTGAGGATGGCCAAGAAGGTACTCACACTCATCAAGCTCCAGATCCCCGGCGGCCAGGCCAACCCGGCCCCTCCGGTCGGGCCCGCCCTGGGCCAGCACGGGGTCAACATCATGGAGTTCTGCAAGGCGTTCAACGCCCAGACCCAGCAGGAGAACGGCCGCATCATCCCGGTGGAGATCACGGTCTTCGAGGACCGCTCCTTCACCTTCATCACGAAGACGCCCCCGGCCGCCGTCCTCATCAAGGAGGCGCTGCGGATCGAGAAGGGATCGGGCGAGCCGAACCGCGAGAAGGTCGGCACGATCACGTCCGCCCAGGTGCGGCAGATCGCCGAGACGAAGCTCGTCGACCTGAACGCGCGCGACGTCGACCAGGCGATGCGCATCATCGAGGGCACGGCCCGGTCGATGGGCGTGGAGGTGGCGCGCTGATGGCCCGGCACGGGAAGCGCTACGAGGAGGGCCGGAGCAAGATCGACCGCGAGCACGCGTACACGCCGCTCGAGGCCGTGCGGCTCGTCAAGGAGGCGCCGGCCGCGAAGTTCGACGAGGCCGTCGAGGCGCACTTCAACCTCGGCCTCAACGTCCGCCACGCCGACCAGCAGCTGCGCGGGACGCTCATGCTCCCGCACGGCACCGGCAAGGAGGTCACGATCGCCGTCTTCGCCGAGGGCGAGAAGGCCCGCGAGGCGGAGGAGGCGGGCGCCGACGTGGTCGGCTCCGGCGATCTCGCCACCCAGATCGAGGGCGGCTTCGACGACTTCGACGTCGCCATCGCCACGCCGGACATGATGGGCACGGTCGGAAAGCTCGGCCGCATCCTCGGGCCGCGCGGGAAGATGCCGAATCCGAAGACGGGGACGGTCACCTTCGACGTGGGCAAGGCCGTG
>DASPGT010000122.1:0-6471 GCA_035620475.1 Gaiellaceae bacterium | reverse complement strand
CGAGCCGCACTTGATGTAGATCGCCGCGGCCGGCTGCAGGCGGGTGAACCCGTCCGCGTCGGCGGGCGTCGAGAGGATCTCCTTCAGGCTGAACACCCGGAGGCCCTCCCAGCCGGTCTCGAGCGTCGCGGGCACGGCCGGAACGGCCCCGCACTCCGAGCTCGTCAGCACCTCGTCCACCGAGACGACGAGCGCGTCGCCCCAGATGGACGGATCGCCCTGCTGCCCGCGGCAGAAGACGTCCTTGATCAGGCGCGGATGCTTCGGCTTCGAGATGTCGAAGATCCGGAAGCCGTTGTAGTTCCCGGCGATCATCAGCCCGCCCTTGAACGCGAAGTCGGACTGCGTCGCTGGGCTGGACCGCGCGGAGAACGCGTTGACCACGATGTCGTCGGCGTCGTAGGGCGGATCCTGCGCCGAGGCGACCGTGGCCTGCAGGCCGAGGACGAGTAGCGCGACCGCGGCCATGACGAGGAATCTCCTCATCAACCCACCACCTCCCAGGGTTGGTTGTACGGCGGGGCGATCCTAGACCGCCTGGGTCGGAGAGTCCAGTCGCGCTACTTGACCCGCGGCGACCGGACGAAGCCCGCGTAGAGGAGGACCGCCGCCAGCGCCACGAAGGCGGCCGTCTCGGCGACGCCCAGACCGGCCAGGCCGCTGCCCGCCGCCGCGACCGCGATGCCCGCGATGACGAGCGCGTTCCCGACCGGCCGCCGCCGGATGGTCAGGAGCGCGACGGCGACCACGACGATCGTCCCGAGGCTGTTGCCGAGGACGGCGAGGACGCGCGCCGGCCAGACGTCGAGGTGCTCCTGCGCCTCGGGGATGGAGGTGCCCGCGACCGGCGCGGTCAGCGGCACCGCGATCGCGACGCCGACGGCGAGCCCCGCGTAGACGAGGCCGGCCGGCGCCGCCCACCTGCGTCCGGTCAGGAGCAGCGACCCGACGCCGAGCAGGGCGGCGGTGAGCAGGCCGCCGAACAGGTAGTACACGCGGAACACGGCGTCGTTCCAGCCGGACGCCGCGCCCCAGGCGAGCGCGGCCGAGGCGACCGCGTAGGCCCCGAGCCCGGCGGCCCACCCCGCGAGCTGCGGGTCGCGCCGTTCGCGCCACCGCCCGAGGAGCCCGCCGGCGAGCCGGAGCGAGAGCAGGGCGGCGCCGAACGCTAGGAGCGCTTCCATCTGTGCGCGTCAGTTAACCTCAGGGCCGATGCCGGAGAAGCGCTATCTCGTCACGCCGGGGCCGACTCCCGTGCCTCCCGAGGTGCTCGCGGCGACGGCCCAGCCGATGATTCACCACCGCTCGGCCGACTTCCGCGAGGCCTTCACGCGCGTCCTCGAAGGGCTCCGCACCGTGTACCGGACCGAGAACGACGTCCTCCTCTTCACCTCGGCCGGGACCGCGGCGATGGAGTCGGCCGTCGCCAACGTCTGCTCGCCCGGCGACCGCGTCCTCTGCGTCTCGCACGGGTACTTCGGCGAGCGCTGGGCGGCGATCGCCGAGCTCTACGGCCTCGACGTCGAGCACATGCGCTACGAGTGGGGCGAGCTGCCGGGCCCGGACGAGGTCGGCGCGCGCCTCGAGGAGATCGGCGGAGCGAAGGTCGTCTACCTCACCCACTCGGACACGTCGACCGGCGGCGTCGCCGACGTGCGGGCGACCGCCGAGCGGATCGCCGGCTCGGGCGCGCTGATCGCGGTCGACGCCATCTCCAGCCTCGCTGCGGTTCCGCTCGAGACGGACGAGTGGGGCCTGGACATCGTCCTCACGAGCTCGCACAAGGCGCTCATGTGCCCCGCCGGCCTCGCCTTCGCGGCAGTGTCGCCGGCGGCGTACGAGGCGACCGAGACCGCTGCGCTCCCGCGCTACTACATGGACTGGCAGCGGGCGATCGCCACGCAGGCAAAGGGCGAGACGCCGTTCTCGACCGCGATCTCGCTCGTCCGCGGGCTCGACGTCGCCCTCGACATGATCCTGGCCGACGGGCTCGAGGAGGCGCACGAGCGTCACCTGCGCCTGGGGCGGGCGGCCCGCGCCGGGGTGAAGGCGATGGGCCTCGAGCTCTTCTCTCCCGACCTCGACAGCTCCGCCGTCGTCACCGCGATCCGCATGCCGGAGGGCGTCGACGGGCAGGCGATCGTCGCCTCGATGCGCGAGCGCTCCGGCGTCACGATCATCGGCGGCCAGGGCCAGCTGCGCGGCAAGATCGTCCGCTTCGGCCACATCGGCTACGTCGACGTCCACGACGTCGCGGCTGCGCTCGCCGCGCTCGAGCGGGCGCTCGTCGAGGCCGGCGCCGACATCGAGCGCGGGACGGCGATCCCCGCCGCGCTCGAGGCGCACGCCGAGCCAGTAGCGGCGTGAGAGTCCTCATCAGGGAGTCCATCGCGGAGGCCGGAATCGACCTCCTGCGAGAGCGATTCGACGTCGACGTGGAGCCTGACGGCGACCTGGCCGCGACGATCGGCGAGTACGACGCCATCATCATCCGCAGCGGGACCAAGCTGACCGCGGACCTGATCGAGCGGGCCGAACGGCTCAAGGTGATCGGGAGGGCCGGCGTGGGGGTGGACAACGTCGACCTCGCCGCCGCCTCGAAGCGCGGCATCGTGGTCGCCAACGCCCCGCAGTCGACGGTCGTGTCGGCGGCCGAGCACACGCTCGGGCTCCTGCTCGCGCTGACGCGCCAGATCCCGCAGGCGCACGGCGCCCTCAAGGAAGGGCGCTGGGAGCGCTCCCGCTTCGCCGGCATGGAGCTCGCCGACAAGACCCTCGGGCTGATCGGCTTCGGCCGGATCGGCCAGCAGGTCGCGCGCCGCGCGCGCGGGTTCGAGATGCGCGTGCGCGCCTACGATCCCTACGTCGCGCCCGAGCGCTTCCGCGAGCTCGGCGTCGAGCGGGTGGAGTCGCTCGAGGAGCTCGTCACCGACGCGGACTTCGTCTCCGTGCACGCCACGCTCACCCCGGACACGCGCGGGCTGATCGGGCGTGAGCAGATCGCGCTCATGAAGGACGGCGTCCGCATCGTCAACGTCGCGCGCGGCGAGCTCGTCGACGAGGACGCGCTCGTCGAGGCCCTCGAGAGCGGCAAGGTCGCCGGCGCCGCGCTCGACGTGTTCGCGGAGGAGCCGTACTCCGGTCCGCTCGTCGGGCTGCCCAACGTCGTCGTCACGCCGCACCTGGCCGCCTCCACGCAGGAGGCGCAGGACCGCGCCGGCGTCATCGTCGCCGAGCAGGTCGCAGCCGCGCTCGACGGCGGCGTGGTCACGAACGCCCTCAACGTGCCGGCGGTCGACGCCGAGGACCTGGAGGCGCTCGGCCCGTACGTCCCGCTGGCCGCCAACCTCGGCGCGCTCGCGATCGAGCTCGCGGGCGGGACGGCGGACCGCCTCGACTTCCGGTATCTCGGCGAGCTCGCCGACCGGGACACGCGCCTCCTGACGGTGGCCGCGCTGAACGGCGCCTTCCGCGGTCGCGTCGAGCAGCCGGTGAACTACGTGAATGCGCCGCTCGTGGCCCAGGAGCGGGGCATCGAGGTCCGCGAGGAGCGCCGGCGCGCCTCCCGGCACTTCAAGAGCCTGATGACCGTGACCGCCGTCCTCGGCGACCAGGAGCTGGTCGTCGGCGGGACGATCACGGGCCGCGGCGACGAGCCGCGGCTCGTGCGCGCCCTCGGCTACGACATCGAGATCGCGATCGAGCCGCTCATGCTCTTCGTGGTCAACGACGATCGCCCGGGCCGGATCGGCCGGCTGGGGACGATCCTCGGCGAGGCGGACGTCAACATCGCCAATATGGCCGTATCGAGAAACCGGCCGCGGTCGCGGGCGCTGATGGTCCTCACCCTCGACAACCCGATCCCGCCGGAGGTGCTGGAGCGGATCAGCGCCGAGCCGGGCCTGCTCGACCCGCATGCCATCGTCCTCGAGCGCGGGTAGCTGGCCCGAGCCGGTCCGGCGGGTGGCCTCCGTGCTGCGCGAGGCCCGCGTCGAGGCGCGGGTCGAGGAGTTCGGCGAGGGAACCCCGACCGCGGCCGACGCCTCGGCCGCCACCGGCGCGCCGATCGAGAGCATCGTCAAGTCGCTCGTCTTCGCCGGCGACGGGCGGCCGATCCTCGCGATGGTGCCGGGCGACCGGCGCGCCGACACGGCGAAGATCGCGGCGGCGGCCGGCTGTGAGCGCGTTAAGGCGGTCGGCATGGACGCCGTCGAGCGGCTGACCGGCTTCCCGCCGGGCGGCGTCGCGCCGTTTCCGCTGCCGGGCATCGACACGGTCCTCATCGAGCAGGCGCTCTTCGGCCACGAGGTCGTCTGGATCGGCGCCGGCTCGGCCCGGCACATGGCGGCGCTCGCGCCGGCGGACCTGGCGCGCCTCGCCCGTGCCCGCCCTGCGTCGATCGCGGTGGAGTAACCTTCGAGCCATGAAAGAGACCGAAAAGATCTGGATGAACGGCGAGTTCGTGGACTGGGCCGATGCCAAGGTCCACGTCGGCGCCCACGGGCTCCACTACGGCTCCGGCGTGTTCGAGGGCATCCGCTGCTACGAGACCGACGCCGGTCCGGCCGTCTTCAGGCTGACGCCCCACCTCAAGCGCATGCACCAGTCCGCGCGGCTCATCGACATGGAGATTCCGTACTCGGTGGACGAGCTCCGCGAGGTCACGCACGAGCTGATCGCGATCAACGGCCTCAGCGAGTGCTACCTCCGCCCGATCGCCTTCTACGGCTACGGCGAGCTGGGCGTCCACCCCGGCTCGAACCCGGTCGACGTCGTGATGATGACGTGGCCCTGGGGCGCCTACCTCGGCGAGGAAGCGCTCACGAAGGGGATCCGCGCGACGGTGTCCTCCTGGAAGCGCATCGGCCCGAACACGGTCCCGCACGTCGCCAAGGCGACCGGCATCTACCTCAACTCGATGCTCGCCGTGATGGAGGCGACCCGCGCGGGCTACGAAGAGGCGATCCTCCTCACCGACGACGGGTACGTGGCCGACGGCTCCGGCGAGAACATCTTCGTCGTCAGGGACGAGGTCATCTCGACCCCGGACCTCTCCGCTTCGATCCTCCAGGGGATCACCCGCCAGGCCGTCATCGAGATCGCGCAGACGCTGGGGTACGCGGTTCACGAGCGCCAGCTGATCCGCTCCGACCTCTACCTTGCCGACGAGCTCTTCATGTGCGGCACGGCCGCCGAGGTGACCCCCGTCCGTTCGGTGGACGACCACGAGATCGGTGACCCGGGGCCCGTGACGAAGGCGATCCAGGAGGTGTTCTTCGCCGCCGTCCGCGGCCGCGACGAGCGGTTCACGCGGTGGCTGGAGTACGCGGAGAAGACCCCGGCCTCGCCGGGATCCTGAGCTCACCCTCGACGCGTCCCGCCTCGTTCCCGCGGTACCCGTGAGGCACCGGGCCGTCGCGGTCGGCCTCGCTTTCCGGAGCAGACCGGCGGCACCTCACGCCCCGGCACGGGGTGGGCAGGGGTCGGCACGGATCGGCGCGCTTTCGACACGGTTCCGTGTCCCACCCGCGCGGACTTTCGCGGTAGGCTCGAAGCCAACGGGGCGGGGAGGTGGGTCTCCCTCACCACGGGCGCGCGCGCGTGAAGATCAAGGGGGCGGCGCCGGGGGCTCCGGCCGAGTTGCGATAATCCCGGCGTGGCGGACGGCGCGGCCCGCATGGTCTTCCTCGGCTTCGGCAAGTACGCGCGCGCGGACAAGATCTACGCGCTCGAGCCGATCCGCGGCGACGACCGGGGAGGGGGGAGGCGGACGCTGGTCTGGGTGGACGGGATCGCCGAGCCGATCGTCGCCTCCCGCACCGAGCGGACGATCCTCCACGACATGGGCCAGGACGTCGCCGCGGGCTCGAAGCTGCTGGACGACGCCCTTGCCTTCGCCGAGCGCATCGCCGAGGACGCCGAGAAGGGCCGCGTCGATCTCGGTGACCTCGGGCGGCGAGCGCGCAAGCTGCTCGAGGCGAGCGCGAGGCCGGCCGAGGCCGAACAGCTCTTTTGAGCGAGCTCGGGCGCGACTTCTTCGCGCGGAGCGTGCATGAGGTAGCGCCGGACCTCGTCGGCACGACGATACTCGTGGACGGCGCGGGCGGGCGCATCGTCGAGGTCGAGGCCTACGACGCCGGCGACGCGGCGAGCCACGGGTTCCGCGGTCCGACGGCCCGCAACCGGGCGATGTTCGGCCCGCCCGGGCACGCGTACGTCTACCGCTCGTACGGCATCCACTGGTGCCTGAACCTCGTCTGCGGCCCGGAGGGGAGGCCCGAGGCCGCGCTCGTCCGGGCGCTCGAGCCGCTCGCGGGCCTCGAGTCCATGCGCGGCCGGCGCGGCGTCGGGAGCGACCGCCTTCTCTGCTCCGGCCCCGGACGCCTCTGCCAGGCGCTCGGGATCACCGGGGAGCACGACGGCCTCCCGCTCGACCGCCCGCCGTTCGAGCTGCGGACGGCGGAGGAGGCC
>DASPGT010000121.1:0-8726 GCA_035620475.1 Gaiellaceae bacterium | reverse complement strand
GCTCAAGTAGGAAAAGCGCCGATATCTCGCGAAAGCCGCACTTCCTTCTATCCTCTGCGACGTGGCCGAGCGGCAAGACGACACCGGCGCCCTCTGGGCGGAGTACAAGCGCACGGGCGACCAGGCCGCGCGCGACCGGCTGATCCTCACCTACGCGCCGCTCGTCAAGTACGTGGCCGGGCGCCTCGGAAGCGGGCTGCCCGCCCACGTGGACGAGGGCGACCTCGTCTCCTACGGGCTCCTGGGGCTGATCGGGGCGATCGAGCGCTTCGACCCGGCCCGGGACATCAAGTTCGAGACGTACGCGATCGCGCGGATCAAGGGCTCCATCATCGACGAGCTGCGCTCGATGGACTGGGTGCCGCGCTCCGTGCGCGCCCGCGCGCGCGACATCGAGCGGACGATCGCCCAGCTGGAGGCGAAGCTGGCCCGCGCGCCGACCGACGAGGAGATCGCCGGCTCGCTCGGGATCACCGAGGAGGAGTTCCAGGAGTCGCTGCTCGAGATCTCGCGGACGTCGATCGCCGCGCTCGACGAGCTCTGGACGAGCTCGTCGCACGGCGGCGACCCCGTGGCGCTCATCGACACGATCCCCGACCCGGGCGCGGCCGAGCCGCAGGCCGCCATGGCGCACACCGAGCTCCGCGAGGCGCTCGGCGAGGCGATCGCCAGGCTGCCCGAGCGCGAGAAGCTCGTGGTGACGCTCTACTACTACGAGGAGCTGACCCTCCGGGAGATCGGCGAGGTGCTCGGCGTCACGGAGTCGCGCGTCTCCCAGCTCCACACGAAGGCGATCCTCCGCCTGAAGGCACGCCTCTCGGCGACGCTCACGCACGCGACGCGCGACTGACCTCCCAACGTCCCTGCACAGAGCGAGTAAGTCGGTAAACTCGCCAGCCCGTGCCGCAGTTCGAGCCGAGCAAGATCCGGAACGTCGCCGTCGTCGGCCACCGAGGTACAGGGAAGACGTCGCTGGTCGAGGCGATGCTCTTCCAGGCCGGCGCGACGAACCGCCTGGGCTCCGTCGAGGGCTCTTCGACGGTATCCGACTGGGACGAGGAGGAGCAGCGCCGCCAGATGTCGCTGTCCGCGTCCGTCTGCCACGCGCAGTGGCACGAGCGGAAGATCAACCTGGTCGACACGCCCGGCGATCCGGGCTTCCAGGCCGACACGCTCGCGTCGCTCCGCGTCGTCGAAGGCGCGCTCTTCGTTGTGAACGGCGTCAACGGCGTCGAGGTGCAGACGACGCGCCTGTGGGAACGGGCCGAGGCGCTCGGGCTCTGCCGCGTCGTCTTCGTGACGATGCTCGACCGGGAGCGCGCCGACTTCTTCGCGACGCTCGAGCAGCTGCGCTCCCAGCTCTCCGACCGTTGCGTGGCCGTGCAGATCCCGATCGGGCACGAGCACGAGCTCGAAGGGATCGTCGACCTCTTCCACATGCGCGCATACCTGGACTCCGGCGGCGAGCGCGAGGAGAAGCCGGCGGAGATCCCCGAGTCGGTCGCCGCGCAGGCCGCCGAGTACCGCGAGCGGCTCGTGGACTCCGTCGTCGAGACGGACGAGGCGCTGATGGAGCGCTACCTGGAGGAGGGCGAGGTGTCCGGCGACGAGCTCGCGGCCGCGCTCAAGAACGCAGTCGTGGCGGGCGACCTCTTCCCGGTCGCCTGCGGCGTCCCGACGAAGAACCTCGGCACCACCGGCCTCCTCGACCTGCTCGTCGAGGGAATTCCGTCGCCGGCGAAGAAGCCGTTCGAGGCGGGCGTGGACGGAAGCGGGCCCGCGGCGTTCATCTTCAAGACGGTCGCCGATCCCTTCGCCGGGCGCATCAACGTCTTCCGCGTGCTCTCGGGCACGCTCTCCTCCGACTCGAACCTCGTCAACCACCGGACGCACGGGAAGGAGCGGCTCGGCCAGCTCCTCCTCCTCCAGGGCAAGGAGCACGAGCCGGCGCAGGAGTTCGCCGAGGGCGACATCGGCGCCGTCGCCAAGCTGAAGGAGACCGGCACCGGCGACGTGCTCCTCACCGAGGACGGGCCGATCGAGCTGCCGCCCCTCGAC
The DNA here is from genome assembly GCA_035620475.1 of Gaiellaceae bacterium. GTDB lineage: Bacteria > Actinomycetota > Thermoleophilia > Gaiellales > Gaiellaceae > JAIBJN01. The sequence continues at coordinate 6,668 of DASPGT010000121.1, read as the reverse complement.
TTCCCGCAGCCGGTGATGAGCTTCGCGATCACGCCGAAGGCCAAGGGCGACGAGGAGAAGATGGCCACCGCGCTTCGGCGCCTGCACGAGGAGGACCCGACGCTGACGCTCCGCCGCGACGAGCAGACCGGCGAGCAGCTCCTCGGCGGCCTCTCGCAGATGCACGTCGAGGTGGCGGTCGACCGGCTCGGCCGCAGGTTCGGCGTCGAGGTGGACCTCCACCAGCCGCGTGTGCCGTATTTCGAGACCATCCGCAAGGAGGCGCGCGCGCAGGGGCGGTACAAGAAGCAGACGGGAGGTCGCGGCCAGTTCGGCGACTGCCACATCATGCTGGAGCCGCTGCTCAACGAGGGCTACGAGTTCGTCGACAAGATCGTCGGCGGCGTCATCCCGCAGAGCTTCCGCCCGGCGGTCGACAAGGGCATCCGCGAGGCCATGGAGCACGGCGAGCTGGCAGGGGCGCCCGTGACCGGCGTCCGCGTGCTCCTCGTTGACGGCTCGTACCACTCCGTGGACTCGTCGGAGATGGCCTTCAAGATCGCCGGCTCGATGGCGTTCAAGAGCGCCTACGCCCAGGCGAGCCCGGTGCTCCTCGAGCCGATCATGTCCCTCGAGGCCACGGTGCCGGACGACAGCGTGGGCGCCGTCAACGGCGACCTCAACTCGCGTCGCGGCCGGCTGCTCGGCATGGAGCCGACGGGCGCCGGCATGACGGCCATCAAGGCCGAGGTGCCGATGGCCGACGTGCTCACCTACTCGCAGTCGCTGACGTCCCTCACCGGCGGCCGCGGCGACTACACGCTCTCCTTCCTGCGCTACGAGGAAGTCCCCTCGCACATCGCGCAGAAGATCATCGACGAGGCCAAGAAGGAGGCCGAGGAGTGACGGTCGTCCGCAAGCAGGACGTCCAGCGGACGTGCGCCATCTGCCACCGGACGCTGCTCATGGGCGAGCGGGCCGTGCGCTTCACGCCGGGCGGCGACGACTGGGTCGACGTCTGCGCCCTCTGCACGGCAGCCGCGGACGACCACGGCTGGATCAAGGAGGGGAGCCCGACGACGCCGATCGTCTCGGAGACGCGCCGGCGCCGGCGCTTCGGCGGGCTGGCGGCGCTGCTCGAGACGCGGCGGGCCGAGCCGGAGCCGCACCGCTCGGAGCCGGTGTACCGCCGCCTCTCGCCGGACGAGCAGGCGATGGTCGAGGCGGCCGAGATCTTCAACGACAGCGCCTACCGGCGCACGATCGCCGGGATCGCCAAGAGCCTCGGCGACGCCCGCGTCAGCCTGCTCTCCCTCTCTGGCGTCAACCCCGAGGTCGTCATCACGGTCGCCTGGGACATCTCCTGGTACCAGTACCGCGTCTCTCCGGACTCCCCGCAGCACGTCCGCCTGGCCGAGCGCGGCTACGAGCTCGACGACCTCGACCCGCGGTTCGCCAACTGGAACGGGCACCTGGGCGGCGACGGCCGCGTGAGCCCCGACATCCCGCGCCTGTAGGGCCGAGGCCCGGCTGCCGATAAGAACCGGGGACGATGATCTACTGCGTCATACCCCGGGAGCTCGAGGCGGAGCTCTACGAGCGCCTCGTCGAGCACTACAAGGACAATCCCAACGTCGAGGTCATCGTCGACCGCCGCAGCGGGCCGGACCGGCGGCGGAACGGCGACGGCCCGCCGGCCGGCGAGAAGCGCACGATCCGCGACCGCCGCCGGGCGCGTCCGACCTTCCTCCCGACCGATCCTCCGGCCGAGAGCTAGCCGGCGGCCCTGAGCCGCAGCATTGCCAGGACGCCGAGCGCGGGGCCGGGCGCGAGGAACGCGAACGCCCAACGCCAGCCGACCGCGTCGGCGAAGAGCGGCATCAGCCAGATCGTCGCCACGGTCAGGGTGAAGCCGGCCGCGAGCTGCATCGTGAGCGCCGTTCCGACGTAGGCCTGGTCGGCGTGCTCGGTGACGAGGGTCGAGAACTGCGCCGAGTCCGCGACGACGGTGAACCCCCACACGAGCCCGATCGCCAGGACGACCCAGGCGGGCGCGTCCAGGAAGAGACCGATCAGGAGCGCGCAGGCGCCGGAGACCGCCATGGCGAGCGCGGTGGTCTCGGGCCGGCCGATCCGGTCGCCGAGCACGCCGCCCGCCCAGCAGCCGGCCGCCCCGGCTCCGATGACCGCGAAGGTGGCGTAGGCGGCCGCGGCGCCGCTCTCGACCGCCGTGGAGTAGAAGACGACGAACCACGCCCACATCGCGTAGAGCTCCCACATGTGGCCGAAGTAGCCGAGGCTCGCCAGCCGGACGCCGCGGTTGGCGAATACGCGGCGCGCCTGGTGAGGGTCGAAGGTCGCCTGCGGAAAGGGGAACGGCCCGTCGCGGACGGCGAGAGCGACGAGGCCGCCGGCGAGGGTCAGCGCCGACGTGGCGTAGACGACGGTGCGCCAGTCGAGGCCGCCGAGGGCGTTGACGAGGTGCGGGGTCGCGGAGCCCAGCGTGAGCGCGCCCACGAGGATCCCGAGCGCGGTTCCCCGGCCGCTGCGGAACCAGGTCGCCATCAGCTTCAGCGCGGGCGGGTACACGCCGGCGAGGAAGAAGCCCGTGAGGAAGCGGAGCGGGATCGCCGGTCCGGCCCCGGACACGGTCGCCAGCAGGGCGTTGGCGGCCGCCGCCCCGGCGGCGCCGGCGAGGATGACGAGGCGCGGCGGGACGACGTCGGCGACGTTGAGGATCGCGGAGACGAGCGCGCCGGCGACGAAGCCAAGCTGGACGGCGATCGTGAGCCAGGCGGCGGCGGTGTCCCCGAGGCCCCAGTCGCCCCGGAGCTGCGGCACGACGGCGCTCGCCGAGAACCACGTCGTCATCGCCAGGACGAGCGAGGCCGCGAGCAGCGCCAGCGCCCGGCTGCGGCCGGGCGCTAGAGGGGCTCCGTCCATACGAGAGCGGTGCCGTCGAGGACGACCGTCCCCTCCTGGTTCGAGATCGTCGTCCGGAGGCGGGCGATCGGCTTGTCGTCCCGCGCCTCCAGCACCTCGACCTCCGCGGTGATCTCGTCCCCCGGCTTCACGGGCGCCTTGAAGCTCCAGTCGACGTGCAGGAAGACGCTTCCCGGGCCGGGAAGGTCCTGGGCCACGACCGCGTTCAGGAGCCCGGTCGTGACGCCGCCCTGGACGATGATGCCGCCGAAGCGCGACCGCGCCGCCGCCTCCTCGTCGTAGTGGAGCGGGTTCCGGTCGCCCGTGAGCTCCGTGAAGAGCTCGATGTCCTCGGCGCGCACCCTGCGGGTGCGCCGGGCCGTGTCGCCGACGGTGGGCACGTGCGAAGCCTAAGCGTCCCCGCCGGCCACGTCCCAGGGCTGGGGCGGCCGCCGACTACAATCGCCCGAGAAACACGACAAGGAGCGAGATGGCGACCGCAGCGACAGAGACTTCGAAGAACTACATCGGCGGCGAGTGGGTCGACGCCTCCGGCGACGAGACGTTCGCCACCACCAACCCGGCGACCGGCGAGACGATCGGCACCTTCCCGCGCTCGACCGCCGCCGACGTCGACCGTGCGGTCGAGGCCGCGAAGGAGGCCTACGAGAGCTGGCGCCTCACCCCGGCGCCGAAGCGCGGCGAGATCCTCTTTCGGGTCGCGCAGCGCTTCGTCGAGCACAAGGACGAGCTGACCGAGCTGATGGTGCGCGAGATGGGCAAGGTGCGCGCGGAGGCGGGCGGCGACGTCCAGGAGGCGATCGACATGACCTTCTACATGGCCGGCGAAGGCCGCCGCCTCTTCGGCCAGACGACTCCGTCGGAGATGCCCGACAAGTTCCAGATGAGCGTCCGCATGCCCGTCGGCGTGGTCGGCGCGATCACCCCGTGGAACTTCCCGATCGCCATCCCGAGCTGGAAGATCGCGCCCGCGCTCGTCTGCGGCAACACGGTCGTCTTCAAGCCCGCGCGCGACACGCCGATGCTCGGCCAGCGCTTCGTGGAGATCTTCGCGGAGGCCGGCCTGCCCGCCGGCGTCCTCAACATCGTCCACGGAGGCGGCGAGCAGGTCGGCGAGCGCCTCGTGAAGCACCCGGACGTGCCGCTCATCTCGCTGACGGGCTCGCGCGAGGTCGGGATCACGACCGCTCAGAACGGCGCCGCCTATCTCAAGCACATCCACCTGGAGCTCGGCGGCAAGAACGCGATCATCGTGATGGACGACGCCGACCTCGACCTCGCCGTCGAGGGGATCATCTGGTCGGCGTTCGGCACCTCCGGCCAGCGGTGTACGGCCGCCAGCCGCGTCATCGCGGGGAAGCAGGTCTACGACGCCCTCGTCGGCAGGCTGGTCGACCGCACCGAGAAGCTGCGCCTCGGCGACGGCCTCGATGACTCCACGGACGTCGGCCCGGTCGTGAACCGCTCGGCGCTCGAGAAGATCCACTCCTACACCGAGATCGGCAGGGACGAGGGCGCGACGCTCCTCACGGGCGGCGAGATCGCCACCGAGAACGGGCTCGACAGGGGCTCCTTCTACCGCCCGACGATCTTCGGCGACGTCGAGCCCGGGATGCGGATCGCCCAGGAGGAGATCTTCGGCCCGACCACGGCGGTGATCAGGGCGACCGATGTCGACGAGGCGATCAGGATCGCCAACGGCATCGAGTTCGGGCTCTCCTCGTCGATCTTCACGAGCGACGTGAACAAGGCGTTCAAGGCGATGCGCGACCTGAACGCGGGCATTACGTACATCAACGCCGGCACGACCGGGGCCGAGGTGCACCTGCCCTTCGGCGGCACGAAGGGCACCGGCAACGGCCACCGTGAGGCGGGGCAGGCGGCGCTCGACTTCTACACCGAGTGGAAGTCGATCTACGTCGACTACTCCGGCAAGCTCCAGCGCGCGCAGATCGACTGACGTGCTGGCCAAGGTCAACCTGGCGGAGAAGCTGGCCGGCTTCGACGAGCCGTTCAGCCCGCGGATCGTCGGCTACTTCAACGACACGAAGATCCAGGTCGCCAAGACGAAGGGGCCGTTCGTCTGGCACTCGCATCCGGACACGGACGACCTCTTCCTCGTCCTCGCCGGCAGCCTGCGCGTAGAGCTGCGGGACGGCGCGGTCGAGCTGGGGGAGGGGGAGCTCCTCGTCGTCCCGCGCGGCGTCGAGCATCGCCCCGTGGCCGACGACGAGGCTCACGTCCTCCTGCTCGAGCTGAAGGGGACGCCGAACACCGGCGACGCCGACGCCGAGCCGGCCCCCGAGGTCGAGATCTGAATCGGAAGCTCGTCGTCTTCGTCCCGCGTGAGGCGCTCGCGGATGTCCGCGAGGCGCTCTTCGCGGCCGGGGCGGGCCGGATCGGCGACTACGAGCGCTGCTCGTGGTACACGGCCGGGACGGGCACGTTCATGGGCGGCGAGGGGACGTCGCCCTCGGCCGGAGGCGCCGGCCGGGAGGAGCGGGTCGCCGAGATCCGCCTCGAGACCGTCTACCCGGTGGAGCGCGAGAGCGAGGTCGTGGCCGCCCTGCGGGCCGCGCACCCGTACGAGGAGCCGTCCTTTGACCTGTACGAGCTCGTCGCGCCCCCCGCGTGAAGGCGCGCCTCTTCACCGACGGCGGGGCGCGCGGCAACCCGGGGCCGGCGGCCTCCGCCTACGTCCTCGAGGCCGACGACGGCACCGTGCTGGCCGCGCACGGCGAGGCGATCGGGATCGCGACCAACAACGTCGCCGAGTACCGGGCGCTGGTGGCCGGGCTGGAGCGGGCGCGAGACCTCGGCCTGGACGAGCTCGAGGTCGTCTCCGACTCCGAGTTGCTGGTCAAGCAGATGCGCGGCGAGTACAAGGTGAAGAACGCCGCGCTGCGCGAGCTCTCCCTGCGGGCGGCGCAGCTCGCACGCGAGGTCGGCGACGTGCGCTACACGGCCGTGCGCCGCGAGCACAACGAGCTCGCGGACAGCCTCGTCAACGAGGCGCTCGACGCTGCGACTTGATCCAGGCCTGCGCGGGCCTCATGCTTCGCCTGCACCGAAAGGGAGTGGAGCCCATGTTCCGTGCCCGAAGGCCGGCGGCGTGACCGTCGCCGTCCCCGTTGGAAACCGCCTCCGGGCGCTGAGGAAGGACAGGGGGATGACGATCCCCCAGCTCGCGGCTGCCACCGGCCTGACGAACGGTTTCATCAGCCAGCTCGAGCGGGACCTCACCTCGGCGTCCCTCTCCTCGCTCGCCCGCATCGCCGCCGCCCTCGACGTCCGCCTCGGCCACCTCGTCGACGGCACGCCGCCCGGCGAGGCGCAGACGACCCTCGAGCTCCGCGGCCAGGAGCACCTGCTCCTCTCGCAGCCGGACGACATGCGCTTCCACGTCACCGAGTCCCGGATCGAGCCCGGCGCAACCGCCGGCGCGGAGCTCTACACGCTGCCCGCCGACGTCGAGATCGTCCACGTCGTCGAAGGCGCCCTGGAGCTGCAGGTCGAGGAGACGACCCACCTCCTGCGGGCCGGCGATTCGTTCACGTACGCGCCGCGCGATCCGCACACCTGGCGGAACCCGTCGGCGACCGAGCCTGCGGTCGTCCTCTGGCTCGCCGTCCCGAATCCCTACGCCCGGCTATAATCCGCCCCGCGTGCGGATGTAGCTCAGTTGGCTAGAGCGTCTGCTTGCCATGCAGAAGGTCGTGGGTTCGAGTCCCATCATCCGCTCTCGG
>DASPGT010000120.1:0-17711 GCA_035620475.1 Gaiellaceae bacterium | reverse complement strand
GAGCTCGTCCCGGCTCGACGGAGTGCGGGCCGCCGCGGAGGGCACCGGTACCGCACTCGTCCTCTCCGGCCTGACGAGCATCGTCGGGTTCGGGGTCCTCGCGCTCGCGCCGATGCCCATCTTCGCGGCCTACGGTCTCCTGACCGCCGTGATGATCGCCCTCTCGCTCGCGGCCACGCTCGTCGTCCTGCCCTCGCTCCTCTACGTCCTCGGCCCCAGGCCGGCATCGGTGGCCGAGCCGGCGGTTGCGTCTTGATAACAATGGCCGAAACCGACGAGGAGGCCACGATGGCGACGGAGATGCGAAACGGAACCGCGTTGGCCGAGGAGCTCGTGCAGCGCATCGGCCAGACGGTCGGCGACGGGGCGAAGGTGACGGCCGTCTTCGGCGAGCCGGTGGAGCGCGAGGGGATCACCGTGATCCCGGTGGCGAAGGCGCGCTTCGGCTTCGGCGGCGGAGGCGGCGGCGGCACGCGCGACGGCGAGGAGGGCTCGGGCGGCGGTGGCGGCGGCGGCGCGTTCGTCAGCCCGGTCGGCTACATCGAGGTGACCCAGGGCACCGCGCGCTTCAAGCGGATCTCGAAGCCTGCCGACGTCCTCACGCTCGTCGCAGCCGCCGCGCTGACGGCGCTGGCGATCAGGGGGCTGCTCTCCGGCTAGCCCGCCGGCCCGCCCGCACCGCCCCCGGGCCGGAGAGTGGGCCGTGAAGGATTCGAACCTTCGACCTTGGGATTAAGAGTCCCCTGCTCTACCAGCTGAGCTAACGGCCCCAGGCGGTGGCAAGTGTAGCGGCGCCGCTCCCGCCGACGACCGGACGCGTCCACGGCGGCCACGCCCAGGGGTCTGACCCCGGGCCGTGGCCAGAGGGGACGGTGGGGACACGTCCCGATCGGGGCCGATCCCACCCGAAAGGGACGCGTTGGCCACGTCCCCGGCGGGCGTGTCCAGGGGTCAGACCCCGGGACGTGGCCGGAGGGGACAGGGCCTCAGGCCGGGCGCTCGAGGCGGCGCTGGGCGTACCAGGCGAGCGTCCGGCCGGCGCCGAGGGGACGGATGAGGAGGCCGAGGCCGCCGATGACGAGCTTCGCGGTCATGGCGTTCGGCTACATTCGCCGGCGGCGTGCGAATCCTTTCCGTCGTCGGCAACCGGCCGCAGTTCGTGAAGTCGGCCCCGCTCTCCCTCGCGCTCCGCGAGCGCGGGGTGGACGAGGTCGTGCTCCACACCGGCCAGCACTACGACCCGGAGCTCTCGGCCGTCTTCTTCGAGGAGCTCGAGCTCGCGCCGCCGCACTACCACCTGGAGACGGGCTCGGGGACGCACGGCGAGCAGACGGGCCGCATGCTGCCACTGATCGAGTCCGCCGTCGTCGACGAGGCGCCCGACGCCGTGCTCGTCTTCGGCGACACCAACTCGACGCTGGCGGGCGCGCTCGCCGCCGGCAAGCTGCTCGTCCCGGTCGCGCACGTGGAGGCCGGCCTGCGCTCCTTCGACCGCACGATGCCGGAGGAGCTGAACCGCATGCTCGTCGACCGCATGTCGCGCCTGCTCTTCTGCCCGACCGGGGTGGCGATCGGAAACCTCGCGGCCGAGGGGATCACGGAGGGCGTCCACCTGGTCGGCGACGTCATGTACGACGCGAATCTCCGCCTGGCTCCGATCGCGCGGGAGCGCTCGGACGCGCTGGCCCGCATCGGGGTGGAGCCCGGCGGCTACCTCGTCCTCACGCTCCACCGGGAGGCCAACGTCGCGCCCGAGCCGCTCCAGCGCATCGTCGGGGCGCTGGCCGAGCTGGAGGAGCCGGTCGTCTTCCCGGCGCACCCGCGCACGAGCTCGACCCTGGCCCAGGCGGGCATCGCGCTCCCGCCGAACGTCCGCATGGTCCCGCCGGCCGGCTACCTCGACTTCGCGGCGCTCGCCTCGCAGGCCCGCGTCGTCCTCACCGACTCCGGCGGCGTCCAGAAGGAGGCCTACTGGTACGGCGTTCCCTGCGTGACCCTGCGGACGACGACGGAGTGGGTGGAGACGATCGAGACCGGCTGGAACCGCCTCGTCGGCAGCGATCCGGAGGCGATCGTGGCCGCGGTGCGCGAGGCGGCTACCAGGGAGGAGCGGCCGCCGCTCTACGGCGACGGCACGGCATCGGCGAGCATCGCTGACCTGCTTTGTACGATGAGTCGCGATGAGTGACGTCGCCATCGTCGGCGCCGGCTACGTCGGCGTCCCGCTCGCCCAGGTCTTCGCCGAGGCGGGCGTCAGCGTGGTGCTCGTGGACGTCGACGCCGGGCGCGTCGCCGCGCTGAACCGCGGCGAGAGCTACATCGAGGACGTCTCCTCGGCGCAGCTGACCCCGCTCGTCCAGGCCGGCACCGTCGCCGCCACGACCGACTACGACGCGATCCGGGACGCGGATGCCGTCCTCGTCGCGCTCCCCACCCCGCTCTCCGTCAACCGCGAACCCGACCTCTCGATCGTGCTCGGCGCGGTCCGCGAGATCGCCGCGCGACTCCGAAAGGGCCACCTCGTCGTGCTCGAGTCCACGACCTACCCGGGCACGACGCGTGACGAAGTGCTCCCGCTCCTCGCCGCCGGCGGCCTGCAGGTCGGCACCGACTTCCACGTGGCCTTCTCGCCCGAGCGGGTCGACCCCGGCCGCACGGACTGGACGACGAAGACGACGCCGAAGATCGTCGGCGGGATCACGGACGCCTGCACGGCGGCGGCCTGTGCGCTCTACGAGCGCGCCCTCGACACCGTGATCGCCGTCTCCTCGCCCGAGGCCGCCGAGCTGACGAAGCTGCTCGAGAACATCTTCCGCTCGGTGAACATCGCGCTCGTGAACGAGCTCGCGCAGCTCTGCGACCGGATGCGCGTGGACGTCTGGGAGGTCGTGGACGCCGCCGCCACGAAGCCCTTCGGCTTCATGAGCTTCAAGCCCGGCCCCGGCCTCGGCGGCCACTGCCTGCCCGTCGACCCGTTCTACCTCTCCTGGAAGGCCCGCGAGTACAACTTCTACACCGAGTTCATCGAGCTCGCCGGGAAGGTCAACGAGAACATGCCGTACTTCTGCCTGGAGAAGATCACCAGGGCGCTCAACTCGGTCGAGAAGTCCGTGAAGGGGAGCACCGTCCACCTGGTCGGGGTGTCCTACAAGGCGGATGTCGGCGACCTGCGCGAGTCGCCCGCCCTGAAGCTGGTCGAGCTGCTCCGCGACGAGGGCGCGAACGTCTCCTACTACGACCCGCACGTGCCGGAGCTGCCCGAGCACGGGCTCGCCTCGTCCTCGCTCGACGGGGCGCTCGAGGCGGCCGACTGCGTCGCCATCGTCACGGCGCATTCGGGCATCGACTACGACGAGCTCACCGAGCGCGCGCAGCTCGTGGTCGACTTCCGCAACGCCACCGGCGAGAACGGCAGCCAGAACGGCCGCGTATGGAAGCTCTAGGCCGGCCCGCGGTGGCGCTCGCCGGGCTCGGCGCGTGGGGCGCCAACCTCGCGCGCAACTTCAACGAGCTTGCCCGCCTGGCGTGGGTCTGCGACGCGAGCGAGGAGCGCCTGGCGGCCGCGGCGGCCCGCTACCCGGCGGCCCGAGCGACCGCCGGCTTCGACGACCTCCTGGCGGACGACGCCGTCGAGGCGGTCGTCGTCGCGACCCCGGTGCCGACGCACGCGGAGCTCACCCGCCGCGCGCTCGCGGCCGGGAAGCACGTCTTCGTCGAGAAGCCGATGGCGATGGGCGCAGGGGACGCGGAGGAGCTCGTCGCGCTCGCCGAGGAGCGCGGGCTCGCGCTCATGCCCGGCCACCTGCTCCTCTACCACCCGGGCGTGCTCAAGCTGAAGGAGCTCGTGGACGCGGGCGAGCTCGGCGAGGTGCTCTACGTCTACGGCAACCGCCAGAACCTCGGCACGATTCGCCCGGACGAGAACGCCCTCTGGAGCCTGGGCGTCCACGACCTCTCGGTCATCCTCTACCTGCTCGACGAGGAGCCGAGCGAGGTGCTGGCACGAGGCGAGTCGTTCCTGAAGGAGGGCGTCGAGGACGTCGTCTTCTGCCACCTCCGCTTCCCCTCGGGCAAGGCCGCGCACATGCACCTCTCGTGGCTCGACCCGCACAAGATGCGGCGGATGACGGTCGTGGGCAGGGAGAAGATGGCCGTGTTCGACGACATGGAGCTCGACCGCAAGGTGACCGTCTACGACAGCGCCGCCGAGCCGTCGCTTCGCAGCTACGGCGAGTGGAGCACGCGGACGGGCGACGTCTACAGCCCGCGCGTCCCCAACGCCGAGCCCCTGAGGCTCGAGTGCGAGCACTTTCTCGGGCTCGTGCGCGGCGAGGGCGACCGGCTCACCGCGGCCCGCGCCGGAGTCGCGGTCGTGCGGACCCTCGAGCAGCTCCAGGCCTCGCTCGAGCGAGAGCGCGTTTGAGCGCCCGCATCGCCGAGACCGCCGTCGTCTACCCGGGAACGGTGCTCGGCGAGGACGTCGTGATCGGCGACAACGCCGTCGTCGGGAAGCCCCCGACGCTCCGCCCCGGCTCGACCGCGCGCGCCGACGAGCTGCCGCCGCTCGTTGTCGGAGACGGGGCCGCGATTCTCGCCTGCGCGGTCGTCTTCGCCGGCAGCCGCCTGGGGAACCGCGTGATCGTCGGCGACCAGGCCTGCGTGCGGGAACGCTGCGACCTCGGCGACGGGGTGGTCGTCGGCCGGGGCTCCTTCGTCGAGAACGACACGACCGTCGGCGCGCGCACGACGATCCAGGCGAACGCCTACGTCACCGCCTACTCCACCCTGGAGGAGGACGTCTTCGTCGCCCCGTGCGTGGTCACGACGAACGACAACTTCATGGGCCGCACGGAGGCGCGGCACGCGCTGCGCAGGGGCCCGACGATCCGCCGCGGCGCCCGCGTGGGCGGCGGCGCCGTGCTCCTCCCCGGGATCGAGATCGGCGAGGAGGCCTTCGTCGGCGCCGGCGCGGTCGTCCTCGAGGACGTCCCGGCGCGCGCCGTCGTCGTCGGGAACCCGGCGCGGCGGATCCGCGACGTCCCCGCGGACGAGCTACTCGGGCGCTAGGGCAAGCGTCGGCTGCGCGCCGACTCCCGCCGGCGACGCCGTGTAGGCGCGGTACTCGCCGGGCGCGAGAGCGAGCGAGGCACGCCAGCTGCCGTCCTCGCCGGCCAAGGCGACCGCCACCGTCACCCAGGAGCCGCCGTCCACCCGCCGCTGCACCTGCACGACCTCGCCCGGGGCGGCCGTGCCGGTCACGGCCCCGGCCTGCGACACCTGCGCCGAGGCGACCCTGGACGACGCGGACGTGACCCTCACCGTCACGGCGGGGCCGACCGACGCGGGAGAGGTCAGGCGGTAGACGGTCGTGACCGCGGGCCTGACGGTGACGTTCACGCTGCCGCGCACCGTCCGCATGGTCACCCACGAGCCCGAGCCGACCTTCCGCTGGAGCTTCGCGTTCGAGAGGTTGCGGGCCAGGACACGGAGCGTCTTCGACTGGCCCTTCTGGATCGTGCCGCCGCCCGTCAGGCGGAGAACGCCGATCGTGAACCACGTCGAGCGCAGGCCGAGGATGGAGCGGAGCTCTCCGCCCGAGAGGGTCGTCGAGCCGGAGGGCCCGACCACGCGGGCCACGGCCACGCGGCTCGAGCCGTTCCGCCGGATCACGCGGAAGTCGATGATCGAGCGCGGAGCGTGGCCGCCGAGCGCGCGCTTGAGCGCGGACGCCTTCCAGACACAGTCCCGGCCGGCGTTCGGGCAGTCGTCCTCGGCGTCGGTCGGGCCCCAGGTGTGATGGGGCGAGATGAAATCGTGCTCGTCGTCGACGCCCACGAGGTACGGGATGCCTGGCGGTCCCCACTCGTCCGCGCGGGACGCCGTCTTGCCGCCCGAGGTCGAGTGGTAGACCGTCCAGGCGAGCGCGCCGGCCGAGCGGACGACCTGGCCGCGGGTCGCGTTCACGGCGGTGTTCGTCCGCGGGTCCTCGGCGCGGACCCCGCCGTAGACCTGGCTGCGGGTGTCGTCGAAGAGATCGAACCACTGGCCGGTCTTGCGGCTGACGAGGCCGAACGTGCGCGCGACGACCGCCTGGGCCTTGAGCGCCTCCGGATGCCACGAGGCCGGCATCTCCCAGGCGATGACCCCCTTGACGTACGGCTCGAGGGCGATGTCGTTCACCGCGGAGACGCGGCCGCCCTGCGCGCGCACACGAAGGAAGCCGCGGTAGGCGCTCCCCGAGAGACGCAGGAACGCGGAGCCGGGATCGAAGCGCACAGGGCCGACGAGCGTCCGCAGCTGCCCGTTCGCGCTCCTGACCTGCAGGTTGGCACGGATCGTGTGCGTGCCGGCGTTCAGGTTGTACTTCCTGCCGTTCGCGTCCGTGACCGTGAACGCCGCGGACGAGCCGACCGTGAGGCTGCCCGCGCCGCTGGCGACGAGCACGCGCACGCGCCCGACACCGGCCGCGCCGAGCGTCGTGCCGGTGTAGTAGTGGGCGAGGATCCAGCGGTAGTCCCGGCCCGCGTTCTGCGCGTAGCCCTGGGTTCCGTACTGGCCGAGCCCGAGCCCGTGCCCCCAGCCCTTGCCCTTGAGGACGAACGTGGCGGCAGGCCGAGCGGTCGCCGCGCACGCGAGTGCGACGACGAGGACGATGGCTGCCACGAAAACCCGACGCATGCCGCTGGAGACCCCTATCGACCCAGAGGGTACGGAACTCCAGTAAGGATTGCATGAGGGAGCCGACGTTTGGGCGCGCGCGCTCCCCGGTACTACCACTGGGTGACGGTAGGGGGCGGGACCCTACCCGGCCGGTACGAGGAGCCGAGGCTCGTCGGCCGGGGCGGCATGGGCGAGATCTACGTCGCCCGCGACCGCGTGCTCGGGCGCACGGTGGCCGTGAAGCTCCTCGCCGAGCGGCTGGCGCAGGAGCCGGAGCTGCGCGAGCGCTTCCGCCGCGAGGCGCTGGCGGCGGCGCGGCTCTCCGGGGAGCCGCACGTGGTCACCGTCTACGACGTCGGGGAGCATGACGGCCGCCCCTTCACGGTCATGGAGTACCTGCCCGGCGGGACCCTCGCCGAGCGGGCCCAGAGCCGGCCGGTGGACGCCCGGACGGCCCTCGCCTGGCTCGCCCAGGCGGCCGCCGCCCTCGACGCCGCCCACGCGAAGGGCGTCGTCCACCGCGACGTCAAGCCCGCCAACCTCATCTTCGATGCGACCGACCGGCTGCAGGTCGTCGACTTCGGGATCGCCAGGGTGACCGACGACACGCTGGGCATGACCGCCCCGGGGACGATCCTCGGCACCGCCGGCTACCTCGCGCCCGAGCAGGCGCTCGGCCGGGAGACGACCGCCGCGAGCGACCGGTACGCTCTCGCCGTCGTCGCGTACGAGCTGCTTACGGGCGGGCGGCCCTTCGCGCGCGGCTCCGAGACCGCGGAGGCCTCCGCGCACGTCCACGACCCCGTCCCGCCCGCATCCGGGCGCGCTCCCTGGCTCCCGCCGCAGGTGGACGCGGTCTTCGCCCGCGGGCTGGCCAAGGGGCCCGAGCACCGCCACCCCTCCGCGGGGGCCTTCGTCGCCGCGCTGGGAGAGGCGCTGAGCGAGGAGCCGGCCGCGCCTCCTCCGGCGCGCCCGCGCCCGCGCCGGCGGACCAGCCCTCTCCTCGCCGCCGCGCTCGCCGGAGGGGTCCTCTTCGCCGCCGCCGGCCTCGCCGCCGCCTTCCTCGCCGCCGGCGACGGGGAGAAAACCGCCGGCGACCGCCCCGACCGGGAGACCGTGACCCGCCGGGTGACGGTCGAGGAGGGCCCGGCCACCGTCGTCCAGACCGTGACCGAGCCGGCCGCCGCCCCTGCTTCCGGACCCCGGGAGAGCCTCACCCCCGAGGAGGCCGCGGAGCTCAACGACGAGGCGTTCGCCCTCATGCAGCAGGGCAACTGGGAGGATGCGCTCCCCCTCCTCGAGCAGGCCGTTCCCGCGCTCCGGCGGACGTACTCGGCCGGCTTTCCCTACGAGGCGTACGCCGAGTACAACCTCGGCCGCACGCTCGAGGCGCTCGGCGACTGCCCGCAGGCGCGCCGCCACCTGCGCCGCTCGGCGCGGCTCCAGGGGGAGCGGGAGGAGATCACCGCGGCGCTCGAGCGCTGCGCCTAGGCCAGCCGCTCGGCGTACTGGCGGCGGTAGTAGTCCGCGTACTCGCCCGACTTGATCGGCTCCCACCAGGCGCGGTTCGCGCGGTACCACTCCACCGTCTCGGCGAGGCCTTCCTCGAAGGAACGTGCCGGCGCCCAGCCGAGCTTGCGCAGCTTCGAGGAGTCGAGGGAGTAGCGGCGGTCGTGCCCGGGGCGGTCGGTGACGTGGCGGACGAGCCCCGGGTCGGCGCCGGTGAGCTCGACGATCATCCGGGTGATCTCGACGTTCTCGCGCTCGTTCCCGCCGCCGACGTTGTAGGCCTCGCCCGGGGCGCCCTCGCGGAGGACGTGCTCGACGCCGGCGCAGTGATCCTCGACGTGGAGCCAGTCGCGGACCTGGCGGCCGTCGCCGTAGACCGGCAGCGGCTGGCCGTCGAGCGCGTTCGTGACGAAGAGCGGCACGAGCTTCTCCGGGTACTGGCTCGGCCCGTAAGTGTTGGAGCCGCGCGTGATCGAGGCGTTGACCCCGAACGTGCGCACGTAGGCGGGGATGTGCAGGTCGCCCGCGGCCTTGGCCACGCTGTACGGGCTGGACGGGGCCACCGGGTCGGTCTCCTTCGAGGAGCCGCCCGCCTCGAGGTCGCCGTACACCTCGTCCGTCGAGACCTGGACGTAGCGTGCACCGGTCTCCCGCACCCGTTCCAGCAGCACCTGCGTCCCGAAGAACTCGGTGCGGCCGAAGTCGGTGGCGCCGAGGATGGAGCGGTCGACGTGCGTCTCGGCGGCGAAGTTGACGACCGCGTCGCACCCCTCGGCGGCCTGCTCGACGGCGTCCGGGTCGGCGATGTCTCCGACCCGCAGCTCGCAGTCGACGCCGTCGAGGTTCTCCCTCCGGCCCGAGTACGTGAGCTTGTCGAGGACGACGACGTCCTCGCCGGCCGCGACGAGGCGCTTGACGAAGTGGCTGCCGATGAACCCGCAGCCTCCGGTGACGAGCACGCGCACGCCCTGATCGTAGTCGGCCGCCGGCGGGCGTCCACCCCTCGGGGTCAGATCTTGCATTCGCGCAAGCGGCGTACCATTGGTGTCCATGCCTGAGGCGACGCGGGCGCTCCTGGCGATCGCGGGGGCGGTCGTCACGACTGCCGGTTGTGGGTGGACGGAGGGCCATCCCGACCTCATCACGCTCGAGGAGGCCCGCGCTCTCCCCGGGCCGGCGCCGTACTGGGTCGGCTCGGAGTTCGAAGGACTGCCGCTGACGGCGATCACCAGGGTCCGTCGGTGTTCGTCCCCTACGGGGAGTGCGAGTACGAAGCCGGCGAGGAAGAGGGCTACGGCTGCACGTCGCCGCTCGGGATCGAAACCAGGCCGATCGCGGGAGGCCCTTCGGACTGGACCGGCCTCCCCTGCCGAAGGGTCGCCGTGCGCGGGGTCGCGGGCGCGTTCTTCGGGAACGAGCCGGGGTTCGACCGCTTCCTCGAGCTCCACAGCGGCGACCAGGCGATCACCATCTTCGCCGATTCGCGGGCGCGGGCCCTCCGAGCGGCCCGGGGGCTCCGGTCGGTAGACGCCGATCGCGCCGGCCCGGAAGACCTGCCCCCGCCCACGATCGACGTCGAGCCCGGGCTCGCCCGCTGCTCCTAGACGGCCGGCAGCGGGAGCCCGGGATCCGCAGGGCCTGGTGGACGATCCGCCTTGCCGCAGTCGCCCGCATCACCGGGTCTGGCGCCGAGAGACGTGCCCGCGCCGGCCGTGTCCGGGGACAGGCCACGGACGTGGCCACCGGAGACAGTGCTGTGGACGGCGACGCCGCTGGGTCGGCGAGGGCTCCGCGGCGAAGACTACGCGGCCGCGAGCCAGCGGGCGCAGGCGATCACGTCCTCGTCGGGATCCCAGGCGAGCGCGTGTGCGATGCCCCAGCCGCGCATGCGCTCCCGGTCGAGGTCGAGGACCGACGCGAGCCGGTCGAGCCGGCGCCTGATTCGCCTGCCCGGGTGTGGCTCGACGCGCAGCTCCCAGCGCCGGTCCCGCAGAAGGGACGCGGTATCGAACTCGCGCTCCCCGACGACCGGCTTCGGATCGATGACGAGCCAGGGCTCGCGCGCCGACCGGAGGACGTTGCCCCCGTGGTAGTCCTGGTGGCAGACGACCTGACGACCCTGGGAGGATCCGGCCTCGCGGAGGAACGCGACCGCCTCGGTCAGAAGCGAGCGCTCGTAGGGCCGTTCGCGCCGCTCCCACGCGGCGGGCAGCTCCTCCGCCCACGACTCGGCGAGGTCTTCGAGCAGCCGAAAGCGATGACCCTGCGGAGCCGGACGCCATAGGCCACGGAGAACCTGGGCGGCCGTCCCAAGCGTCTCGTCGCCGTCCGGCTCCTCCCACAGCCGAGTCCCCGGCAGAGCGCGCTCCAGGAGGAGCGCGCGGCGGCTCTCGTCCGCTGCCAGGAGCCGCACCGCGCTCCGGCCGGCCCAGAGGGCGAGCGCGTCAGCCTCGTGCTCGCTCTCCGCCTCCGGAAAGTTGACCTTGAGCACGACGGGCCTCCCGTCGGCGAGGGCGGCGGGAGCGACCCAGGCGACATTGCCGCCGACAAACGGCTCACCGACCCGTAGCGACCAGAGCTCGGCGCACTCCTCGACGAGCCCCGGCAGGCGCTCCAGCCAGTCCGCTCCGCCGGGCTCGCCACGCCACCAGGCAAGCCCGGCCGGGATCCTCACATGCGGGCCAGGCACTCCCGGAGGCCCTCGCGCCAGTGCGGAAGCCGCGGAACTCCCTCGCGTTCGCTCCTGAGCACCGAGTACGCCGGGCGCGGAGCCGGCCGGCCCAGCTCCTCGGTCGAGATCGGGACGACGCGGCAGTCGAGGCCGGCCCCCGCGAAGATCGCCTCGGCGAGCTCCGCCCAGGTGCACTCGCCCTCGGCGGCGAGGTGCCAGACCCCGCCCGGGAGCGCGAGCAGCTCCCGCGTCGCCGCCGCCAGATGGCCGGTGTACGTGGGACAGCCGCGCTGGTCGTCGACGACGCGCACCTCGTCCCGCTCGGCGCCGAGGCGCAGCATCGTCCGCACGAAGTTGTGCCCGGTCCAGCCGAAGAGCCACGAGCTCCGGACGATCCAGCCCTCCCGTATCTCCCGCTCGCCGAGCAGCTTCGTCCGCCCGTAGGCGCCGAGCGGCGCCGGCTCGTCCGACTCCACGTACGGCTCCCGCTTCGAGCCGTCGAAGACATAGTCGGAGGAGTAGTAGACGACCGGCGAGCCGAGGGCGGCGACGTTCCGCGTCCCCTCGACGTTGACCCGCAGCGCGCCCGCCTCGTCCGCCTCGGCCCCGTCGACGTCCGTCCACGCGGCGGCGTGGAGCACGAGCCCGGGGGCGTACCCGAGCGCGATCGGCTCGGTCACGTCCAGCTCCGCCCGCGTACGGGCGTCGGCCTCCGGAAAGACCTCCCGCAGGGCCGCCCCGAGCTGGCCACCCGCGCCCGTGATCAGGACGCCGTGTCGCGCTCCGACAGGATCGGGCTGTCCGTGCTCCACAGGTGCCTGACGCGCGGATCGTCCCAGGGGATCCCGTGCTCGTCGGGGTCGGCCGGGTCGTACTCGCGGGTGACGTGGTAGCAGAAGAGGAGGTCCGTGAGCGCCTCGAAGCCATGGGCGTGGCGGCCGGGGACGTAGACGGCGACCGGGTGCTCCTCGCCGATGTCGACGGTGAACGTCTCGTCCGTCTCCCGGTCGAGGACGACGACCCGCGCCGTGCCGGTCAGGCAGGCGAAGAGGTCGTCCTGGCCGCGCTCGTGGTAGTGGAGCCCGCGGATCACGCCCTTCCGGGAGAAGGAGACGTTCGTCTGCACAGTCGGGTGCGGGAGGAGGCTCTCGCGCCGGATCTCCACGAACCAGCCGCGCTCGTCGGCAAAGACGCGCAGCGGCAGGAGGAGGACGCCGGGGATCACGCCGGCGTGTTCGCCCCGGTCTCGTCGATCAGGGTGCCGATCAGCCCGAGCGCCTCGTGCGTCCCGGCGTCGCGCCACCAGCCTCCGACCCGGGCCGAGCCTAGCCGCCCCTGCTCCGCGTATGCGCGGTTGACGTCGGTGATCTCGAGCTCGCCGCGCGAGGACGGCGCCAGGCCGCGGATGATCTCGAAGACGTCCGGCGGGTAGCAGTAGAGACCGACGACCGCGTCGCTCGAGGGCGGCAGGTCGTAGCGCGTGTCCACGACGCCCGCCTTCTCGACCACGTCCGTCACGCGGCCGTCCTCGCCGTAGACGACGACCCCGAAGCGCTCGGGGTCGGGCACCTCCTTGACGAAGATGAGGGCCCCGTCGCCGCCCTCCGCCCAGGCTCGCACGGCCCCGGCCTCGGCCCGCTCGAAGATGTTGTCGCCGAGGCAGACCACCAGCCGCTCGCCGCCCGCGAATGCCTCGGCCATGCCGACGACCTGCGCGATCCCGCCCGGCTCCGTCTGCACCTTGTACGTGAGGTCCAGGTCGAAGAGGAGGCCGTCGCCGCCTCGCTCGCGCACGCGGCCGTCGCCGAGGAGGTCGATGAAGTCGCCCGCGTGGCCCTGGCCGGTGACGAGGAGCACCTCGCGGATCCCCAGCCGCTGCATGAGCTCGAGCGGGTAGTAGACCATCGGCCAGCGACCAACTGGGAGCAGGTGCTTGTTCGTGATCCGCGTCAGCTCCTGGAGGCGCGTTGCCTCTCCACCCGCGCAGATGAGCCCTCTGGCCCGGATGCCGCCGTCCGCCATGCGCTCTACTCGGCCAGCGCCGCGCGGAAGGCTTCCTCGGCCTCGTCGCCGTAGACGGCGAAGACGACGCGCTCGAGCCCCGCGGGCTCGTAGCCACGCGCCTGGCCGACCATGATCGCCGCGCACTCCGCGAGCGAGAAGCCGCCGACGCCGGTGCCGAACGCCGGCAACGCCAGCGAATGCGCGCCGACCTCGTCCGCCACCTCGAGCACGCGCCGCGTCGTCCGCGCGATCGCGCCGGCGTCGGTGCGGAGGTCCTGCCCCATGACGGCGCCGTGGATCACGTAGCGGGCGGGAAGCCGGCCGGCCGACGTGGCGACGGCGTCGCCGACCTCGATCGGCCCCTGCGCCACCGCCTCGCGCTCGATCTCGTCCCCGCCGGCGCCCTTGATCGCGCCCGCGACGCCGGCGCCCATCCAGAGCTGGTTGTTCGCGGCGTTCGCGATCGCATCGACCTCGAGCTCGGCGATGTTGCCCTCCACGACCTCCAGCTGCACGGCGCCAGCCTAGCGCCCGCTCGGGCTCGGCGCGGGCCGCCCGGCCGGCTGGAGCGGCGACGGCTTCACACGGACGAGCCTGGCCACGCCGGCGGGGAGCCACCAGTTCCAGCGGCCGAAGAGCGCCATCGCGCTGGGGACGAGCAGCGCCCGGACGATGGTCACGTCGATGAGGATCGCCGCTGCCAGCCCGAAGCCGAACTGCTGCAGGCCGACGATCGACCCGGCCACAAACCCCATGAAGGCGGCGACCATGATCAGCCCGGCGGCCGTGACGATGCGCCCGGTCTTGGCGAGGCCGAGGGAGACGGCGCGAACGTTGTCGCCCGTCGCGTCCCACTCCTCCCGCATGCGGCTGACGAGGAAGACCTCGTAGTCCATCGAGAGCCCGAAGACCATGGCGAAGACGAAGACCGGGATCCAGCCCTCGATCTGGTCGAAGGCGATCAGGCCGAACCACTCGGCTGCGCCCCACTTGAAGAAGACCGTGAGGAGCCCGTAGGCGGCGGCGATCGACAGCAGGTTGAGGATGATCGCCTTGAGCGGGATCAGGAGCGAGCGGAACGCCCGCAGGAGCAGCACGTAGGTCAGGAGCAGGACGCCGGCCACGAGCCACGGGAAGGCGCTGTAGGTGAGGTCGAGGAAGTCGACTCCGCTCGGCGGGCCGCCGCCGGCGAAGACGTCCACGCCCTCCGGGAACCCCGCCGCCGGGACGATGTCGTCGCGGAGCCGGCCGACGAAGTCGAGCGCGCCCGGCCGGCCGTACTCGCTCTCGCCGATCACCTGCACGTGCAGGTACTGCCCGGTCGGGTCGACGCTTTGCGGGTCCGCGGGGTCGAACACGACCCCGGCGACCTCCGGGTCGGCCGCGAGCCCCTCGCCGAGTCGGGCGAGCGCCGCCTCGACCGCCGGGTCCGCCGCGCCGCCGGCCCGGCCCGTGTCGACCACGATCGCCGTCGGCGACAGGGCACCCCCGCCCAGCTCCTCCGAGACGATGTTCAGCCCCCGGATCCCCTCGAGGTCCTGCGGGATGCCCTCGTTCGAGCCCGGCCCGACCTCCATCGTGAACACCGGCAGCGCGACGAGGACGAGGACGGTCGTCGTCGTGGCCGCGAAGAGCACCGGCCGCGCCATGATCGTCCGCGAGAGCCGCACCCACATGTTCCGCTCCTCGTCGGCCCGGCGCTCGGCGATCCGCCTCGGGATCAGCCGGACCCGATCGAGCCGCGCCGCGAGGAACCAGAGGAGCACCGGCAGCAGCGTCAGCGCGCAGACGACCGAGACGAGCGGGATCGCCAGGCCGCCGATGCCGAAGCCGCGCATGAAGGGCAGCGGCATGAAGAGCATGAGGGCGAGCCCGATCCCGACCGCCGAGCCCGAGAAGACGACGGCGCGCCCCGCGGTCTCCATCGTCCTCACGATCGCGTCCTCCTTCGAGGCCGCCCCGCGAAGCTCCTCGCGGTAGCGGTGGACGACGAGGAGCGAGTAGTCGATCGCGATCCCGAAGCCGATGAGCATGACGAGGTTCTGCAGGTAGGTCGTCAGCTCCATGACGTTGGCGAAGATCCAGATGATCGAGAGGGTGGTCGGGATCGCCACGGCCGCGAAGACGAACGGGAGCACGAAGGCGAGCGTCCCGAAGACGAACACGAGGATGAGGAGCGCGATCGGGATGGCGATGAAGAACTCGCCGACCTTGAGGTCCTCGGCGAAGACGGGGTCGAGGTCGTGCTCGATCGCCGCCTGGCCGGAGACGTACACCTCGGCGCCCGGGATCTCGCCCACGGCTGCGCGCATGTCGTCCGTGTAGCCCTTCGCGTCGGCCGGCTCCAGGCCCGAGACGAGCTGCGCGGTCACGACCGCCCCCGAGACCGCCTGGACCGAGGCGACCTCCGAGGTCGGCAGCTCGGCCGAGGCCCTGGCCGCCGCCGCCCGGACCGGCTCGACGAGCTCCTCCGCCGACCCCGGCTCGCCGCGAGCCACGATCGTGAACGACCCCGTCGTCTTCTGGCCGAAGCGGTCCTCGAGGATCCGCTCCGCCCGGGCCGTGTCGGTGCCCGGGAGCGAGAAGCGGTTGGTCAGCAGGTCGGAGAGACCGGCCATGGCGACGAGGGAGACGCCGAGGACGACCGCCCAGACGGCCAGGACCGCCCAGCGGTACCGGATCATGCTGCGGGCCCAGCGCTCCATGAGGGTCGAACGAGTGGTACCAGTCCCGCCCGCTCAGGCGCGGCGTACGGCCCGCCGCGCGGCCTTGCGGGCGCGGATCCCGGGCGCCGCGCGCACGGCGGCCACCCAGACGTAGCCCAGGAAGCCCGCGATCGCGCCGGCCGCGTTCAGACGGCGTCCCATGGCTACGATTCTCGCATGACCCAGCGGAGGAACGTCGATCGCCTGACGAGCGAGATGGAGGAGCTCTTCGCCGACCTGTGGCACCACCGGCTGGCCCCGCAGCGGACGGGCTTCCGCCCGCGCGTCGACGTCTACCGGACAGCCGAGCCGCCGATCCTCCACGTCGTGGTCGAGCTCCCCGGCATCGACCCGGAGCAGGTCGACGTCGCCGTCAACGACGGCGTCCTCGTCGTCTCCGGCCGCCGGCAGCGGCCCCACGACTGCGGCCGCAAGTACGAGCACATCGAGGTTGACTACGGCACCTTCGAGCGGCGCATCGTCGTCGGCGACGCCTTCGACGCGGAGGCCGCCGAGGCGGCGTACGAGCACGGCCTCCTGACCATCTCGCTGCCCGCCCGGCAGAAGAAGCCCGGCCCGGTGCGGGTGCCCGTGCGCGGGGAGGAGCAGACGTGAGCGCCGTCGAGGAGCGGCTTCCCGGGGGCGGGCTCACGGAGGCGACCTCCCTCCCGATCCTGCCGCTCCGCGAGAGCGTCGTCTTCCCCGGCGGCATGACGCCGCTCGCCGTCGGGCAGGACCGGTCGATCCGGCTCGTGGACGAGGCGGTCGCCGACGACCGGCCGATCGCGCTCGTCACGGCACGCTCACCCGAGGACGAGGCTCAGAGCGCCGAGGACCTGCACGAGGTCGGCACCTCCGCCGTGATCCACAAGATGATCCGCGTCCCGGACGGGACGCTCCGCATCCTCGTCCAGGGGCTCGACCGCATCCACCTGGAGACGGTCGACCAGACCGAGCCGTACCTGGCCGGCCTCTTCACGCCGCTGCCCGACATGGTCGAGCGCGAGAAGGAGGCCGAGGCGCTGGCCCGCTCGGTCGAGTCGCTCTTCGGGCGCATCATCGAGCTCGCCCCCTATCTCCCCGAGGAGCTGCTGCTCGCCGCCGCCAACGCGGAGACGCCGAGCGCCCTCGCCAACCTGATCGCGTCGACCATCCGGCTGAAGACGGAGGAGAAGCAGGAGCTCCTCGAGACGGTCGACGTCGAGGAGCGCCTGCGCAAGCTCACAGCGATCCTCTCGCGCGAGCTCGAGGTCTTCGAGCTCGGGACGAAGCTCCAGTCCCAGGTGCAGGAGGAGATGGACAAGACGCAGCGCGAGTACTTCCTGCGCCAGCAGCTGAAGGCGATCCAGGAGGAGCTCGGCGAGACCGACGAGCAGCAGGCGGAGATCGCCGAGCTGCGGACACAGGTCGAGGAGGCGAACCTCCCCGAGGACGCCGACAAGCAGGCCCGCCGCGAGCTCGACCGGCTCTCGAAGCTGCCGCCGGCCGCGGCCGAGTACGGCGTCATCCGCACGTACCTCGAGTGGATCCTCTCCCTCCCCTGGAACGCGACGAGCGAGGACCAGCTCGACCTGAAGGCCGCCAGGCGCATCCTCGACGAGGATCACTACGACCTGGAGAAGGTCAAGGAGCGGATCGTCGAGCACCTGGCCGTCCAGAAGCTCACCAACAAGCTCTCGGGCCCGATCCTCGCCTTCGTCGGCCCGCCCGGCGTCGGCAAGACGTCGCTCGGCAAGTCGATCGCCCGCGCGCTCGGGCGCGAGTTCGTGCGCGTGTCGGTCGGCGGCGTCCGCGACGAGGCGGAGATCCGCGGCCACCGGCGCACCTACATCGGCGCGATGCCGGGCACGATCATCCGGGCGCTTCGCGACGCCGGCACGAAGAACCCGGTCTTCATGATCGACGAGATCGACAAGATGGGCTCCGACTGGCGCGGCGACCCGTCGAGCGCGATGCTCGAGGTGCTCGACCCGGCCCAGAACTCGTCCTTCCGCGACCACTACCTCGACCTGCCGTTCGATCTCTCGCAGGTGCTGTTCGTGACCACCGCGAACCAGCTCGAGACGATCCCGTCACCGTTGCTCGACCGGATGGAGGTCATCCGCATCCCGGGCTACACGGAGGACGAGAAGGTCGGGATCGCCCGGCGCTACCTCGTCCCG
>DASPGT010000119.1:0-14576 GCA_035620475.1 Gaiellaceae bacterium | reverse complement strand
CGCTGATCAAGGGACTGGAGGCATCGTGGGAGCAGTGAGCGCCGACGTCGAGCGCCGGTACCGGAACGTCCGCGAGGCGCTGGCGCGCAACGGCCTCGACGCCGCGGTCGTCGCGGGGAGCGAGTACACGGGCTTCGAGGGAGCGGTGACGTACCTCTCCGGCTTCGTCATCGTCCATCGCTACGCCTACGTCGTCCTCCCGCTCGAGGGCGAGCCCGAGATCGTCTTCCCGGCCGAGGCCCGCTACGTCGGCGAGCACGGCACGACCTGGATCGAGGAGCAGGCCTTCGTCGACATGCCCGGCGCGTACCTCCGCGACCGCGCGCGCGACCGGGGCTGGCGGCGGCTCGGCGTCTACGGCCTCGACTACGTCATGCCGGTCCGGGACTACCGGGCGCTCGCGGACGGCGGGCCGGAGCTCGTCCCCTTCGACGTGGAGCTCGACCACGCGCGGGCGGTCAAGAGCGACGAGGAGCTCGCCTCGGTCCGCGACTCCGTGCGGATCAACACGGAGGGCTTCTGGCGCTTCCTCGAGGAGCTCGCGCCCGGCCGGACGGAGGCCGAGGTGCTCGCCCCGTGCGAGCGCTACTTCGTCGAGGAGGGCTGCGGCCGCCTGACGATGGACATGGTGCTCGTCGGCGAGGGCGGCGAGGCCGAGCCGGAGTTCCGCATCGCGAGCCGCGAGCGGCGCATCCGCGAGGGGGACCTCGTCCTCCCCTCGCTCGAGATCGCCGGGCCGGGCGGGCACTGGGTCGAGGTCTCCCGCGCCATCGCCGCCGGCGAGCCGGGCGCCGAGGCGAAGCGGATGCTCGAGGCCTACGAGGAGTACTACGAGGTCGCGCGCACCGCTCTGCGTCCGGGCGTCACCGCCCACGACGTGCACCGGGCCGTCTCCAAGGGCTTCGTCGAGCGCGGCTACCGGCTCGGCCACGTCACCGGGCACTCGATCGGGATGACGATGATCGAGTTCCCCAAGATCGGCGAGGGCGTCGAGACCGAGCTCGCGGCGAACATGGTCTTCTCGATGCACCCGCACGCGATCGCCGACGACGGCAAGGCCTGCCTCTACATGCAGGACACGTGGCTCGTCACCGAGGAGGGCGGCGAGCCGCTGGCCGGCCTGCCGATGCGGATCTTCGGCGCGGGCGAGCCCCGCTCCTGACTATTCGTCCTCGGTGCACTCCACGTTCCCGTCCCCGGCGGCCGGGAGGCGGGAGAGGAGCGAGGAGAGCGTGGCGAGCTCCTCGTCGGAGTAGCGCCCGACGAAGAGCGATTCGATGCCGGCGACGTGGGTGCGCGAGGCCCGCCGGAGCTTCTCGGTGCCGGCGTCGGTGATCCGCGCGTAGACGACGCGCCGGTCGCTGTCGCAGTGGACGCGCTCGACGAGCCCGGAGCGCTCGAGGCCCTCGAGCAGCCGTGTGATCCCCGAGGCGGTGAGCAGGACCGACTCGGCCAGGTCGACCCGGCGCATCCGCCGCTCGGGCGCGCGGGCGAGGTGGAGCAGGACCTCGTAGTCGTTGATCGTGAGGCCGTGCTCCGCGACGAGGTCGGCCGAGAGCTCGCGGGTCAGGGCCGCGTGGGCGCGGAGGAAGCGGATCCAGGCCTCCAGCCGGAAGGTGTCGGGAAGCGTCTGCGTCCGGGCGGTCATGGATTCACTGTAGTCGTCTCGTCAGCGAGCGCACGCCGCAGGAGGTCCCGCAGGGCCCGCTGGTCGGGCTCGGGGAGGCGCGCGATCGCCGCCGGCGGCTCGCTCAGCAGGGTCACGACCTGCGCGCGCACGTCCGCGCCCTCGGACGTGAGGACGAGCGTCTTCACGCGCCGGTCGCCGGCTCCGGGCCGGCGCTCGACGAGCCCGCGCGACTCGAGCCTGTCGACGATGCCGGTCACGTTCGACGCGTGGCAGTAGAGCGCGTCGGCGAGCTCGCTCATGGCGAGCGGGCGCTCCGGGTCGAGGATGCGCAGGGCGTGGGCCTGCACCGTCGTGAGATCGAGCCCGGCGAGGTGCGCGGCGACGACGCCGTGCTTCGCCTTCGCCACGCGGAAGAGCAGCTCCCAGGCCTCGCGCGCCGCGTCCGTCGTCCGGTCTGCCGCGATCGCCATTTGCCTCCATGATACTTGACAAGGTAAATACTTGACAAGCTCAACTTTCTCGCTAGCCTGGCGCCCATGCGCGACGAGCACGGCATCGAGGCGGAAGCGCTCGCCCGCGAGTTCAAGGGCGGCATCCGCGCGGTGGACGGGATCGACCTCGTCGTGGCGCCCGGCGAGATCTACGGCTTCCTCGGCCCCAACGGCGCCGGCAAGTCGACGACCGTGCACATGCTCACCACGCTGCTCCCGCCCACTGCGGGGACGGCCCGCGTCGCCGGTTTCGACGTCGTCCACGAGGGGGCGCGGGTCCGCTCGGCGATCGGGGCCGCGCTCCAGGAGGCGGCGCTCGACCCGCTCCTCACCGGGCGCGAGCACCTGCGCCTGCAGACGGCGCTGCACGGGATGGCGAAGGCGGAGCGGCGCGAGCGGAGCCGGACGCTGCTCGAGCGGGTCGGCCTGACGGAGGCCGCCGATCGCAAGGTGCGCACCTACTCGGGCGGGATGAAGCGCCGGCTCGACCTGGCGCTCGCCCTCGTCCACGAGCCGAGCATCCTCTTCCTCGACGAGCCGACGACCGGGCTCGACCCGCAGAGCCGCAACGCCCTCTGGGCCGAGGTGGCGCGCCTCGCCCGGGACGACGGCGTCACCGTCTTCCTGACGACGCAGTACCTCGAGGAGGCCGACGTCCTCGCCGACCGCGTCGGCATCATCGACCACGGGCGGATCGTCGCCCAGGGCACGCCGATCTCCCTGAAGGCGGAGATCGGCCGGCCGAGCGTGGAGGCGATTCCCGCCGACCCCGCCGACCTGGCGGCGGTGGCGCGGACGCTCGAACGGTTCGGCGCGACGGTTCCGGGCTCGCCCAAGGCGGCCACCGTGCGTCTGGACGGCGGGGAGGAGGCGCTCGCCGACGTCGTGCGGGCCCTCGACGCCGAGGGCCTCCACCTCCAGCACCTCCAGCTGCATGCGCCGACGCTCGACGACGTCTTCCTGGCGAAGACGGGGCGGTCGCTCGAGGGCGCGGGCGAGGAGGAAGCCGGCCCCGAGGCGGCGCCCGCTCCGGCCCCCGCTGCGGGATGAGGCACAGCCCGCTGCTCCTCCAGGTCGGGCACCTCGCCCGCCGGTCGGTACTCCGCACGCTGCGCCAGCCGGTGAACGTCGTGCCGTCGTTCGTGTTTCCGCTGATCCTGCTCGCGGTCAACGTCGGCGGGCTGCGGTCGGCGGCCCGGATCCCGGGCTTCCCGGCCGACTCCTACCTCGACTTCGCGCTCGCGTTCACGTTCATGCAGGGTGCGCTCTTCGCGACGACGAACGCGGGCACCGACCTCGCGCGCGACATCCAGACCGGCTTCCTCGACCGGCTCGCGCTGACGCCCATGCGCCGGGCCGCGCTCCTGGTCGGCCAGCTCGCCGGCGTCGTCGCGCTGGCGCTGGTGCAGGCGACCCTCTACCTGGCGGTCGGGCTGATCGCCGGCGTCCGGCCGGAGAGCGGGATCCTCGGGATCTTCCTGATCGTCTTCCTCGGCGTGCTGATCGCGCTCGGCTTCGGCGCGGTCGGTGCGTTCCTCGCGCTCCGCACCGGCTCCGGCGAGGCGATCCAGGCGCTCTTCCCGCTCTTCTTCGTGTTCCTCTTCCTGTCGTCCATGAACCTGCCGCGGAACCTGATCGAGATCGAGTGGTTCCGCACGGTGGCGACGATCAACCCGGTCTCGTACCTGATCGAGGGCATCCGGAGCCTGATCATCACCGGGTGGGACGCGCAGGCGCTCCTGCTCGGGTTCGGGATCGCGGGCGGGATCGCGGTGCTCGCCCTCGCCGCGGCGAGTGTCGCGCTGCGCGGAAGGCTGGCGCGGTCGTGAGGGCGTTCGTGGCGGTGGCGCTGGCGGTGGCGTGGCGCGGGATCCACAACGCGTTCACGAACCCGTCCATCCTCGTGCCCTCACTCCTCTTCCCGCTCTTCTTCTTCACGGCGTTCGCGGGCGGGCTGTCGCGGGTGTCCGACGTCCCCGGCTTCGACTACCCGGCGGGCTACACCGCGTTCCAGTTCGTCTTCGTCTTCCTGCAGTCGGCGGCCTTCGGCGGGATCTTCAACGGGTTCGCCATCGCGCGGGACTTCGAGAGCGGCTTCGCGCGCCGGCTCCTCCTCGCCGCGCCGCGGCGCACGGGGATCATCGCCGGCTACGGGCTCGTCGCGCTCGTCCGCTGGGCGGCGACGGCCTCCGTGGTCCTCGTCGTCGCGCTGATCTCGGGGATGGAGGTTCTCGGAAGCCCGGACGAGCTCTTCGCGCTCGTCCTGCTCGGGCTCCTCGTCAACGTCGCGGCCGTCCTCTGGGCCTGCGGGATCGCGATGCGCTTCCGCACCCTCCAGGCGGGGCCTCTGATGCAGGTGCCGGTGTTCCTGACGCTCTTCCTGGCGCCGGTCTACGTCCCCCTCGAGCTCCTCACCGGCTGGATCCACACCGTCGCCTCCGTGAACCCGGCGACCTTCCTGCTCGAAGCCGGCCGCGGCCTCTTCGCCGGCGAGCCGACCGAGGTCGGGACGGCGTTCGCCCTGGCCCTCGCCGCCGTTGCGCTCTTCACGCTGTGGGCCGTCCGCGGACTCCGCAGCGCGGAGTCCGCGGGCTAGCGGAACCCGGCCCGCGGACGCGTCCCCGCCGGCCATGCCCAGGGTCTGACCCCGGCCGTGGCTCCCTAGGCCATGCGCTTCCGGCGGAGCTCGTCGATCGCGGCCTCGGTCTTCTCCAGGTCTGCGACGCCCATGCCGCGCAGGACGGCGGGCGCCTTCGTGAACTGGATGTCGCGGTAGTCGACCACCTCAACGCGGTTGCCCCACGGGTCGAGGAAGTCGAGCCGGCGGCCGGGGAGGAGCTTGACGCCCGCCGCGACGAGGGCGCGCCGCACGGCCTCCTTGTCGTCGACGACCAGGCCGAAGTGGCGGTTCTCGTCGGCCTCCTGCCGGCGGCCCTCCGCGAGCGCGAGGAACTGGTCGCCCATGTCCACGAAGGCCATGCCCGGCGCCCGGCCGCGCAGCTCGAAGTCGAAGAGCCTGCCGTAGAAGGCGAGCGCCTCGTCGACGTCGCCGACCTCGAGGGCGACGTGGTTCACGCCCAGGAGGCGTGGGCGCCCGCTCATGTGGGTAGCGTGGGGAGGGAGACGCCCAAGGCGCCAGAAACTCTAGAGGTCTGCACTCGTGAGGATTTCATGAAAACTCTCCTGCGCCCGCCCGGGGCGGCCGATTAGCTCCTACAGTGGTTGCGTTGTCGACCATCGCCCGGATCGTCGTCGGCCTCCTCCTGCTCTGGGCCGCAGCGTCGAAGCTGCGCCGGCGTGAGGACCTGCCCGACTGGCTCACGGCCTACGGCGTCCCGGCGCGCTACGCACGCGAGACCGCCTGGGCCGTGACTGCGGCCGAGGCCGTCGTCGGCATCCTCGTCCTCCTCGGCGTCGCGTTGCCCCTGAGCGCGTACGCGGCCGTCGCGCTCGGTGTCGTCTTCGTCGCCGCGCTCGCCCAGGCGCGCCTGCGCGGGGTCGAGCGCTTGCGCTGCGGCTGCTTCGGCGCTTCCGAGGGCCGCACGACGCACCTGCTCGCCCGGGCAGGAGGCTTCACGGCGGTCGCCCTGCTCGCCGCCTTCGGCGGCGGGATCGAGATCTCGGTCTCGTCCGACACCGTCGTCGCGGCCGTCCTCGTCGCCCTCTCCGGAGCGGTCGTCCTCCTGGCGCTGCTCGTCCTCGCCCTCTACCGCCAGGTCGGCGTCCTGACGATGCGCATCGGCCCGCGCGTGCCCTTCGAGCTCGCCGAGGAGGGGCCGCAGCTGGGCCAGTCGGCACCCGCGCTCGACGGCCTGCGGGGCCGGCGCTCCGAGGTCGTCTTCTTCTTCTCCTCCACGTGCAGCCTCTGCCGCCAGCTGAGCGCGGGCGTCGCCGCGCTCGCCCGCCGCGGCCTCGCCGTCCGGGTCGTCGAGGAGGAGCTCGAGGAGGACGCCTTCGCCCGCTGGAACGTGCCGGGCACGCCGTTCGTCGTCCACCTGATCGACGGCGTCGTGGCGGCCAAGGGCACCGTCAACACGCTGGAGGAGCTCGAGACGCTGCTCGACACCGGCAGGGCGAGGATCCATGCAGCCGCCTGAGGCGCGGGCCTCCGGGCTCGACCGTCAGGCCGAGAAGCTCTCGGCGAAGCTCGCGGAGTCCACCACGCGCCTCTCCTTCCTGGGACGCCTGAGCGCTGCCGCGCTCGCGGTCGCGGGCGGCTCGGCCGTGGCCGCCGTCGTCAAGCCCGACGAGGCCGACGCCTTCCACTTCTGCGGGCACATCTGGACGACCGGGTCGTGCCCGAGCCCCTACCCGCCGCTCTCCCGGATCGACCGCAAGGGATACCCGCTCCACCCGCACAGCGGACGGCCGATCGACAACCTCGGCCGCCTGGTCGACTCCGCCGGCTACGCCCTCGACGGCGACGGCAACCGCCTGCGGGGCCCCGACGGCGAGGTGCTGCCGCCCTCGCCCCGCACGCGCGTCTGCGAGGACTGGACCGCCGAGGTGAAGGGGCTCAAGGACCTCCGCGTGCAGGGCTCCTGGTTCCGCTGCTGCGGCGGGCAGATCCGCAAGCTCGTCGACTGCTGCTCCTTCAGCCGCCGGCGGATCAACGGGGACGCCTCGCTCACCGGCTACTGCTGGGGCGGACGGCGCGTGTACTGCGTCATGTACTACGACACGGGGCTGCCGTGCTGATCGAGACCGGCGTCGCGCTCGCCGCGCTCGTCGCGGGGGTCTCGGGCGCCTGGTCTCCCTGAGGGCTGTCGATGCTGGAGACCTTCACTCCCGCCGTGTGCGGGAGCCGCAAACGCCAGATCGTCGCCCAGGTTCTCTTCACAGCGGCCGCCGTCGTGACGGCCGCCGCGCTCGGCCTGGCCCTCGGCCTCGCCGGGAGCCTGCTCGGCGCCCGCCACGCCGTCTACGCGGCCGCCGCGCTCGCGCTGCTCGCTGCCGCGCGCGAGGCCGGGCTCCTGCGCTTCCCGCTGCCGCAGGCCCGGCGCCAGGTGCCGGAGCGCTGGCGCTTCGAGCTGCCGCTGCCGGTCTGGGCGACGGGCTACGGGGCCGGCCTCGGTGCGGGCGTCTTCACGTACCAGCCCGTCTCGACGTTCTGGGTCGCGTGTGCCGGAGCCCTGGCGCTGGCGCGCCCGCTCCCGGCGGCGGCCTGCTTCGCGCTGTACGGCGCCGGCCGGGCCGCGATGGTGGTCTGGCCGCGCCGGCGCGCGGGCGACCCCACGGCGGCGGTCGAGCGGCTGACGCGGCGCCGCGGGACGTTGCTCCGGGCGAACGCGATCGCTCTCGTCGTCTGCGGGATCCTCCTCGCCGCGGCGCCCACTGCCGGCGGCGCCACCCGGGTCGTCCAGAACGCCTACGACCCGAGCTTCAGCGGCGGAGCGCTCGCCTACGCCACGCAGGCCGGCGACGTCGTGGTGCGACCCGGGGGCGGGGGACCGGAGGAGGTCTATCCCGGCGTGTCGCAGCCCTCGCTCGACGGCCGCTACCTCGCCTTCCGCGACGACACCGGCATCAGCGTGATCGACCGGACGACGGGAGACGAGATGGCCAGGGTGAACAACCCGAATGCGTCGTATCCGGCGCTCGACTGGCCGCTCGTCGCCTTCGTGCGCCGCGACGCGACCGTCAGGCGGCTCGTCGTCCGCAACCTCCAGGCGGGGACGAGCAGGATCCACGCGACGGTCAAGCTCTCGTACGTCCTCGGCCGCCCGAGCCTGCGAAGCGGCCGCCTCGCCTGGCCCCTCGCCTCGAAGAAGCAGTCGAGGATCATGGTGAAGGTGCTCTCCACCGGCTGGAAGCGGGTCGTCGCCAAGAGCCGGATCGGCCTGCTCCAGGCGCCGGCGATCCACGGCGCGCGCATCGCCTGGGTCGACCTCCGCTCGGGCGCGAGCCATCTGCGGCTGGGGTGGGTGCGGGCCGCGCGGAGGCGGACCGTCGAGACGATGCGCACACGCGCCCGCGCGTACTGGACGACGAGCCTCGGCAGCGGCGCCCTCTTCTCGACCCGCTGGACACTAGCCACCGGCGCGTCCTCGGTCTTCCGCACCGGCTTCTGAGGGCTCCCCCCGCTGGGGGATCCAGCCGTCCTCGCCCAGCCTCCCCCGACCGAGGGAATGCATTCTCACGGAGTGCCCGTATAGTCCGGTCTGCAAGGGCGTCCCGGCGCCCATCGGGTTGAGGTTCCAACAGGGAGAGAAAACTTGCGGCCAGGTGTAACCACTCGACTTGTCGTGCTTGCGATCGTTGCGGCGGTCGCGCTCGCTGCGGCGGGACAGGCGGCGGCTGAGCGGTACGTCGTCCTGTATCCGGAGCGCGGCTGGGACGTCTGGGGCGCAGGCTCCGACGTCAGGAAGGCCGGCGGCACCATCGTTGCCGCCTATCCGCAGATCGACGTCGTCATCGCGGAGTCCGACGACCCGGACTTCGCCCAGAGGCTCGACCGGAACCGCGACGTCGAAGGCGTCGCCTCCGTCGGGAGCGTCGTCGCCACGGCCTCCGGCTGGGGCTGGGACCGCGGCGGCCACGAGCTCCCGAACTACCCCGCCACGGACGAGGACACGTTCTCTCCGCTCCAGTGGTACTCGCAGCGGATCAGCGCGCCCGAGGCCCACGCGATCACCGGCGGGAGCCCGAAGGTGCTCGTCGGCGTCATCGACACCGGCGTCGACGCGAGCCATCCGGACCTGAACGACAACCTCGACTTCTCGCGCAGCGTCTCCTGCGTCGGGGGGAAGCCGAACCGCGACCCGGCGGCGTGGAACGACGACTCCGGTCACGGCACGAACGTCGCCGGCGTCATCGCGGCGGAGTCGAACGGCCAGGGCATCGTCGGCATCGCGCCGAACGTGAAGCTTGCGATCGTCAAGGCGAGCGTCAGGCGCGGGACGGCGGACGTCTTCCTCGCCGACGCGGTTGTCTGCTCCCTCGTCTGGGCGGCCGACAACGGCGTCGACGTCGCCAACAACAGCTACTCGGTGGACAGCGCCTTCATGGGCGGGACGACGACCTTCTGCCGCACCGACCCGTCGCAGCGCGTGATCGTCAAGGCGGTCAAGCGCGCGGTCGCCTACGCGCAGAAGCGCAACGTCTCCATGGTCGCCTCGGCCGGGAACAACGGCCGCGACATGACCGACCCGGCGCTCGACGGGTGCAGCCGGCTGCCGAGCGGCCTGCCCGGCGTCGTCACCGTCTCCTCGATCGGGCTGTTCGACCGCCTCGCGGCCGGGCCGCCCTCCAACTGGGGCCTGGGCTACGTCGACGTCACGGCCGGCGGCGGCGACTTCCTGCAGGGCGCGCCCCCCGCGGGCCTCGTGCTCGGCCCCTGGCCTGCCTCCATGCAGGTTCCGAACCTCCTGTGCGACCCGTGCACGGGCCCGGACGCGGCGTTCTACCGCTACTTCGCGGGCACCTCGCAGGCGGCCGCGCAGGTGAGCGGCACGGCGGCCCTCGTCGTCAGCCAGTTCGGCAAGAGGAGCTGGTGGGGCGGCGGCGCGAAGATGGATCCCGATCGCGTGGCGCTGATCCTGCACCAGACCGCCGACCCGCTTCCCTGCCCCGAGGGCGACGCACGCTGCGTCACCAAGGGCAACCGGAACGGCTTCTTCGGCAGCGGCGTCGTCAACGCGCTGCGCGCCGTCGAGCTCGACAAGCGCGACCCGTAGCGGCTGCGGCTCGTGGGCCCGGGTGGACCGCGCCCGGGCCTACGCCGCCTTGACGGCGGCGACGAGGCTCTCGACGGAGGCCTTGGCGTCGCCGAAGAGCATGGCCGTGTTCGCGCGGTAGAAGAGGTCGTTGTCGATGCCCGCGAAGCCCGGGCTCATGCTGCGCTTGAGGACGACGACGTTCGCCGAGGCGTCGACGTTCAGGATCGGCATGCCGTAGAGCGGGCTCTCGGGATCCTCGCGCGCGGCCGGGTTCGTGACGTCGTTCGCGCCGATGATCAGGGCGACGTCGGTCCGCGGGAACTCCGGGTTGATGTCCTCCATGTCGTAGAGCTGCGGGTAGGGGACGTTCGCCTCGGCGAGGAGGACGTTCATGTGTCCCGGCATGCGGCCGGCCACCGGGTGGATCGCGTACTTCACGTCGATCCCGCGGCGCTCGAGCAGGTCGGCCAGCTCGCGCACGTTGTGCTGCGCCTGCGCGACCGCCAGCCCGTAGCCCGGGACGATGACGACGCGGGTCGCGTAGGCGAGCATGACCGCCGTGTCCTCGGCCGAGACCTCCCGGTGGCTCTTGACCGCGCCGTCTGCGGCGACCCCGGCGGCCGCGGCCGGCGCCGCGCTCCCGAACGCGCCGAAGAGGACGTTCGCGAGCGACCGGTTCATCGCCCGGCTCATGATCACCGTCAGGAGCGTCCCGGACGCGCCGACTAGCGTGCCGCCGATGATGAGCGCCGTGTTCGAGAGGACGAAGCCGGCGCCGACGGCGGAGAGGCCGGAGAAGGCGTTCAGGAAGGCGATCACGACGGGCATGTCGGCGCCGCCGATGGGGAGCACGAAGAGGACGCCGAGCGCGAGCGCGACGAGCACGAGCACGTAGCACCAGACCGTCTGCTCGGCCACGCCCGCGGCGATCCCTGCTCCCAGCGCGGCGGCGAGGAGGACGGCGTTCAGCGCCTGCTGGCCGGGGAAGACGAACGGGCGGCCGGGCAGGAGCTCCTGGAGCTTGGCGAAGGCGACGAGGCTGCCGCTGAAGGTGATCGCGCCGATGAGCGCCGAGAAGAGGGCCGCGCCGAGCACGTCGCCGCCGAGGGCGCCCTCCTCCGGGGCCAGCCGGCGGTACTCGAAGACCGCCACCAGCACGGATGCTCCGCCGCCGAGGCCGTTGAAGACGGCCACCATCTGCGGCATCGCGGTCATCTTCACGCGCCGCGCGGCCACAAGCCCGATCGCGGCGCCGACCGCGAGCCCGGCGGCGATCAGCCAGTAGTGCGCGACCTCGGGCAGGAGGATGGTGAAGACGACGGCGATGACCATCCCCGCCGCCGCGAGCATGTTCCCCGAGCGCGCGGTCGTCGGCGACGACAGCCGCTTGATCCCGACGACGAAGAGGATCGCCGCGACGACGTACATGAGGTCGACGACGTTCTGCGAGACGACCCCGAGCGGGATGCTCACTCCTCGCCCTCCTCCGGCTTCCGCTTGAACATCTCCAGCATCCGGTCGGTGACGAGGAAGCCGCCGACGACGTTGACTGTGGCGAAGACGATGGCGAGGAAGGCGATCGTCTCCTCGAGGGTCGACTCGGCCTGGCCGGCGACGAGGAGCGCGCCGACGAGGACGATGCCGGAGATCGCGTTCGTCCCCGACATGAGCGGCGTGTGGAGGAGCGTCGGCACGCGGCCGATCAGCTCGAAGCCGAGGAAGACGGCGAGCGCGAAGATCGTGATCGAGGCGATCAGCTCGGCGGTCACGGCTTCCTGGCCTCGCCGCCGTGCGCGACGCAGGTGTCGCGGACGATCTCGTCCTCGAAGTCGAGGCGCAGCTCCCCGTCGGCGACGATCAGGCCGAGGAAGGCCTGGACGTTCCGGGAGTACATCTGGCTCGCGTGGACGGGCATGGTCGCCGGGATGTTCGTCAGGCCGACGACGGTGACGCCGCCGACGACGACCGTCTCGCCCGGCGTCGTCGCCGCGCAGTTGCCGCCGGCCTCGGCGGCGAGGTCGACCACGACCGAGCCGGTTCGCATCGCGCGCACCGCGTCCTCCGTGATCAGCTCCGGCGCGGGCCGGCCGGGGATGAGCGCGGTTGTGATCACGGCGTCGGACGCGGAGGCGTGGTGCGCGATCAGCTGCTGCTCGCGAGCATGCTCGTCGGCGCCCAGAGCGACGGCGTAGCCGCCGACGCCCTCCGCGCCCTCGACGTCGAGCTCCAGGAACGTGGCGCCGAGGCTCTCGACCTGCTCCTTCACGACCGGGCGGACGTCGAACGCCGAGACGACCGCACCCAGCCGGCGGGCCGTGGCGATCGCCTGGAGCCCCGCGACGCCGGCGCCGAGGACGAGCACCTTCGCGGGCGGGATCGTCCCGGCGGCCGTGGTCAGCATGGGGAAGAACTTGCCCAGGTGCTCGGCGGCGAGGACGACCGCCTTGTAGCCGGCGACCGTGCTCTGCGAGGAGAGCGCGTCCATCGGCTGCGCACGGGTGACGCGCGGGATCGAGTCGAGGGAGAAGGCGGTCACGCCGGCCGCGGCGAGCGCCTGTGCGAGCTCGGGGTCGACGAGCGGCTGCAGGAGCCCGAGCAGGACCTGGCCCTCGCGCAGCCTGGTGATCTCCTCCGGCGACGGCTTGCGGACGCGGCAGAGGACGTCGGCCTCGGCGAAGAGCTCGTCGGCGGAGACCGCCCTGCCGCCGGCGTCCTCGTAGGCGGCGTCGGCGAACGTGGCGGCCTCGCCCGCCCCGCGCTCGACCAGCACCTCGACTCCGTCGGCGACGAGCCGCCGCGCCGTGTCGGGCACGACGGCCACCCGGGTTTCCCCGGGAGCCGACTCCTTGGCGACACCGACC
Source organism: Gaiellaceae bacterium (assembly GCA_035620475.1). Classification (GTDB taxonomy): domain Bacteria; phylum Actinomycetota; class Thermoleophilia; order Gaiellales; family Gaiellaceae; genus JAIBJN01. Next base: position 1,936 of record DASPGT010000119.1, on the reverse strand, counting down.
TTCATCCCTGAGGCGAGAGTCTAAGCTGCGCCCATGGACGGATGGCTCGAAGAGGCGCGCGCCCGGCTCGCCGCGGAGGTCGGGGACGATCCGGCGGCGTACGACCTCTCGCGCGCCGAGATGGACGAGCTCCTGGAGCTCGCCCGGGAGGCCGCGCACGGAAGCGGCGAGCGGACGAACGCGCCCCTCGTGTGCTACCTCGTCGGCCTCGCCCGCGGCCGCCATGGCCGGGACCTGGCCGACCTCGTGGACTCGACGGTGGGCTCGTCCGGCTAGGCATGGGCGCGCTCGACGGCAGGACGGCGATCGTCACCGGCGCCTCGACGGGCATCGGCCTCGTGACCGCGAGAGCACTGGCCGCCGAGGGCGCGCGGGTGGCGGTCGGCGCCCGTCGCGTCGAGCTGATGGAGCAGGAGGCGGACGCGCTCCCGGGCGAGGGGCACCTGGGCGCGCAGCTCGACGTGACGGACGACGCGAGCGCACGGGCGTTCGTTGCTCGGGCCGTCGAGCGCTTCGGCCGGATCGACATCCTCGTGAACAACGCCGGCCTCGCACTCGGTCGCGGATCGATCGCGGAGGGCTCCGACGAGGACGACAGGATCATGGTCGAGACGAACGTCCTCGGGCTCCTGCGGATGACGCGCCTCGTCCTGCCGCACATGGAGGACCGGCGCGGCCACATCGTCAACCTGGGCTCCTGGGCCGGGCGGGAGTGGTACGGGGGCGGCGGCATGTACGTCGGCACGAAGACGGCCGTGCGCGCGCTCACCGCGGTCCTGCGCAAGGACCTCGTCGGCCGTATCCGCGTCACGACCGTCGACCCGGGCATGGTCGGCGACACAGAGTTCTCCGACGTGCGCTTTCGCGGGGACACGGACAAGAAGGACGCCGTCTACCGCGGCGTGCGCTACCTGACCCCGGAGGACGTCGCCGACTGCATCCTGTGGGCGGTGACGCGGCCGGCCCACATGGTGGTCGACGAGATCGTCGTGAAGCCCTTGCAGCAGGCCAGCCAGGACACCATCGTCCGGGACCAGGAGGGGTAGTGTCCATCCAGGGAATCCAGCCTCGACATCGCGGGGCAGAGGCCGGCTCGTATTGCCTGGAGGGGCACTAGCACTCCTATGGCGCTGACGATCCTCGAGGGCTCGACGTTCTGCGTCTCGGACGAGCTGGGCGACATCTCGGAGCCGACCATGGGCTTCTTCGCCCACGACACGCGCTTCCTCTCGCGCTGGGCGCTGACGATCAACGGCGCGCGCCCGCTCGTCCTCTCCTCGCGCAAGGTCGAGTACTACTCGGCCGCGTTCTTCCTGCGGAACCCGGTGGTGGGCGGCCTCGGCCACGACGAGATCTCCATCGCCCGCGAGCGGTTCATCGGCGACTCGATGCAGGAGCACCTCGTCGTCTCCAACCACTCGCCGCGCCGCGTCGAGTTCGACCTCGCGCTCGAGATCGCCAACGACTTCGCGGACATCTTCGCCGTGAAGGCCTACGACTTCGCGCTCGGCGACCCCGTCCACGCCAAGCCGCTGCCCCCGCCCGTGCCCGCGGTCTTCGAGGCCGACGACAACCAGTTCGTCTTCTCCGTCTCGAACAACGGCTTCAACGGGCTTACCCAGGTCGTCCTCTCCGAGCGCGGCGAGACCGACGGCTCGAAGGTGACGTACCGGATCGAGCTCGAGCCGCGCGAGACCTGGCGGCTGCGCGCCGACGTGATCCCCGCCCTCGACGGGCTCCGGACCGCCGTCCAGGTCGCCGAGCGGCGCTTCGGCGAGGAGCTCGCGCGCGTGCGGGCCTCCCTGGCCGCCTGGCGGCTGCGCGTCCCGCAGCTCCGCGCCGAGTGGGAGGACCTCTCGCACTCCTTCGGCCAGTCGGTCGCCGACCTCTCCTCGCTCCGCATGGACGAGGACCCGCGCGTCGGGGGCCAGCTGCC
>DASPGT010000118.1:0-2948 GCA_035620475.1 Gaiellaceae bacterium | reverse complement strand
CGAGTCGCACCTCGAGCGCATGCGCGCCGCGACCGAGCTCATGCGCGAGGGCCTGGCCGACCAGGACGAGTACATCGAGTCCGACGTGGCCTTCCACCTGACGATCGCCGAGGCGACCCAGAACCGGCTGATCCTGCACCTGATGCACGCGATCCGCGACCAGCTCGAGCGCGCGCTCGGGTCGATCTACCGGATCCCGGGCAGCCCGGAGCAGTCGATCGACGACCACGGGCTGATCATCGCCGCGATGGCCGAGGGCAAGCCCGACGTGGCGCGCGAGCGGATGCGCGAGCACCTGACGCGGGTCGAGGAGGCGGTCGAGGCGGCGACGGCGAAGTCGAGCCGGGGCCGGCGGCGCTAGCGCATGGCGACGGTCGGCTTCGTGGGGCTCGGGGTCATGGGCGGCGGCGTCACCCGGCGCCTGCTGGCGGCCGGGCACGACGTCAGCGGCTACAACCGCTCGCGGGAGAAGGCGGCGCCGCTCGTCGAGCTCGGGCTCGACCTCAAGGACACGCCCCGCGAGGTCGCGGAGGCCTCGGACGTCGTCTTCAGCATGGTCACGAACGCGTCCGCGCTCGCGGCGGTGACCGAGGGCCCCGACGGGATCCTCGCCGGCCTCGGGCCGGGAATGGTCTACGTGGACATGACGACCGGGACGCCCGAGGCGAGCCGCGCGCTCGCCGAGCGGGTCGCGGAGCTCGGGGCTCAGATGCTCGACGCGCCGGTGTCCGGCAGCGTCAGCACGCTCGAGGAGGGCCGCCTGTCGATCATGGTCGGCGGCGACGACGACGCGTTCGCCGTCGTCGAGCCGATCCTGCTCGACGTCGGGCGCAAGGTCATCCACATCGGCTCCAACGGGCAGGCGCTCCTCATGAAGATCGCCATCAACCTCAGCCTGCACGTGCAGATGGTCGCCTTCTGCGAGGGCCTGCTCCTCGCCGAGAAGGACGGCATCGACAAGGAGGTCGCCGTCGAGGCCTTCATGGAGAGCGTCGTCGCCTCTCCGATGCTGAAGTACCGGGGCCCGTTCGTCCTCGAGATGCCGGACGAGCCGTGGTTCAACGTCAACATGATGCAGAAGGACATGGACCTCGCCCTCGAGGCGGGACGCAGGCTCGACGTCCCGATGCCGACGACGGCGGTGTCGAACGAGCTCCTGACCGCGGCGCGCGGCATGGGCTACGTGGAGCAGGACTTTGCGGTCGTCTACGAGGTCATGGCGCAGCTGGCCGGCCTCCGGAAGGTGGTGCCGTAGCCATGGCCACCCAGGCTCGCCCGCTCGGCGCGACCAGCACCGAGCTCGGACTCCGGATGTACGAGCGGATGCAGCGCATCCGCCTGTTCGAGGAGCAGGTGAACCAGCTCTACCGCTCGGCGAAGATGCCGGGCCTCGCCCACCTCTACATCGGCGAGGAGGGCGTCGCGGTCGGCGTGTGCGAGGCGCTTCGCAAGGACGACTACATCACGAGCACCCACCGCGGCCACGGGCACTGCCTGGCCAAGGGCGCCGCCGTCGACCGGATGTTCTGCGAGCTGCTCGGCAAGGAGGCCGGGTACTGCCGCGGCAAGGGCGGCTCGATGCACATCGCCGACCACGAGAACGGGAACCTCGGCGCCAACGCGATCGTCGGCGGCTCGGCCGGCATCGCCACCGGCGCGGCGTTCTCGGCCAAGGCCGGCGGCTCCGACCGGGTCGCCGTCTGCTTCTTCGGGGAGGGCGCGCTCGGGCAGGGGGTGCTCTACGAGGTGATGAACATGGCCTCGCTGTGGAAGCTCCCGGTCGTCTACGTCTGCGAGAACAACCTCTACAACGAGTACACCCACTACTCGGAGACGACGGCCGGCGACATCGCCGCGCGGCCGGCCGCCTTCGGGCTCCCCGTCGAGGAGGTCGACGGCCAGGACGTCCGCGCCGTCCACGCCGCCGCCGCCGCGGCCGTCGAGCGCGCCCGCGCCGGCGACGGGCCCTCGTTCCTCCTCTGCAACACCTACCGCTTCCACGGCCATCACGTGGGCGACGTCGACCGCGCCTACTACCGCTCCCGGGACGAGGAGAGCACGTGGACCGGGGAGCGCGACCCGCTGACCATCCTCGCCGCCTGGCTGATGGCCGACGGCGGGGTCAGCCGCGAGGCCCTCGAGCGCATCGAGAGCGAGATCGCCGAGGAGGTGGAGGCCGCGGTCGCAGTTGCGCTCGAGGCTCCCTTCCCGGACCCCGGGGAAGTCGACCAGCATGTCTACCCGTAGCGCCGAGACGACCGGCCGGCGTGAGATCTCGCTCGCCCAGGCCGTCAACGAGGCGCTGGCCGAGGAGCTTCGCCGCGACCCGACCGTCTTCGTGATCGGCGAGGACGTCGCGGAGGCCGGGACGCCGTTCAAGGTGCTCTCCGGGCTCGTCGAGGAGTTCGGCCCGGAGCGGGTGCTCGACTCGCCCATCTCCGAGGCCGGCATCACGGGCATCGGCCTCGGGGCGGCGATGACCGGCATGCGCCCGGTCGTCGACATCATGTTCGGCGACTTCATGACCCTGGTAATGGACCAGGTCGTGAACCAGGCGGCGAAGGTGCACTACATGTCGGGGGGGCGCCTGAAGGCGCCGCTCACCGTGCGGACGACCCTGGGCGCGACGCGCCGGTCGGCCGCCCAGCACAGCCAGAGCCTCCACGCGTGGGTGGCCCACATCCCGGGCCTGAAGGTGGCGATGCCCTCGACGCCCTACGACGCCAAGGGCCTCTTGAAGGCTGCTATCCGGGACGACGGGCCCGTCGTCCTATTCGAAGACAAGATGATGTTCGCGACGAAGGGGCCGGTGCCCGAGGACGAGTACACGCTGCCCTTCGGCGTCGCCGACGTGAAGCGCGCGGGAGAGGACCTGACGCTCGTCGCAACGAGCTCGATGGTCTACGTCGCGCTCGAGGCGGCCGAGGAGCTCGCGCGCGTCGGCGTGA
>DASPGT010000117.1:0-15246 GCA_035620475.1 Gaiellaceae bacterium | reverse complement strand
ACGAGAGCGTGGGCGCCGGCGGCCGCCATGAACTGCGTGCCGTTGATGAGCGAGAGGCCCTCCTTGGCCTCGAGGCGGACGGGCTCGAGGCCCGCGCGCGCCAGCGCGTCGGCGCCGGAGAGCACCTCGCCCTCGAAGGATGCGCGCCCCTCGCCGACCAGCGGGAGCGCGAGGTGGGCGAGCGGCGCGAGATCGCCCGAGGCGCCGACCGAGCCCCGGCTCGGCACGACCGGTACGACGCCGCGATTCAGGCAGGCGAGGAGGAGGTCGACGGTCTGGGGTCGTGCGCCCGAGTAGCCCTTCGCGAGAGTGTTCGCGCGCAGGAGCATGGCCGCCCTGACGATCTCGGGCGGATACGGGTCCCCGACCCCGCACGCGTGGCTGCGGAGAAGGCGGAGCTGGAGCTCGGCGCCGAGCTCGGCCGGGATCGTCTTCGAGACGAAGCGCCCGAAGCCGGTGTTGATCCCGTAGGTGTGCTCCCCCTCTCCGGCCTCGGCGACGCGCTCGACCAGCGCCCGGGCGGCGGCGAGCTTCCTCCGGCCCTCGTCGGCGAGCTCCGCGCCCGCGCCCTCCACGGCGACCGCCCAGACGTCTCCGATCGTCAGGTCGTCGCCGGTCAGCGACACTGCGGTCGTGAGCGCCATCGAGGCAAGTCTAGTGAGCGACCGGCGGCCGCAGGACCCGCGGATCGCGGTGCCGGCGTGGAGCCGGAAGGACTCCACGCTCGCCACGCCGAGGTCCTAGGAGCAGACGACCCTGACCAGCTCGAGCTCGGCCGAGGTCGCGAGGTGGAGCACGCTGCCGTACGCGCCGAAGGGAACCGGCTTCCGGCGCGCCAGCCCGGCCTCGCCCGTCACCCAGCGGCTCTCCCAGCGCGCGAGCCCGACCGGGACGTCCTCCCGGTCGTAGAAGCGGCCGTCGACGACGACGTTTCGGACCGCGCACCCCGCCCCGCCCAGGTAGGTGAACTGCCCGCCCACCGTGCTGGCCTGGAGCGAGGGGACGAGCTTCGCGTCCGTGAGCCTGAACATCCCCTGCCAGCGCCCGTAGTCGATCTCGATCGCGCCCGGATCCGCGGGAGGACGCTGTTCATCCGTCTCCGCGGGCGCGGTGGTCACGAGAGCCTGCGTGTCGACGGTCGTGGCCTGGTCGGCGGCGGTCGTCGGTGGAGCCGGGGGAGCCACGGTATCGGCGGTCGTGCTCGCCGCCGCCGCGACCGTGGTACGCGCGGCCGACGCGGCTCGGGTCTCGGCGGCGCCGTCGCCGCCTTCCAGCGCGGTGACGATCCCGAAGCCTGCGGCGAAGAAGACCGGCACGAGGACGAGCGCGAGCCACGGGAGCCAGGGCCGTCCACGCGTCCCTGCCGGCCGCCGCGGCCCTAGAGGCACTCCACCGCGATGAACCGAAGCACGGCGGAGCCCGGGGCTTCCGAGCTCGGCCCGTACGCCTCGAACGGGAGCGGCTCGCGCCCGGTGACCTCGCCGCCGTCACCGGTCGACTGCGTACTCTCCCAGACGCCACGCCCGACCGGCTGACCTCGCTCGCTGTAGAACCAGAACCGGACCCGGACGAGGCCGACCGGACAGTCGACGCCGCCGAGGTAGCTGAGCTCGCCGACGACCGACGCGATGCCGAACTCGGGGACGATCGCGGAGTTCGCCAGCTCGAACACGCCGTCCCAGCGCCCGTAGTCCACCTCGATCACCCCGGGCGGAGGCGCGGGCGGAGCCCCGCCGCCGCCGCCCCCGTTGCCGTCGCCGTTGCCGTTGCCGTTGCCGGTGGTGCTTCCGCCGCCCGCGGTCGTGGTCGGATCGGCGCCTTCGGTCTCGCCCTCGCCGGCCGTGTCGGCCGGCAGGGTCTCCTGGTAGACCGTAACCACCCGGGGGCCGCCGGGCTCGGCCGTCGAGGAGCCGGGGGCGGCGGCCGGCTCGGAGTCGTCCGAGCCGCCGGCGAGCGCTGACACGATGCCGAACCCGGCCAGGAAGAAGGCGGGCACGAGGGCGACCACCGTCCACCGCGAGCGCAGCCAGCTCATCCAACCCTCCTCGTCGACGTCCCGAAAGCCCCCAGCAGGAGTCGTCTAAGACTAGCTCTCCGCCGCCCAGGGGCCAACGCCACCGACTCGCTCGACCGCGATACGCAGGCGGAAGCCGGGGGGCGGATCGGGCATCGGCGGGAAGGTGACGTCCGGCCCGAGATACGTGCGGGCGAGCTCCTGCAGGAGCTCGGGAGCGCCGCCCTCCTCGATCGTCGCGCGGCCGTGCACCACGAGGTACTCGCGCAAGCCGAGCGCGTTCGTGCCGGGCGCCTCGACGGAGAGCGCGACGCGTGGGTCGCGGCGGATGTTGCGGAGCTTCTGCTGCTCGCCGCGCAGATGCGCCGAGACGACGTCGTCCCCGTCGAGGCCGACCCAGACGATGGACACCTGTGGGCTCCCGTCCGGGTTGACGGTGACGAGATGGGCGAGCCCGTCCGACTCGAGCAGCGCGCGGGCGCTCTCCGGGAGCATGCTCATGGCCGCTCCGTACTCTAGACGCCGATGGCCGACCCGGTCACCAACGTCCCGGAGGAGGCGCGCGTCGACGCGGTCGCCCCGCCCCGGAGCGCCTTCGCGCTCCTGCGCCGGCGGGACTTCCGGCGCGTGTACGTCGCCGTCTCCGCGAGCGAGCTCGGCGATGCGCTCCAGTACATCGCCCTCATGTGGTTCGCGTTCGAGGCCGGGGGCGCGCTCGGCGTCCTCGCGGTTCGCCTCGCCGACAGCGTTCCGGCGCTCGTCTTCGGGCTCCACGGCGGCCTGGTCGCGGACCGGTGGGACCGTCGGCGCGTACTCATCGGCGCCGACCTCGTGCGTGCCGCCGTCCTCCTTCCGGTCGCGGCCGCCGGGCTCGCGGGCGAGCTGCCGCTCTGGGGACTCGTCGTCGCGGCGTTCCTCCTGACCTCGGCGACGAGCTACTTCGACCCGGCCTACGGCGCGCTCCTGCCCGCGCTCGTCGAGCGGCGGAACGTCCAGCAGGCCAACGGTCTCGTCAGGGCGACCGCGGAGGCGCTGTCCGTGGGCGGCTGGGCGGTCGCGGCCGGGCTCCTCGCCTTCGTCCCGGTGAGCGTGTTCTTCGCCGTCAACGCGGCCACCTTCCTCGTCTCCGCGGCGCTCCTGGCGGGCGTCCGGACCGGCGGCACCTGCCAGGAGGCGGGCGCGGGCGGGCTCCGCGACCTCGCCGGCGGGTTCCGGGCGTTGCGCGGGCGACCGTTCTTGGCCGCCGCCGTCGTCGCTCTCGGGCTCTCGGTCACGATCGCGGCCGGCACCTGGATCGCCGGGACGCCGGAGCTCGTGAGCGAGAACCTCGACCGGGCGGCCGGCGGCTTCGCGCTCGTCATGACCGGCTACGCCCTCGGGGCGATCGCCGCCGGCGCCTTCCTGGCGCGGCGCCCGGTGCGGCGGAAGGCGTTCGGCAGCCTCGTCGCCTGGAGCTTCTACCTGCCCGCCTACCTCGTGCTCGGGCTCGCCGGCTCGATCGAGGTGGCGATGGCCGGCGCGTTCCTGGCCGCCCTGGGCGAGAGCTCCGCGGTCGTCCTCCTCAACTCCGCGGCGCAGGAGGAGGTTCCCGACCGCGTGCTCGGCCGGGTCATGGGGGTGATCTCGCTCGTCCACCGCGGGGCGCACGCGACCGGGCTGCTTCTGATCGCCCCGCTCTTCGCCGTGCTCGAGCCCAGCGTCGTCTTCGCGGGAGCGGCGCTCGCGCTGCCGCTGGTCGGGCTGGGCTGTGCCGCCTGGGCCGCGTCTACGGCTCGAGGAGGCGCAGCTCCAGCACCCGCGACGGGTCGAAGCCCTCGAGCCTGAGCGCGGCCCCGGCCGCCTCCACCGCGGGCCCGGCGGGCATGAGCCCGACGAGCTCCGAGCCCGCCACCTCGATGCCGCGGGCCGCCGCCTCGGCGGCGATCCTGGCGACGACCTCGTGGAGCGGCGCCGCCCGCCAGTCGGTGACGTTCATGCTCACCTGGACGAGTCCGGCCCGCGGCAGGTCGAGGCCGAGCGCCCTGACGCCGGGGAAGCCGCCGCCCCGCTCGCGCACGACGGCCGCGATCTCCCGCGCGGCCTCGACGTCGTCCGAGCGGAGGTCGACGTTGAAGGCCACGAGCGGCCGCCGGACACCGATAAGAACCGCGCCGGCCGTCGGGTGGAGGAGGCCGGGGCCGCGATCCGGGCGCAGCTCGCCCGCGTCGATTCGCGCCTGGAGCCCGTCCGGCCCGCCCCGCCGGAAGAACGAGGGCTCGCGACCGTCTTCCGTGAGCAGCCCGTAGAGGAACACGGGCAGGCCGAGCTCCGAGCCGGCGCGCTCCGCCAGCTCGAGCGCCGCCTCGCGTGCGGCCGTCTCGGCGCCGTCCTCCAGCGGGACGAGCGGGACGACGTCGGCCGCCCCGACCCGAGGGTGGGCGCCGGCGTGCCGGCGCAGGTCGATCCGCTCCGCCGCGACGCCGATGCCCTCGAGGAGCGCCGCGACGAGCTCCGGCCCGTCCCCCACCAGCGTGAAGACCGAACGGTGGTGATCCCAGTCCGTGTGGACGTCGAGGAGGCGCGCCGGCGACGAGAACGCGTCCCGCAGGGCCTGGAGCGCCGTCGGATCCCGCCCCTCGGAGACGTTCGGGACCGATTCGAGCGGCAGCGCCATGGGCGCAGAGCTTACGAGAGCCGGCGCGGACGCAGGAATGGCCGCCCCTACACTCGACGTTGAGGTCCGTGGTGGCGGATTCGCACCCCTATCTCCGCACGTTCGTCCGCCTGCTCGGCTTCCTGCGCCCGTACCGCTGGTCGCTCGCGGTCTCGATCGTGCTCGCCGTCGCCTCGCAGGCGGCCGCGGTCGCGATCGCGTTCCTCACCGGCGACGCGCTCGAGAGCGCGGTCGAGGCGCAGAGCCGCAGCCAGCTCTGGACGATCGCGCTCGCGATCCTGCTCGTCGGCGCCGCCCGGGCCCTCTTCATGGCCGGCCGCCGGCTGATCTCGGGACGGCAGGCGCTCGGGGTCGAGTACGACCTGCGCGACGAGCTGTACGCGAAGCTCCTCCGCCTCTCGTTCGGCTTCTACGACCGCCACCAGACGGGCCAGCTCATGTCGCGCGCGACGGTCGACCTCCAGGCCGTGCGCTTCTTCCTCGGCTACGGCCTCATCTTCCTCTTCCAGCACATCCTGACCGTCGTCGGCGTGACCGTCGTGCTCTTCATCGTGAACTGGAAGCTCGCGCTCGCCGCGACCGCGTTCACGCCGCTCCTCGTGTTCCTCGCGTTCCGCTACTCGCAGGTCTCGCATCCCGTCCTCCGGGACGTGCAGCAGCGCATGGCGGACGTCGCGACCGTCGCCGAGGAGAACATCGTCGGCGTCCACGTCGTCAAGTCGTTCGCCCAGGAGGAGAGCGAGGCCGAGAAGTTCGGCGAGCGGACCGAGAGCCTCTTCCGCCGGTCGCTCGACGCGAACCGCCAGCGCGCGGTCTACGTCCCGCTCCTCTCCTTCCTCCCGCTGATCGCCCAGGCGACGGTGCTGCTCTACGGCGGCCGGATGGTGGCCAGCGGTGAGCTCGCGCTCGACTCGTTCTTCGCGTTCAACGTCCTCGTGCTCATGCTCGTCCTGCCGCTGCGGATGCTGGGCATGTGGATCGGGCAGGCGCAGCGCGCCACGGCCTCGGGGGAGCGGATCTTCGAGGTGATCGACGAGAGCGAGGACGTCCGGGACGCCGCGGGTGCGATCGTCCTGCCACCCGGGGACGGCCGTGTCGTCTTCGAGGACGTCGGCTTCGCCTACTCGGAGGGGAGGCCCGTGCTGGAAGGCGTCGACCTCGAGATCGAGCCGGGCCGGACGATCGCGCTGATCGGGCACACCGGCTCCGGCAAGACGACGCTGGCCTCGCTCGTCCCGCGCTTCTACGACGTGACGTCCGGGCGGATCACGCTCGACGGCACCGACGTCCGGGACGTGAAGGTGGCCACGCTTAGGCGCGCCATCGGGATCGTCGCCCAGGATCCCTTCCTGTTCTCGGCGACCGTCCGCGAGAACATCGCGTTCGGCGCCCCGGGGGCGACCGACGAGGACGTCCTGCGTGCCGCCCGCCTGGCGCAGGCGCACGAGTTCATCGAGGAGCTTCCCGACGGCTACGACACGATGGTGGGCGAGCGCGGCATCACGCTGTCCGGCGGCCAGCGCCAGCGGATCGCGATCGCGCGGGCGTTGATCCTGGATCCGCGCATCCTCGTGCTCGACGACGCGACCGCCTCGGTCGACGCGACCACGGAGGCCCGGATCCGTCTCGGGCTGCGCGAGGCCATGAAGGGCCGGACGACGCTGATCGTCGCGCACCGGCTCTCGACGATCGCCCTCGCCGACGAGCTCGTCGTCCTCGACCGGGGGCGGATCGTCGCGCGCGGGACGCAGGCCGAGCTGCTCGAGGGGAGCGCCGTCTTCCGGGAGATCTACGAGCACGGGCTGCTCGAGCGCGAGTTCGCTGAGCGCGTGGAGGCCACGGGGGCATGAGCGGCAACGTCCGCACCGGTGTACGGGTGGACGCTGCGCGCTGGCACGATTTCGGCACGCTTCGGTCACCCACGCGCGCGGATTTCAGCGTTAGGCTTGAGGCCATAGGGCCGGGGAGGTGGGCCTCCCTCTTCACGGGCGCGCGTGAAACGAACTGCGGAGCCGGGGCGCCGCCGGGAGGGCGGCGGGCATGAAGGTCTGGCAGGCGGGCTCGCACCTGACCCAGGAGCGCGGCGCGCAGGTCAACGACTGGTCCTGGGCGCAGACGGTCCGCCGCGTGTCGGCCCTCGCCCGCCTGACGACGCCCTACCGCGGCCGGACCGCGCTGGCGATCGCCTCGCTCGTCGCGGCGACGCTCACGGCGCTCGCGCCGCCGCTCCTCGCCAAGGTCGCGATCGACGAGGGCGTCAGCGAGGGGAACATGGAGGCGCTGACCATCACGGTCGTCCTCTTCGTCCTCGCCGGCATCGCCAACCTCCTGGCCGGGATGGCCCAGACGTACTTCACCGGCTGGACGGGCGAGCGCGTCCTGGCCGACCTCCGCAACAAGCTGTTCCGGCACCTGCAGCGGCTCTCGCTCGGCTACTACGAGCGGAACCGGGCGGGCGTCGTCATCAGCCGGCTGACGAACGACGTCGAGGCGCTCGACCAGCTGGTCACCGACGGGGTCACGAGCCTGTTCCAGAACACCCTCCTGCTCGTCGGCACCGCCGTGATCCTGTTCGCCCTCGACTGGCGGCTCGCGCTCGCCGCGCTGGCCGTCTTCCCGTTCATGGCGATTGCGACGAGCCTCTTCCGCCGCCGTTCGTCGCGCGCGTACCGCTCGGTGCGCGAGCGCCTGGGGCTCGTCACCGCGACGCTGGCCGAGGACATCGCCGGCATGCGCGTCGTCCAGACGTTCACGCGCGAGGACGCGAACCAGCGCCAGTTCAGGTCGGTGAACAACCGCTACCGCGACTCGAACCAGGAGACCGTGGTCCTGAACGGCCTCTACTTCCCGTTCGTCGACTTCCTCTCGGCGCTGGCGACCGCCGTCGTGCTCGGGTACGGCGGGTGGCTCGCGCTCGAGGGCCAGGTCACGGTCGGGACGCTCTTCGCCTTCCTGCTCTACCTCTCGAACTTCTTCGACCCCGTGCAGCAGCTCTCGCAGCTCTACAACACGTTCCTCTCGGCGGTCGCCGCCCTCGACAAGATCATGGACGTGATGGACGAGGAGCCGGAGATCGTCGACCGTCCGGGAGCCCGCGACCTCCCGACCATCGAGGGCCATGTGAGCTTCGACGAGGTCCGGTTCGGCTACGGGAGCGGGCCCGAGATCCTCCACGGGGTCAAGCTCGACGTCCCGGCGGGCACGACGGTGGCGCTGGTCGGCCACACGGGAGCGGGCAAGTCGACGCTCGCGAAGCTGCTCGCGCGCTTCTACGACCCGCGGAGCGGGAGCATCTCGATCGACGGGCACGACCTTCGCGACGTCACCCAGGAGAGCCTGCGCCGGCAGCTCGGCATCGTCCCGCAGGAGGGCTTTCTCTTCGCCGGCAGCGTGCGCGAGAACATCGCCTTCGGGCGGTCCGACGCAACCGCCGAGGAGGTCGCCGCCGCCGCGCGGGCGGTCGGCGCGGAGGAGTTCATCGCGGACCTCGAGGACGGGTACGAGACGCACGTGGCCGAGCGCGGCAGCCGCCTCTCGGTCGGGCAGCGGCAGCTCGTTGCCTTCGCCCGGGCGCTCCTCGCCGACCCGCGGATCCTCATCCTCGACGAGGCGACGTCGAGCGTCGACATCGGCACCGAGCGGCGGATCGAGCTCGGCCTCCGCCGGCTGCTCGCGGGACGGACCGCCTTCATCATCGCGCACCGGCTGTCCACGATCCGCCGGGCCGACCTGATCGTCGTCCTCGAGCACGGCGAGATCGTCGAGCAGGGAACGCACGACGAGCTCGTCGCCCTCGACGGCCGCTACCGGTCGCTCTACGGCGACTGGGCGGCTGCCGCCTGACCCGGCAGGCAGCCGGTCGTTCCCGTAAGCTCCCGCGCGTGAATCCGCTGAGCGGCGTCTTCGGGGAGTCCTGGGAGCTCTACAAGGGCCACTGGCGCCACTTCTTCTCGATCGCCGTGGTCGTGTTCGTGGTTCTCGCGGCGGTGGGGATCCTGCTCTCCTGGCTGCTCGGCTGGGTCGGCGTCGTCCTGAGCGTCGTCCTCAGCGTCGCCGGCGCCTTCTGGCTCCAGGGAGCGCTCATCCAGGCGGTCAGCGACGTCCGGGACGGCCGGGCAGACATGTCCGTCTCCGAGACCTTCAACGCGGTCTCGTCGAAGCTCGGCACGATCGTCGTCACGGGCATCCTGCTGGGTCTGGCGATCGCCCTCGGGCTCGCGCTCTTCATCATCCCCGGCCTGTTCCTCATGACGATCTGGATCGCGGTGATCCCGGCGATCGTCCTCGAGAACCGCGGCATCGGCGACTCGTTCGGGCGGAGCCGCGAGCTCGTTCGCGGAAACGGCTGGAACGTCTTCGGCGTGATCGTGCTGACCTTCCTCATCCTCATCGGCGTCAGCATCGTCATCGGCATCGTCCTCGTGCCGCTCGCCGAATGGCTCGCCAGCCTGATCCAGCAGTTCGTGTCGACGACCTTGGTGACGCCCTTCGTCGTCACGGTCTGGACGCTCGTCTACTACCGGCTGAAGGGCCGGGAGGAGACGGCCGCAGAACCCGCTCCCGCCGCCGAGCCCGCAGTCTAGGCGCGGGCGCCCGCCCGTGTAGGCTCCGGGGCGGATGACGGAGCTCGACCCGACCACCGAGCGGATCATCGAAGACCCCGTCGCGAAGGAGGCGGAGCGCGAGGCCCTCCTCACGCCGGCGCAGGCGATCGAGCGCATGCGGATCAAGGTGCCGCCGCGCGCGAACAAGAAGCTCCGCACCCTCGTCGAGCGCGTGAACGCCGACCCCCAGCTCAAGGGCTGGTGGCACGTGGCGAACGTCAACGCGGTCAAGCGCCTCGAGATCAACGACCACTCCTGGGTGCACATCCAGATCGTCGCCAACATCGGGCTCAAGCTCCTGCGCCAGTTGGCCAAGCACGGGATCGAACCGGGTGTCGTGCGCGACTACGGGATGAGCCAGGACGACGCCGAGGTCGTCGTCGCACTCGGCGCGTTCCTGCACTGCGTCGGCATGGCCGTGCACCGCGACGGGCACGAGGACTGGAGCCTCTTCCTGGCGGAGCCCAAGCTGCGGGAGCTTCTCGACGGGATGTACGACGAGCCCGACCTGACGGTGGTCTCCTCCGAGGTGCTCCAGGCGATCACGAGCCACCGGCAGGACGGGCGGCCGCTCACCCTCGAGGCGGGAATCGTCCGCGTCGCCGACGCGCTCGACATGGCCGAGGGGCGCTCGCGCATTCCGTTCCAGCACGGGCGGGTCTCGATCCACTCGCTCTCAGCAGCCGCCATCGAGGGCGTCGAGATCAAGGACGGCGAGACCGCCCCCGTCCTCATCGAGATCACGATGAACAACTCGTCAGGCATCTACCAGGTCGACGAGCTCCTGAAGGCGAAACTCCGCGGCTCGGGCCTCGAGCCCTACGTCGAGGTCGTGGCCCACATCGACACCGAGGCCGAGAAGAGCCTGATCCCGCTCTACACGCTGGAGCTGTAGGACTTGAACCTGAATGAGGGCCCAAGGCTTCATTCTGGTTCGAGTCCCGACCCCGCGTGCGGCTACACTGTGCGCTGCCGTTGCGGGGTCGTCTAACGGTAGGACGCCCGGCTCTGGACCGGGTAGTCTAGGTTCGAATCCTAGCCCCGCAGCCTGAGAGAAACCCCCGGAAATCGGGGGTTTCTGTGCCTCTTAGACCGGGTGTTCGTCGGTCGACTGAAAACCGGTTGCTCACCGTCGTCGCCGAGCACGAGCGCAGCGACCGGATCAACCAACCGGCGCCTCCGCGGTTGCCCAGGCCGTCCCTTCTGCGGTGGTCACCACCGCCCGGCACCACAGCACCTTCCCGGGCGCGGCGTCGGCGGGCGTGCGCCGGTAGTGCTTGCCCGTGCCCACCAGCTCGTGGTCGTACCCGACCTCCGTCGGCGCGAGGGCGCCGATCCCCTGCGGAGCCCGGGTGCTTCGGAACCACTCATACGTCGCGTGCGCCTTGGTCGCATTCGCCCACTTGCCCGGCTTGCAGGTGAGCGGCCGACCGACCTTGCCGCTGCCGGCGATCGACGGCGGCCTCGTGTTGACGGGCGGTCGCGTCACTTCCCTCACTCGCACGTTCCGATACTCGAGCACGCTGTTGCCGTGGTCCTGGACCGCAAAGCCCCCGGCGGCGAACTGACGCGCCTGACTGGGTGGATCGCCGGCGCGGGTCGGCTGCAACGGGATCCGGTTGTCGTACTTGTTGACCACCGCGCCGTCGATCAGGACGGTGTACTGCTGGCCTATCACGCGGATCTCGATGTCGTGCCAGGCCCGCGGTTCGCCGACGACCCATCCTGCGGCGACGTCGGCGTCGAGCCGCGCCTGTGCGCCCGACCCGCCGTAGCCGGAGGTCGCGTCGAGGTTGGCCATGTTGTAGATCGACCCGGTCTTGATCGGATCGAGAGTGCCTCCATCGGGAGAGTCGTTGACTTGGATCTCGTGGCCGCAGTTGATCGCCACCCTTTGGACCGGAGCGTGGCTTCTGCTGCAGTACGCCCTGAAGCCCGTGCTGGCGTCGCCGTTCTCGGGATCATTGGCGTAGGTCTGAGGCGGCGGGAACGGGCCCGGCAGCCCGGGCCACTCGTAGACCCAGTGGGTGGGGCGGCTCTCGACCGGCGTGATCAGCGTGCAGGCTGGCATCATCGGCAGCAGCGGCGTGCACAGCTGGTCGACCGGAAAGCGCACGAAGATCCCGCCGTTCGAGTACTCGCCGGTCGGATTCGCGTCCCGGTACTGGAGGCGGAAGATTGCGTCCCCGAAGTGCTTCGGGTAGATCAGCTGCCCCCCGCCGTCCTCGCCCTCCGTTCTCACGGCCCCATTCGGCTGGAGGCTGAAGCCGGAGGTCGCGCCCCCACCCATCTTGTGCCACTGGTCGAACGATGCGGGCCCGCCCGTTGCGCTCCCGTCGAGGATCGGAGTGAAGCCCCGCTCGGCGGCGTTCGCCGATCCCGCGCCGGCCGCAATCGCCACGACAAACGCAGCGACCAAGCTGGGGATCCGCCAAAGGCCGCTCGCCCGACACCCGCGAGCCCGGAACAACTCACCGCGCATCGTGCTCCTCCTCCGGTCGTGTGCGGACCGCGCACCGGTCGGCCGGAGCATATACGCCGCGAAGCCGCCCTCTTGGGAACGCCACAGCGCCAGGGAGATCCTGCCGGTCGCGTGACCTTCGCAACGTCCAGCGTGGAGGCTAGCGTCTCCGATCTGAGCGCAGCCTCGAGAACCCCCGCAGGCGCGCGGTTTTGTCGTCGTGGAGCTGCGGGCGTCCGGGGAAGCTGCGAGACTCGCCGACCACAGCGAGCAAGGGAGGGCGACATGCAGGTCTCCGGCCGGCGCGCGTTCGCGGGGGTGATCTTCTACCTCGTCGGCGCCTTCAACGTGATCGGCGGGCTCGGCGCGCTCTTTCGGGACGAGGTCTTCGTCGCCGGGAACGAGGTGCTGATCGCCGACACCACCGCGTGGGGCTGGCTCCTGCTCGTTCTCGGCCTCGTCCAGCTGGCGGTCGGCTTCGGGATCTTCCGCGGGCTCGGCTGGGCGCGGGCGGTGGGGGTGATCCTCGCCTCGCTGAGCGCCGTCCTTCACGTGGCGTTCCTCGTCGCGTTCCCGGCCTTCAGCCTGATCACGATCGCGCTCGCGGTGGTCGTGATCTACGGTCTCGTCATGCCGGACGAGCCCGCCCGCTGATGGATGCCGGGCCGCTCGCCGGCGGACGGTCGCGGACGGGCTGGCTCGTCTTCGCGGGCGCGTACATGCTCGTCGCCGGGACGATGAACGCGATCTGGGGGCTGGCGGCGCTCACCGACCGCGAGATCCTGCGGGAGAGCGCGCTCGCGTGGGCGAACCTGACGACCTGGGGCTGGCTCTCCGTCGCAGCCGCCGCCGTCCAGCTGGCCGCCGGCGGGCTCGTCCTCGCCCGGCGGGTGGTCGGGCGCGTGCTGGCCGGCCTGATCGCGTTCGCCGGCCTCTTCGTCAACTTCCTGTCGATCGGCGCCTACCCGGTGTGGTCGATCCTGGCGCTGATCGCCAACGGCCTCGTCCTCTGGGCCGTCACCGTCTACGGCGACGCCTTCGAATGAGCCTAGTAGCCGGGCGGCGGGGGCGGCGGCGGAGGCGGCCCGCCGGAGGACATCGCCTGCTGGCGGTTCCAGATGACGAAGAAGAGCGAGAGGAGGAAGAGCACGATGCCGGCCACCATCAGGATCACGCCGACCGTGCCGATGTCGATGCCCGCCACCTCGGCGGTCACCGCGTACCGGAGGATCGCCCCCAGGGCCACGAGGAAGATCCCGAAGCCGATCCCGCCGTACCCCATGCCGTGACTCCTCTCCTCGCCGACTGGTTCGCAGGAGCGTACAGGACCTCCCGTACGGACATCCGACCGTGATCGAGGCGTTCGCCTGGGGCGCGCTCGCCGCCTCCTCCCTCCTCATCGGCGGCGTTCTGGCGCTGCTCTTCCGGGTCGGCGGCCGCGTCCTCGGGCTCGTCCTCGCCTTCGGAGCCGGCGTCCTCATCAGCGCGGTCGCCTACGAGCTCGTCGAGGACGCGTTCTCCACCTCCGACGGCGGCATGTGGGTCGGAGCCGGCCTGGCCGCGGGCGCCCTCGTCTACTTCGGCGGCGACGAGCTGATCGACCGGAAGGGCGGCGAGAACCGGAAGAGCATGGGCGGCGAGCAGGAGGAGGGCACGGCTCTGGCGATCGTGCTCGGGATCGTCCTCGACGGCATCCCCGAGTCGGTCGTGATCGGGCTGACGCTGCTCGAGGGCGGGAGCGTCGGCGTGGCCATGCTCGTCGCCGTCTTCCTCTCCAACCTCCCGGAGGCGATCGGGGCGACGAGCGGCCTCGCGGTCGCCGGCTGGCGGCGCCGGCACATCCTCGGCCTCTGGGTGCTCGTCATCCTCGCCTCCGGCCTGGCCGCGCTCGGCGGGTACGAGCTGCTCGGAGACGCCTCGGCGGACGTCGTCGCCTTCGTCCTCGCCTTCGCCGGCGGCGCCATCCTGACGATGCTCGCCGAGACGATGATCCCCGAGGCTTACCTCCGCGGCGGGAAGGCCGTCGGCCTCGTGACGACGCTCGGCTTCGGCCTGGCGTTCGCGGTCTCCGCCCTGGACTGAGCCCACCCGCGCAAAGGGTGACCCGCGCCGGAGCACGATTGGCGGCCCTCGACGGCCGCAGATGGGTGGCGCTCCCCGCGGGTCTGCGCCAAGTCTCCGCCCCGCGGCGCCCGGCGTCAACCCCCGGCGGTTCCCCCCTTGGGAGCACGACGGCACCGCGCCGAACGGAGATTCTGAGTCCACCGTGGGCCCCGCCAGGCGGCCCCGGCGGGAGAGAGTCCGCCGCAGGCGGCAGGCGGTGGCCTCGAGAGGGGCGGCGCCGGCGCCGCCCCTCGGCTCCCACTCCGAACTTTGGGCTAGGTGTTCCTCGACCTCGGTGCGTTGCCCGGCGGCGCGCGCGTGTGAGATAAGACGATGCGTTCCCGAGAGCCTTCGGGATTCGCCGCGTGAGGGGAGCTCGGCGGAGGACTCGGTCACGATGGGAGGCTCGGCGTTCGGGCCGCAGGACGCCGGGCCTCCCTCTGCCGCGCCGCGGCCGCGCGGCGGACCTTGCATTTTCTTGCGCCGATCAGCACAATCGGCCGTGCGCACGAAGGCTTTCCGATCGTCCGTCGGACAGCGAGCGCAGACAGAGGCCGGCGGCCCGGCCCCTGTTCCTTTGCTGGCGACCACGTTCGCGGATCGGCTACCCTGTCGCCGGCACGGCGCATTCGTCTAGTGGCCTAGGACGCCGCCCTCTCACGGCGGTAGCACGGGTTCGAATCCCGTATGCGCCTCTACTGCATTCGGCTGTAACACGAAGCCGCCGACGCTCCCCCATGAAAGGTCGCGTACACGCTCCATCGCGAGCTGCTTCTTGCGCCTTCGGAGGTAGACGAGAGTCGTCTCCAGCCGGGAGTGGCCGAGGAGGTCCTTGAGCGCGAGGAGCTGATCCGGATGGGCCTCGTCGAAGCGAACGGCGAACGCCGCGCGCAGCGCGTGAGCGTGCGAGCGGACGTGGGCGCGAGCGGAGACCCGACGCACGGTCTCCCAGATCACCTTCGGAGAACGTTCGCGCCGCCGCACGCTGGCGGGGCGCCGGTTCGGTATCACGTACTCGTCAGGGCCGACGGCGACCTCGCTCGACTCCCACGCGGCGCGGAGGATCGCGACGAGCTCGGCCGGCATCGGCTTCACGACAACCTTGCCGCCCTTCTCCTGGAAGCGCATCGTGCCGCGCTTGAGGTCGACGTCCCGCTGGCGCACCTGCGCCGCGGCGCGTCGCCTTGGCCCGAGATAGGCGAGTACGGCGATGGTGAGGAGCTCCTGCCAGTCCTCGCAGGCGGAGAACATCCGGGCGACCTCGTCGTCGGCGGCCGAACGTCGGGATTCCCCATCCGCCCTCGAATGTCGATCGTGTACTCAGCCTCGAACGTGATTCCCCGGTACGCGAACCCGCGCTCAGCGGCCGTCCGGTTGAACGTCACAGACTCGCAGCCGCAGAGAGCCCCGA
>DASPGT010000116.1:0-20724 GCA_035620475.1 Gaiellaceae bacterium | reverse complement strand
ATCGAGCTGCTCGAGACCATCGGCCCGCTGACCGACCCGACCGCGCACGGTGGGCAAGCGGAGGACGCGTTCCACCTCGTGCTGCCGTCCCTGCCCGGCTACGGCTTCTCCGGCGAGCCCGCCGAGCTCGGCTGGAACGCCGGCCGCGTCGCGCAGGCCTGGGCGCAGCTGATGCAGCGCCTCGGCTACACCCGGGATGTCGCCCAGGGCGGGGACGTGGGCGCCCTTGTCACCGACACGATGGGACGGCAGGCGCCCCAGGGGCTGCTCGGCATCCACGTGAACCTGCTCGTGACGGTGCTGGCCGGCCCCCAGTCGGAGGAATCGGAGGAGGAGCGCGCGGCAGCGGGCCAGCTCGCCACCTTCCGGGAGAGCGGCTTCGGCTACTTCCTGGAGATGGCCACGCGGCCGCAGACGATCGGCTACGCGCTGCTGGATTCACCCGTCGCCATGGCCGCGTGGCTCCTCGACCACGACACGGACAGCTATTACAAGATCTCCCACGCCTTCGTCGACGGGGAGCCGGCGGGCAATCTGACGCGCGACGAGATCGTCGACAACATCACGCTGTACTGGCTGACGGGCACCGGGGCTTCGGCGGCGCGGTCGTACTGGGAGGACGGGCTAGCCCTGGCTCGAGCACTCGCGTCCGGCCAGGCTCCTCCGGAGGTCTCGCTCCCGGTCGGCTTCACCACCTTCCCCGGCGAGATCTGGCGGACCCCGCGCAGCTGGGTCGAGCATTCGTACCCCAACGTCAGCTACTTCAACGAGGTCGACAGGGGCGGCCACTTCGCCGCCTGGGAAGAGCCGGAGCTCTTCTCCGAGGAGGTGCGCGCCGCGTTCAGGTCGATCAGATGACTCTGTTCGGGACCGCCCACATGCCGCAGCTCGACGGGGGGACCGGGTGGCTCGACTCCGAGCCGCTCGACCCCGCCGGGCTGCGCGGCAGCGTCGTCCTCGTGAACTTCTGGACGCTGACGTGCATCAACTGGCTGCGCCAGGAGCCGTACGTCCGCGCGTGGTTCGGGGCCTACCGCGACGACGGGCTGGTCGTGATCGGGGTGCACACGCCGGAGTTCTCGTTCGAGCACGAGCTCGAGCTCGTGCGCCGGGCGACGAAGGAGCGGGACATCGACTACCCGGTCGTGCTCGACAACGACTACGCGATCTGGAGCGCCTTCGACAACCACTACTGGCCGGCGCTCTACTTCGTCGACCGGGAGGGCGTCATCCGCGACCGGCACTTCGGCGAAGGGCGCTACGAGGAGTCGGAGCGCGTCATCCAGCAGCTGCTCGGCGTCGAGCGCGGGCCGGTCCCCGTCGAGGGCGTCGGCGTGGAGGCCGAGGCCGACTGGAGCAATCTGCGGACGCCGGAGACGTACCTCGGCTACGGGCGCGGCGAGCGCTTCGCCTCGCCGGACGGGGCCGCCCGCGACGAGGCCCGCGCCTACCAGCTCCCTGAGCGCCTGCGCTCCACCCACTGGGCCCTGGCCGGCGAGTGGACGATCGGGCGCGAGAGCGTCGTCCTCGACGAGGCGGGCGGGACCATCGCCTTCCGGTTCGAGGCGCGCGACGCGCACCTCGTGCTCTGCCCGGGGGCGCACGGGCCGCTCTCCTTCAGCGTGCTCCTCGACGGCGAGCCTCCCGGCGCCTCGCACGGCGTCGACGTCGACGAGAACGGCAGCGGGACGCTCGACTACGGTCGCATGTACCAGCTCGTGCGCACGGACGGCGCGGTGCGCGAGCGCACGCTGGAGATCACGTTCCTCCAGCCCGGCGCCGAGGCGTACTCGTTCACGTTCGGGTAGCCGCGGCCTCTACCGAGCCCTGGTGGCGCGCTCCAGGGCCCGCCCGACCGGCCGCATGCGCCCTGGGCGCCACACGTGCCGCTCCTCGAAGGGCCAGGCGTAGATCGGGTTGCCGTCGCGGACCAGCTCGAGCAGGCGAGGCTCGCCGAGCTCCAGGGCGGACCACTCGTACAGGCGCTGCAACCGCGGCGCGATCACCGAGTAGTCGAGCAGCCGGCCGAGACGCTGCTCGTCGGCGATGTAGCGATCCACGTCGAGCGCGAGCGGATAGCGGTTCGGGAGGACGCGGCGGAGTGAGAGAAAGACACCGGCCATCCCGACCCGGGGGTCGCCGAGCAGGCGGCCGAGCGGAGCGAGCCGTCCCAGCGCGAGGCGCGGCACCCCGACGAGCGCGTGCGCGTAGAGCACGCGGACGAGCGCGACGTCCATGAAGAAGCGCTCGGGCGGGCTCTCCGCCTCGGCGAGACCGCGGTGTTCCAGGTAGGCGCCCACGATGCTCGCGTTGTGAGCGCGGTACCAGTTCCGTCCCGTCGGTCTCGCAACGAACTCCAGCCACAGCTGTACGGGGCGCGAGGACGGCTCTCCGGACAGGCCGCCGACGAGCGCGACGGACTCGCATCCGTCCCGCAGCAGCCGCTCGTTGACCGCCCGCCACCACACGCTGCCTGGTGGCGAGGCGTCGAGCGGGTCGAGCACGCCGCGGTGCGCCTGCCAGCGCATGAACGAGAGCGCCGCCCGCCGGAACGGCAGGTGCCGCGGAGCCCGGCCGGTCGGGCCGTGGTAGGTCCGCTCGAGCAGGGCGAGGCGCGCCGCGGGATCGTCGCGCGCGGCCGCGACCTGCGCCTCGGCCGAGGCGAGGGCGGCGCCTGTGTACCGGCTCATCGCCGAGTAGTGATAGCGAAGGAGGCGCAAGCCCTCTACACCTATACAACTAGATAGTGGTATAATGGCCGCGTGGCGAGCCTGCCCCATCCCCTCCCGGACGACCTGGTCGAGCTGATCGCCCGTCGCTTCCGGGTCCTCGGCGAGCCGAGCCGCATCCGCCTGCTCGACCAGCTCCGCGAGGGCGAGCGATCGGTGAACGAGCTCGCCGCCGGGATGGGCGCCGGACAGCAGAACGTCTCCAAGCATCTGTGCGTCCTCGCCGACGCCGGAGTTCTCGACCGGCGCAAGGACGGCAACCACGTCTACTACCGGATCGCCGACGACGGCGTGCTCGGCCTGTGCGAGCAGGTGTGCGGCTCGCTCGAGCGGCAGCTGGAGTCCCTCGCCTCGTCCCTGTCACGCTGAAAGGAGCACCACCCATGGACGTCACCACCGATACCTTCGAGCGCGAGGTGATCGAGCGCTCGCGCGAGATCCCCGTCGTCGTCGACTTCTGGGCCGCCTGGTGCGGGCCCTGCCGCGCGCTCGCGCCCGCGCTCGAGTCCGAGATCGGGAAGCGCGAGGGGAAGCTCGAGCTCGCGAAGCTCGATGTCGAAGCCGAGCCGCAGGTCGCCGCCCGCTACGGCATCCAGTCGATCCCGACGGTCGCCGTGTTCCGCGACGGCTCGCCGGTCACGGGCTTCGTCGGCGCCTACCCGCCGGCGACGATCGGCCGCTACTTCGACGAGCACGTGCTCGCCGATCGGCCCGAGCCGGCGGCGTGACGGCGCCGGTCGGCCGGGAGGAGTGGAACCGCCGGTACGCCGGCAAGGAGCTCCTCTGGACGGCGCGGCCCAACCGCTTCCTGGTCGCCGAGGTCGCCGACCTGCCCCCGGGCAGAGCGCTCGACCTCGCCTGCGGCGAGGGCCGCAACGCCGTCTGGCTCGCCGAGCAGGGCTGGCAGGTCACCGGCGTCGACTTCTCCGACGTGGCCCTGGGGAAGGCACGCGAGCTCGCCGGCGCGCGCGGCGTCGAGGCGGACTGGGTGCAGTCCGACCTGCTCGGCCACCGGCCCGACCGGCGGGCGTACGACCTCGTGCTCCTCTTCTACCTGCAGCTGCCGGCCGCCCAGCGCCGGGAGATCGTCCGTGCCGCCGCCGAGGCCGTCGCGCCCGGTGGGACGCTGCTTCTCGTCGCCCACGACAGCAGCAACCTCGAGCACGGCCACGGCGGACCGAGCGAGGCCGCCGTCCTCTACACCGCCGCCGACGTCGTCGCCGATCTCGACGGCAGCGGCCTCGAGATCGAGCGTGCCGAGCTGGTCGAGCGACCGGTCGCGACGGCCGACGGCGACCGGACGGCCCTCGACGCGCTCGTCCGGGCGCGGCGGCTCAGGCCTCGACGAGGATGACGAGCGTCTCGGGCAGGACGCCGTCGTAGGCCATCGCCTCGGCGGCCGCCTCCGTCTCCATCGCCGCCATCACGGCGTCCATGTCCGGAACGTCCATGAGGACGCCGACCCGGGCCGGGTTCTGCGGGTCGACGAACGTCCGGATGTTGGTCACGCCGAGAGGCCCGAAGAACTCCTCCCGCTTGGGTGAGGCGAGCCAGTGATCCTTGTCCTTCACGTCGTGGTGTCCGAAGACGGTGGGCATCGTGCCTCCTCAGTGCCGAGAGCCGCCGTGGGCGGTGGGTCTGCGCATGATGGCATGCTCTGCCGGCGACGAGTCGAGAGGAGAGACCCATGGGCACGACCGAGTACCCCGTCTACACGACGGGCTCGTGGCGGCCGTTTCCCGGACAGGAGGAGGCGTTTCTCGCCGCCTGGAAGGAGTTCGCGGGCTGGGCGGCCGGGCTCGACGGGGCGGGCGACGGGATCCTGGCCAGGGACGTACGGGTGGAGGGCAGATACGTGAGCTTCATCGGGTGGGATGGCATGGAGTCGGTGCGCGGCTGGAAGGGACATCCGGAGTTCAAGGAGCGGATGAGCCGCGTGCAGCGGTTCGTGGACACGTTCGCGCCGACCGAGATCGAGGTCGTCGCCCGGCCGGGCGGTGGCGCGTGAGCGGCCGCACCCTGATCCTCGGCGGCGGCTTCGGAGGCATCGCCGCGGCGGTCGAGCTGCGGCGGCTCCTCGGCGACCGGCACGAGGTCGTGCTCGTCGATCGCAAGCCGGAGTTCGCGATGGGTCTGCGGAAGCTCTGGGAGCTCGTCGGCCGCGGGTCGATCGCCGACGGCAGCCGGTCGCGGGCCCTGCTCGCGCGGCACGGCGTCGAGTTCGTCCAGACGGAGATCGAGGCGATCGACCCCGGCGACCGGCGGGTGGAGACGTCCGGCGGCCCGCTCGAGGGCGACCGGCTCGTGATCGCGCTCGGCGCGGTCTCCCGGCCCGACCTCGTGCCCGGGCTGGCGGAGCACGGGCACGACGTGTGGAGCTTCGCGGGCGTCCCGGCCGCGGCCGAGGCGCTGAGGGCCTTCGGGGGCGGGCGGATCGTCGTCCTCGTCGCCGGCGCGCCGTACCCGTGCCCGCCCGCGCCGTACGAGTGCCTCTTCCACCTCCACGAGCACCTGCTCGCGCGCGGGCTGCGCGAGCGGACGGAGCTCTCGGTGGCAACGCTCCAGCCCATGCTCATGCCGAACGCCGGCCGCGAGGGGTCGGAGTGGATGGGCCGGCAGCTCGCCGAGCACGGCATCTCGCAGCGGCCCGGGGCGAAGACCGAGCGCGTCGAGCCCGGCCGCGTCGTGCTCGCCGACGGCGAGATCCCCTTCGACCTGCTGATCGCCGTCCCGCCTCACCGCCCTCCTGCCGTCGTCGCCGACAGCGGGCTGGCGGCGGCGCACGGCTGGATCGCAGTCGACGCGGGCACGCTGGCGACGGATCACGAAGGCGTCTACGCGGTCGGCGACGTCACCCTCATCCCGCTGGCCAGCGGCCTGCCGCTGCCCAAGGCCGGCGTGATGGCGGAGCTGCACGGCACCCGGGTCGCGCGGGCGATCGCGGCCGAGCTGCGCGGAGGCGAGGCTCCCGCGCCGTTCGACGGCAGCGGCTTCTGCCCGGTCGAGATCGGGTCGGACGCCGCGGCGCTCGTTCAGGGCCACTGGTACGCCGAGCCCGAGCCGGTGGTCACGATCACCGGCCCGAGCGCCGCGCACGCGGCCGAGAAGGCGGCCTTCGAGACCGAGCACCTGGAGCACTGGTTCGGGAGCTGAGGAATGCGGCCGCAGGCAGACACGCGGACCCTCGCGTTTCTGTTCACCGACATCGAGGGAAGCACCGCGCTGTGGGAGCGCTTCCCGGAAGCGATGGGAAGCTCGCTCGAGCGCCACGACGCGATCCTGCGGGGCGCGGTCGAGGACGCCGCAGGCGAGGTCGTGAAGACGACGGGCGACGGGCTCATGGCCGTGTTCGAGTCGGCGCGCGACGGCGTGCGCGCCTGTCTTCGCGCCCAGCTCGCCCTGGCCGGCGAGCCGTGGAACGAGGCCGGCCCGCTTCGCGTACGCATGGGTCTCCACGCGGGAGAGGCCGCCGCGAGCGGCGGCGACTACCACGGCCCCGCCGTCAACCGGGCCGCCCGGATCATGGCCGCGGGCCACGGCGGCCAGGTCCTGCTCTCCGCGGTCGCGGTCGCCCTGGTCGTCGACCAGCTGCCGGACGGCTCGACGCTCCTGGACCTCGGCGAGCATCGGCTCAGGGGCCTGGGACGCGCGGAGCACCTCTTCCAGCTCGTGCATCCAGGGTTGCAGGCGAGCTTCCCGTCTCTCGCGACGATCCACGACGGAACGCGCGACCTCCCGCTCGAGGTCTCGGGCTTCGTCGGCAGGGAGGCCGAGCTGGAGCAGCTCGGGGAGCTCCTGCGGGACGATGCCGTGCGCCTCGTGACGCTGCTGGGGCCCGGCGGGATCGGCAAGACACGGCTGGCGGTCCGCGCCGCGGCGGAGTCCAGGGAGCGCTTCCCGCACGGGGTGTTCTTCGTCGATCTCGAAAGCGCTCGCGGGACCGACGCGGTGCTCGTCGCCGTCGCGCGCTCCGTCGGCCTCGCCGACACGAGCCCAGGCTCGCAGCTGGAGGAGCTCGTCGAGCGTCTTCGGGATCGGCGGTGCCTCATCGTGCTCGACAACTTCGAGCAGGTCACGGCCGCCGCGTCGACCGTCGCCCGGCTCCTGGACGACTGCCCCGGCCTGCAGCTGCTCGTCACGAGCCGCGAGGCCCTCCGCGTCCGCGGCGAGCACCGCTTCCCGGTTCCACCCCTCGCGCTCCCGGATGCCGCCTTGCAGCAGCCCTCCGCCGGGCAGCTCATGCGCTACGAGGCCGTCCAGCTCTTCGTCGAGCGCGCTCAGGCGATCCGCCCGGATTTCGAGCTCACCGACGAGAACGCTGCCGCCGTGGCGGAGATCTGCCTTCGCCTCGACGGCCTGCCGCTGGCCATCGAGCTGGCCACCGCGCGGATCGGCCTCTTCTCGCCCGGGGCGCTGCGGGAGCGCCTGGGGAGCCGGCTCACGCTGCTCCGGAGCGGCGCGCGCGACCTCCCCGAGCGGCAGCAGACGCTGCGCGCGACGATCGACTGGAGCTACGAGCTGCTGGAGCCCGGCGAGCAGCGGCTCTTCGAGCTGCTCTCGGCCTTCGCCGGCGCGGGGCTCGAGGCCGTCGAGGCGGTCGCGGCCGCCCTGGACGGACGGCTCGAGGGCCTCGACCCGCTCGACGGGGTCGCCTCGCTCGTCGACAAGAGCCTCCTCCGCCAGGTCGGCGACGGTGACGGCGAGCCGCGCTTCGTCATGCTCGAGACGATCCGCGAGTACGCGGCCGATCGGCTCGAGGACCTGCCCGACTTCGACGCGGCCGCGAGACGCGCCCACGCCGTCTACTTCGCCGACCTCGTCCTGGGCCAGACCGCCGCGCTGACCGGCGCGGAGCGCGGCCCGGCCCTGGTCGCGCTGGCCGCCGAGACCGAGAACCTGCGGCTCTGCTGGCATTACTGGGTGGGAGAGGGGGATCTCGAGCGGCTGGACGGCCTCGTCGACGGCCTCTGGGCCTTCTACGACGGCCAGGGCTGGTACCGCGAGACGGTCGAGCTCGCGTCCGATCTGCTCGACGTCCTGGCGGCCACCCCGGCGACGCCGGAGCGTGTCGCCGCGGAGGCGACGCTGCGCATGAGCCGAGCGAGAGCGCTTCTGGCGATGGAGGGCTACACGTCCGCCGTCGAGACCGAGTACACGCGGGCGCTCGAGCTGGTCGAGAGCGAAGGCGATCTCCCGCAGCTGTTCCCGGTCCTCAGGAGCCTCGGAACCTTCTACGGCTTCCGGGCGGAGTTCGAGAAGGCGGCCGGGATCGGGCGTGAGATCCAGGCGCTGGCGGACCGCCAGGACGACCCGAGCATGCGGGTGGACGGGGATCTCATGGTCGGGTACACGAGCGGCTTCCAGGGCGATCTCCACGCCGGCGCCGAGACCCTCGACGCGGCGATCGCCCGGTTCGAGGCACAGCCCTACCGCTCGTCGCGCCTCCGGCTGGGGAGCGACCCCCGCGTGCCGTGCCTGACGACCTCGGCGTTCTTCCTCTGGCTGCTCGGGTACCCGGACCGCTCGCTCGGGCGGGCGGATCGCGCCGTCGAGCTCGCCTCGACGCTCGAGCACCCTTCGACGCGCGTCTATGCGCTCTTCCACTCGGGCCTCCTGCACCTCTGGAGGCAGGAGCCCGAGCTCGTGCGGTCGCGCGCGCTGGAGATGCTCCAGATCGCCGACGGCCACCACCTGCAGATCTGGACGGCGATCGGCACCTTCCTCCTCGGCGCGGCCTCGACGGCGCTCGGCGAGAGCGAGGAAGGCCTGTCCCGGATGCGCGAGGGCAGGGACCTCTACCAGGACATGAAGACCCCGCCCGTCTTCTGGCCGATGCTGCTCTCCGTCCACGCCCGCGCCTGCGCGGGCGCCGGCTTGCCGGACGAAGGGCTGGCCTTCATCGACCAGGCGCTCGGGCTCATCGGCGAGAGCAGGATGCCCCTTCTGCCCGAGCTGTTCGCGGTCAAGGGCGACCTGCTGGCCGCCGCCGGCGGCGCGGCCGAGGGCGGGCCGGCGACCTGGTACCGGCGAGCGCTGGAGTCCGCACGCTCGTTCGACGCCCGGATGCTCGAGCTCCGCGCGGCGATCGCGCTCTGCCGGCTGGCCCAGCCGGCAGCCGAGGTGGAGCGGGCCCGTGGCCTGCTCGCGTCCGTCCATGCGACCTTCACGGAAGGCTTCGCGACCGCCGACCTCGCCGAGGCGAGGGCCCTGCTCGAGGGTTGATCGGTGATGGGGGCCCGGCCTCACCGGGCCCCCATACCGGGCGGGGGACGCTAGGTGGCGGCGAGTCCGGCGAGGCCTGCCTGCGTTCCCGTCAATGCGGGAAGGGCCTGCAGCGAGCCGTCGCTCGCAATCCGGAAGATCGCGATCTGGCTCAGAGCCGCGACGCGGACGTACAGGAACCTGCTGTTGCCCGAGAGAGCCGCGTCGGTGGGGTTTCCTCCGGTGGCGGCGGTGACTCCGTCGGCGTCGAGCAGCGTCGCCTCGCCGTCCTTGGCGACGGCGAAGCCGGAGATGGTGCCGGTGCCTGCGTTGGTCACGTAGCCGAAGCGGCCGTTCTTCGTCGCGACCGCCCAGCAGGCGGCCCGCTGCCCCGTCATCACGTTCGAGCTCGCGGGGTCGAGCGCGCCGTCCCTGCCGATGCGGTAGGAGGAAGCGCCGCCGCCGGCGCCGGCTTCGGAGACGAGGAGCGTGTCGCGCTTCGTCACGGCGAAGCCGAACGGCGTCGGGCCCGCCGAGGCGTGCACGATCGGCGCCGACAGGAGGCCCTTGCGTCCGACGGTGTAGCTGACCAGCCGGTTGGTCGCCCGCTCGCTCACGATCACGACGTCGCCGTCGGCGCTGAAGCCGACCTGGGCCGGCGCGGTCGAGTCGGCGCTGAGCGGCCGCGTGGAGCCGGCGAGCGGCGTCAGCTTCCCGCGGCGGCTGACCGTCAGCCCGCTGACGTTGTTGGGCGCCCCCGTGTTGAGCACGTACAGGAGCCCGTCGTGGTACGCGACGCTCGTCGGCGCGGTGCCGCCGGACGGCGCGACGTCGACGAGCTCGAGGCCGCTGCCGCCGATGCGGAACGACGAGATCGAGTTGCTGCCCGCGTTGACGGCGAAGAGGAAGCGGGCGTCGTCGCTGACGATCACCGCGCCCTGCGAGCCGAGGCCGGCGCCGGTGCCCGCCCCGCCGGTCGGATAGGCGCCGGCGGGCTCGAGCGAGCCGTCGCCGCCGCGGGCGTAGACGACGACCGCGTTGCCGGCCGGGTCGTTCGTGAGCGCGAAGACGGCCCGCAGGCCGCCGTCGCGGGCTGCCGTCGCTCCCGGGGCAAGCGCGAGCGCCAGCAGGGCCACGAGCGCGACGACGACCGCGCGTGTCTTGGTGCCGAACATGAGCTCTCCTCCTTGTGGGGACCAGGGTTTCGGCCTGTAGTCCGCGCACGGCGGCGGGCGTTACATGCCCACGGCCCGGCGCCGGCAGACGACGTCCACCGGGATCGACCTGCCCCACCTCGACGAGCACGACCGCGTCGAGCCCCGGCGGCCTGGCATCATCGGTGTCGTCGTGAGCGACCCTGAGCGGCCGTCGGTCAGGTTCGACCCACTCCAGCCCGTCTCGCGCGCCCGGCTGATCGCCAGGCTGGTCTACGGGCCGCTTCTCTGGCTGGTGGCCCTCGTCGCGGTCGCGTGGGTCGTCACGCACCGCTGGGCGATCCAGGTGGGCCTGGTCGTGACGTTCGCGTCGTTCCTGGTCGCGCTCGCCCTGCTTGCGCTCCTGCGCGCCGGGCGCCGCCGCGAGGAGAGGCGGTATGTGGCTCGCGGCTGAGATCCTGATCGCGTTCGTCGCCTTCTACCCGGTCTGCACGGCCGCCTTCTGGATGGCCGGAGGCGTGCTCTTCCGCCTGTGGGACGAGCCCCGGGGCGTCGACGTGCCCGCGGGCGGATGGCCGGGCGTCTCCGTGCTCGTCCCCGCCTACAACGAGGAGCGTGTGGTCGGGACGTGCGTCCAGGCCGTGCTGGCGGCCGACTACCCGGAGCTGGAGGTGATCGTCCTCGACGACGGCTCGACCGACGGCACCGAGGCGGCCGCGCTCGCGGCCGCGGGCGGCGACGAGCGCTGCCGGGTCGTCCGCAACCCGGTCAACCGGGGCAAGGCCGACCGGCTGAACGAGGGCTTCCGGCGGGCACGTCACGACCTCGTGGTCGTGACGGACGCGGACACGCACGTCCATCCCCAGGCGCTCAAGCTGCTCGTCGCGCGCCTGGCCCGCTCGCCGCTCGTGGCCGCCGTTGCCGGGGCGCCGCACGTCACGAACCGCGGCGGCTTCCTCCGGGCGATGCAGATCCTCGAGGCCGCGGCGATCATCGGCCTCATCCGCCGCACCCAGTCCCTCACCGGCCGGGTCGGCGTCGTCGCCGGCGTCCTCGGGCTGTTCCGGCGGGAGCGCGTGCTCGCGGTCGGCGGCTACGACCCGCGGATGGCCACGGAGGACATCGACCTCACCTGGAAGCTGCTCCTCGCCGGCTGGCACACCGCGTACGAGCCCCGGGCGCTCGTCGGCATGCAGGTTCCGACCTCGCTGCGCGCCCTGTGGGCGCAGCGCACCCGCTGGGCCCGCGGCCAGGGCGAGGTCCTGCACGTCCATCTCGGCGAGGTGAGCCGCTGGGGCAACCACCGGATGTGGCTCCTGAGCATCGAGTCCGTCGCCTCGTTACTCTGGGTCGTCGCCCTCGTCCTGACGCTCCTCGTCTCGCTCCTCGCGCTCGCGCTCGGCGACGGCGAGAGCGTCCTCGGGCTGGGGCTCGCCTGGGGCATCGCCGTCGCCGTGGTCGCCACGGTGCAGCTCACGCTCGCCCTCACGCTCCAGCGCCGCTACGACCCCAGAGCCTTCAAGGCGCTTCTCATCGGCGCCCTGTACCCGATCGCCTTCTGGACGCTCAACGGCGTCGCCGCCCTGCGCTCGCAGACCGTCGGGCTCATCTCGGGCCCGCGCGAGGAGCGCGTCGTCTGGGACCTCCCGCGCGACGAGCTCGCCACGGAAGGCGGAAGCCGCATCGGCACGTCGCCGAAGGACTAGCAACCGGTCTCCCCGGCGGCGCCGTTCCGGGTCGCTATGCCTCGCAGTTGAGGACGATCACGCCGCGCCTGCACGTGTCGAAGCCGGCCTGCCCGTCGAGCGAGTCCGTGCCATCCGGGCTTACCCCGGTGCCGTTCCCGTCCAGGAAATCGTCGCCGGCTCCGCCGAAGATCATGTCGTCGCCGCGGAGGCCCGCGAGCCCGTTGTCGGCGAAGCTGCCGATGAGGGTGTCGTTCCCGTTGGTGCCGCCGGCGATCTCAACCGAGCGGACGAGGTCGTCCCCGCTACCTGTCGGTCCGGACCCGTGCACGCGGCCCGTGGCCAGATTGACGACGACCGCTCCGGTCGCCGGGAAGAAGGACAGGATGTCCCGTCCTGCCCCGGCCCGGAAGACGTCACGCCCGCCGAGCGCCAGGAAGATCTGGTCGGGTCCTCCGCCTCCGAAATAGAGGTCGTCCCCGCGCCCGTCTTGGATCTCGTCCCGCCCCGCGTTTCCGTAGTAGACGTCGTGGCCGCTCCCGTTGATGACCTCGTTCGAGCTCTGCCCGGCGCCGGCGAACACCACGTCCCGCCCGGGCCCGTCGACCAGCACGTCGCCGCCCGCTCCGCCCTTCAGCCGGTCGTTCCCGACGCCACCGTCGAGAGTGTCGCGCCCGCGACCGCCGAGGATCAGATCGGCACCGGGCCCGCCGCAGAGACTGTCCCACCCGCCGAGGCCGCGGATGACGTCATCTCCGTTTCCGGCCTGGATGTAGTCGTCCCCCGGCGTGCCCACGATCACGTCGTTCCCTGGAGTGCCGACGATCGTTGCCTCGACGCCCTGGCACGTGAGGATTCCGGCTCCCGCAGGGCTGCCTCCGAGGAGTGCGAGGAAGAAGATGACGGCAACGGCGCGCGTGCGCATGGTTTCCTCCCTAGGTTCGCGTGAAGCTTGCACGGACGCGGGCCGAGGTCAAGAGGCGCGCCTCCCGCTAGCCACGGAGCATCGCGGCCAGGCCGCTGACGCCCGTCGAGTCGAGGACGCGGAGCCGGGGGAGAGCGAACGGCCGCTGCGCCGACTGCCGCGTGCCCCACTGCGTCGTGACGGCCAGGAGGTAGCCGGCGCGACGTGCCAGGCGCTCGATCCGCGCGTCGAAGGCGCCGATCGGGTACGCGAGCCAGGGCACGCGATGTCCGAGCCGGCGCTCCAGCGTCGACGCCGGCTCCGCTTTGCCGCGCTGACCTCGGTTCACAACACGGTCTCCCGGGAGCGCTAGGAGCGGCTAGGGCAGCTCGACGCCCGTGAGGACGACGGGGCCGAGCGTGTAGTCGAGCATCGTCGCCTGGTTGGCCGCGCCGGCGAGGACGTCGACCGCCTTCGGCACGAGGCCCGGGTCGAACGTGCAGTGGGGATCCATGCTCGGCGTCGCGCAGACGCCGAACTGGAACTCCTGCGGCGTGGGGGCGAAGCCGCGCGCCTGATCCGGGCTGAAGCCGTCCTGGCCGGTGAGGACGACGGTGAAGCCCCAGCCCGGGCCCGGCGTGCCGAGCGTCGCCTTGGAGACGCTGAAGGTGATGAACCGGGAGATCGGGTTCGCGGAGATCGTCGCCGTCCCGACCGTCGCCCCGCCGGCGTCGACGTAGCGCTGCCCGAAGCCCTGCACCTGGATCAGACGGCTCCACGCGAAGCTCGGCGCGATCGTGAAGTTGCGGAGCGGGTGGGCGGCCTCGGTCGAGGTCGTCGCCGCGCCCGGGACGCGCACGTAGACGTCGACGAGCTGCGCGCCGAGCGGGCTGCCGAACGTCTCGGCCAGGTTGCGCGTCTGCAGCCGGAAGGTCACGTCGGAGCCGGAGTCGTAGACCTGGAAGCGCTGGATGTCGAAGGCGCCCGGCTGGAACCCGGCGAAGGTCGGGTACGCGTAGTTGCCGGGGCCGTCGTCGTCGCCGTCCGGGTCGGCCACGTCCAGGAGCAGCGTCCCCGGCACGAAGTCGAAGAGGACGGTGCGCTTCACGTGCGCGGTCGCGCCGCTCGGGCTGACGGCCACGACGTTGAGGACGTTCGTGCCGCCGGTCACGGCGACGTCGACGCTGAACGAGCCGGTCGGCGCGGTCGTGGACGCGGTCGCGGTCTCCGAGCCCGTGTCCGTGTTCGTCGCGGAGACGTAGACGGTGTTCCCCGGCGCGGTCGTGCCCGTCACCGTCACCGGCGAGCCGCCGACGGACGAGTTGTCGGCGGGCGCCGTCACGGTCAGCGTCGTCTCGCCCTGCGAGGCTGCGACGTAGCGGGCGTGCGTCGCCGCGGGGAGCACGACGTTCCGGCCGGCTGCGAGGTCGCCGGTGAGGCGCACGAACGACGCCGCCGACCAGGTGAGCGGCGAGGCGGAGCCCGCCGCGCCGCCGTTCTCGAAGCCGATCGACGCGAGCGTCGGGTCGGTGCCGTGGGGCGAGCGCGCGAGGTCGGGCAGCTCCCAGTTCTGCTCGGGGACGAGGCCGACGCCGGAGGTGAAGCGGCTCATGCCCTGGAGGAGCGCCGCCGCGCCCGCAGGGTCGCCGGAGACGAGGTGGTGCTCGGCGCGCTCGGCCGAGAGGGCGGGCCACAGGTGGCCGGTGCCCTGTCCGCTCGGGGCCCACGGCCGCCCGTCGCTCGCGCGGTCGCCGTAGCCGTCGCCGTTGTAGCGGTGCCACCCGGGCCCGCGCGAGGTCGTCGACTTGATCGTCGCGTCGACGACCGGCAGCGAGGCAGCGACGTCGGGATCGTCCACGGGGAGGAGGCCGAGCCGGACGAGCTCGAGGAACCCGGCGTCGATCACCTCGCGCTGGTCGAGCGTGGGGCCGCCGTTCCCGACGTTGTAGGAGATGGCCGCGTTCGGGTCCCCGGTCTTCGAGAGCCGGATGAAGTAGCGCGGCGCGAGCGGCCCGGTCGTCGTCACCGTCCAGTCCTTCACCTGCCGCTGCCAGGAATCGGCGACGCCGAGCCAGACGGCCGCGGACGCCGTGTCGCCGTTCGCCTCCGCGAGCTCGGCCGCGGCGACGAGGCCGGCGATCGCGGAGGCGATCGTGGAGGGCGAGAAGCCGCTCTGCTCCTCCCAGCGCTCGACCCCGAACGCCGGCCCCCGCGAGGCGACGAAGTTCGCCGCCCGCTTGATGTGGTTCGCGTAGAGCGACGGATCGGTCAGGCCGAGCTGGTAGGCCATCAGGATCGGGTAGGCGGTCTCGTCGAGCTGGACGCCGAAGGAGTCCGGCGCGACCTTCCCGTTGACCAGGCTGTTGCGGGGCATCGAGCCGTCGGGGAGCTGCTGCCGCTCGAAGAGGAAGAGCGTCGCGTCCCGCGCCGTCGCCAGGTCGCCCGCCGCGACGAGGCCCGTCCACGACTCGTAGAGGTCGCGGGCAAACACCTCGCGGTAGGAGCCGAAGTACGTGTTGGCCGGGTCGCCGGCCGAGACCGCCTGGCCCCAGGGCGAGGCGAGGCTGGCGACGATCGCCCCCGGGAACGTCTTGTCTTCCGAGGCCTTGATCACGTTCGCGCTCACGTAGTAGGCGTCCTCGAGGCGGTTCGCGTCAGGTCCCTGGATGCCCGGGAGCCGGTGCGTGCGCGGCTTCGCCAGCGTGCGGTCGTACCGCCGCCAGCCCTCCACGTACGCTGCCTGCGTCCTCGGGAAGCCGGCCGCCAGCGAGCCGGCGGCGGTCGCGACAGCTTCCTCCTGGGTCGCGCCGAAGCCGAGCGCGAGCGTCGCCTTCCCGCCGCCCGGGACGCCGCCCTTCAGCTCGACCCTCGCCGTCTGCGCGACGTTGCCGCCGAGCGCGTCGACGTACGTCGTCGTCAGCTCGTGCGCGGCGTCGAGCTGCACGAGCCCGTCGCTCCCGGCGCCGACGAAGCCGCTCGTGGCCTCCGTGAACGGCCCGTCGAGGGCGGCGTAGACCGGCTGGGCATAGTCGCGGTTGGCGGCGTTCGTCTCGGTGACCGGGTCGAAGGAGACGAGCACGGGGTGCCCGGCCGAGTCGTCGATCGTCGCCCGGTCGGCGCCGCCGTTCCCGGCTCCGCCGCCGCCGTTGCCGTTGACCGTCGGGTCGATGCGGGCGTACAGGCGGAGCCCCGCGACGTCCGGCTTGAACCGCACGTGCATGAGCACGCTGTTCCGCGCGGGGTCGGTGACGTAGTCGGTCTCGATCCGGTACTTGCCACTCGTCGCCGTCGCCACCACCGTGCACGCCATCCCGCCGGAGTCACGCTCGGTCTCCACCGTGTAGGTCATGTCGCGCACCTGCAGATCGGTGAAGGTCGAGCCGTCGGTAACGACGTACTGGAGCGTCTCGACGTTCGTGTTGTCGACGGTCGGGTAGTAGACGTCGCTGAGGACGCCGTCGGCGATCGTGTACCAGACCTTCGAGGTCGTGTTGCGCGCCGTGCCGACGCAGTCCTTCCTGGCGAGGCCGAAGTGGGACAGCATGCCCGGGCCGTCCGGGGCGCCCTCGGGGCTCGCCACGTCGATCGTGAGGACGTGCGACGCCGCGTCGTACGTGAACGTGACCTTCAGGTTCGAGACCGGGACGGTGAACGTGATGTTCGGCCCGTTCGGGACGCCGCCCGCGCCGTAGTTCTCGTCCCAGCTCTCGTTGATCGCCACCTTGGCCTCGTACGATCCCGCGGGCAGCGCCGTCGTCTCGAACGAGTAGATGCCGTTCCCGTCCGGATCCTGGAGCCAGGAGCGCAGGCAGCTCGGGTCCCAGTCACCGGGGCAGCCGAGCTCGGACTGGAAGCTCCCGGGCGCGACCGCGATCACCGAGTTGCGGTCGTCGGTGACCCAGTGGCTCTTGTGGTCGTAATAGAACTTGACGTTCGCCGTCGCCGGCAGGGCGAGCGGGATGTTGGCGCCGTTCGGCTGGGCGTTCAGCCCGTAGTTCTCGTCCCAGGAGTCGTTCAGCGCGGCCTTGTACTCGGAGCTGCCCGCGGGCAGCGAGAACGTGCCCTGCCAGACGTCGTCGCCGGCGTCGTACGCGAGGTGCGTCATCGCGCAGTCGGCCTGCCAGTCGCCGGGGCAGCCGAGCTCCGACTGCAGCGACCCGGCGATCGTGACCGACGTCGGGTTGGGCGTCTGCGCGACCGTCGAGGCCGGGAGCAAGGCAAGTGCCGCTGCGGCCACCGCCAGCATCGCGCGACGCGTCTTCGGACTGGTCAGGGTACGGCTCCCGGGTTGTCCGGCCAAGCATACGCCCGGCACCCGCCTCGGGCCACCCCGCGCGCTCGGCGGCGATTATGCTCCGCAGCGATGAGCGTTGCCGAAACCGAGCCGGCCGCGTTCCTCCGGCCCGACGGCAAGGAGAAGGTCACCGGCTCCGGCCGCTACACGGCCGACCTCAGCCTGACGGGGCAGCTCCACGCCAAGCTCCGCTACGCCGACCACACGCACGCGCGCGTCCTCTCGGTCGACGCGAGCCGGGCGCGGGCGCTGCCGGGCGTCCTCGCCGTGCTCACCCACGAGGACGTGCCGGACGTGCTCTACGGCGACCTCGTGCAGGACCGGCCGCTCTTCGCCCGCGACCGCGTCCGCTTCGAGGGCGACGTCGTCGCCGCCGTCGCCGCGCTGACGCCGGAGATCGCGGCGGAGGCCGCGGCGGCGATCGAGGTCGAGTACGAGCCGCTGCCGGCGGTGAGTGACGTCGAGGCCGCGCTGGACGACGGCGCGCCGCTCGTCCATCCCGGCTGGGAGTCCTACGAGGGCGACGAGGAGCTCGGCCGCCACGGCAACGTCCTCGGCTACTCGACGATCGTCAAGGGGGACGCCGAGGCGGCGATGGCGGAGGCCGAGGTCGTCGTCAGCGGCCGCTACGTGACCGACGCGTCGCAGGGCGCGCCGATCGAGCCGCGCGCGCTCCTCGCGCAGTGGCAGGGCGACCGGGTGACCGTGTGGAGCTCGACGCAGGTGCCCTACGCGGCGCGCGCGGGCGTCGCGCGCGTCCTCCAGGTCCCGCAGTCGCACGTCCGCATCGTCGTGCCGCTCCTCGGCGGCGGCTTCGGGTCGAAGTGCGACTTCCACTACGAGGGCCACGTCGCCGCGCTCGCCCGCGCGGCCGGTCGGCCGGTGAAGCTCGTCTTCTCGCGCGAGGAGGAGTTCATCGCCCCCGACCACCGCCGCGAGGGGATGGTCATCGAGCTCGAGACCGGCGCGCGCAGCGACGGGACGATCGTCGCCCGCCGCGGCCGGCTCGTCCTCGACGGCGGCGCCTACTGCGGCGAAGGCGGGTTCTTCGCGCAGATGGCGGCCATGCACGCCTGCGGGCCGTACGAGCTCGAGACCGTGAACGTCGAGTCGACCCTCGTCTACACGAACAACCAGCCGTCGGGCTCGATCCGGGCGCCGACGGCCCCGCAGGTCTGCTGGGCGCTGGAGCAGCACATGGACGAGCTCGCCGAGGCGCTCGAGCTCGACCCGGTCGAGCTCCGGCGGCGCACGCTGGTCCAGGAGGGCTCCGAGGGCCCGACGCGCCAGGTTCTCGGCCCGATCGCGGTCCGGGAGACCTTGGAGCGCGCGGTGGGGATGATCGCGCCGGAGGGCGAGCTCCCCGCCGACGAGGCGATCGGCGTCGCCTCCGGCTGGTGGCCCTCCTTCGGAAACCCCTCGGGCGCGTACGTGAAGCTGAACGGGGACGGCTCGGGAACGATCGTCACCGGCGCGCAGGAGAACGGGAGCGGTGCCGTCATGGCTCTGCCGATCCTGGCCGCCGAGGTGCTCGGGATGGACCCAGCCGACTTCTCGATCCTCTACCAGGACACGGAGGCGGCGCCGTTCGACTCGGGCTCCTCGGGCTCGCAGACGACGATGAACAACGGCCGCGCCGTCGTCGCGGCCGCGGTCGAGGTCCGCGACCTTCTGCTCGACATGGCCGCGAGGCGGCTCGAGGCCGCCCGCGAGGACCTCGAGCTCGCGGACGGGCAGGTGCGGGTGGTCGGCGCGCCGGAGCGGGCGATCGACATCTCCCGGCTCGCCGGCGCCGGCGAGCGGCTGATCGGCAAGGGCACGGCCCGCGCCACCGAGAACCCTCCGTGCAACCCGGAGGGATGCCTCGGCCGACTCGGGCTCGAGTCGTTCCTCGAGCCCCAGGTCTTCACCCACGCCGCGCGCGTCAAGGTCGACCGCGAGACCGGCGTGGTGCGCGTGCTGCAGGTCGCGGCCGTGCACGACTGCGGCACGATCGTGAACCCCGTGGGCGCGACCGGCCAGGTCTACGGCGGCGTCGTCATGGGGATCGGGCAGGCGCTCCTCGAGGTCTCGCAGCTGGACGAGGACGGGCGGCAGCGCAACCCGCACCTCCTCGACTACAAGCTCGTGACCGCCTCCGACGCGCCGCAGATCGACGTCGAGTGGATCGAGACGCCGGCCGAGAACGGCGGCCCGAACGGCTCGAGGGGCGTCGGCGAGCCGCCGACCGTCCCGACTCCGGGCGCGATCGCCAACGCGATCGCCGCGGCCCTCGGCACCCGCGTCCGCGAGCTGCCGATGACGCCGGAGCGCGTCTGGGCCGCGAGCTCCGGGCAGCCGGGATGACCTCCGCGTTCGTCTCGGCCGCGACCGTCGACGAGGCGCTCGCCGCGCTCGCGGGGGGCGCGCGGCCGGTCGCAGGGGGGACCGACCTCGTCGTCGGCGCCCGCCAGGGCAAGGCGCCGCTCCCGGAGAGCATCGTGGCCATCCACCGGCTGGACGAGCTGCGCGGCTCGGGAGTCGGGGACGGCGGGCTTCGCCTGGGCGCGCTCGCCACGCACGTGGAGATCGCGGCCGACCCCCTCGTCCGCGGCCGGCTGACGGCCCTGGCCGACGCCTCGGCCATCGTCGGCTCGCACGCCACCCGGGCGCACGGAACCCTCGGCGGCAACCTCATGAACGCCTCGCCGGCGATGGAGACCGGCGGGCCGCTCATGGTCTTCGGTGCCACCGCGACGCTCCGCTCGGGCGCCGGCAAGCGGCGGGTGCCGATCGCGGAGCTCGTGACCGGTCCGGGAACGACGTCGGCGGCCCCCGGCGAGCTGCTCACGGCGGTGGACGTGCCGCTGCCCGAGGAGGGGACCGGGAGCGCCTACGTCAGGCTCGAGTACCGGCGGCAAATGGAGATCGCCGTCGTCGGCGCGGCGGCGGCGATCCGGCTTGCCGGCGGGACAGTCGACCGGGCCGCGGTGGCGATCACGGCGCTCGCGCCGACGATCCGCCTCGTGCCGGAAGCCGAGGAGGCGCTGATCGGCAGCGACGCAGGGCCCGAGGCCGTGCGCACGGCGGCCGCCGCCGCGGCCGCCGCGGCGGAGCCGATCTCCGACGTGCGCGCCTCGGCCGACTACCGGCGCGCGATGGCCGAGGTCGTGGCGCGCCGCGCGCTCACGACCGCCGTGGCCCGAGCTCGCGGCGAGGACGTGCAGGTTCCCGCCAGCAGCGCCGTCTTCGGGGGCATGGCGTGAAGCTCCCGGTGACGCTGACCGTGAACGGTGTCCCCTACCCGCTCGAGGTTGCCCCGGGGACGGGGCTCCTCGACGCCGTCCGCGACGGCGTCGGCCTCACCGGGGCGAAGGAGGGGTGCGACGACTCCGAGTGCGGCGCCTGCATGATGCTCCTCGACGGCAAGCCGGTGAACTCCTGCTCGTACCTCGCCCTCCAGGCCGAGGGCCGCGAGGTGACCACGGTCGAGGGCCTTGCCGGCGCAGACGAGCTGTCGCCCCTCCAGCGCGCGTTCCTCGAGCACGGCGGCGTCCAGTGCGGCTTCTGCACGCCGGGGATGCTGATCTCAGCGACCTCCTTGCTGGCCGGCAACCCCTCGCCGACCGAGGACGAGGTGCGGATCGCGCTCTCCGGCAACCTCTGCCGCTGCACGGGTTACGACGGCATCGTCAAGGCCGTCCTGGCCGCCGCCCGCCCATAGCCCGTCCTCCCCAGAAGCCCTGGGGTCAGATCTTGCATTCGCGCACGGGACATG
>DASPGT010000115.1:0-32438 GCA_035620475.1 Gaiellaceae bacterium | reverse complement strand
CTACCTCCCGCTGGGCGAGCCGCGCCGGGTGCCGTTCCTCTCCTCCTACTGCGTGGCCGTGCCCAGGAACGTCCCGTTCCGCTGGGACGAGAGCTACGGGGGCGAGGACGGCGTCTTCTGCGCCGACGCCACGAAGTCCGGCTACGCCCTCGTCTTCGACCCCCGCTTCCATGCCCACCACGACCACGACCGGGAGACGTGGGCCGACCTGCGCCGCCAGCAGCGCCGGACCGCCTACGGCATCGTCAGGACCCGCCGCGTCGTCGACGAGGGCCTCGTGCGCGGCTTCTTCGCCCGCGTACCGCTCCATCACTTCGCGCTCCTGCGGCTGCCCGTCATCTACCGTCGCCTGGAGACCCAGCCCGAGCTCAAGCGCCGCTTCGTCCGCTACCTGCCCCGCCTCGTCGTCGCCGAGTGGACGCTCGGCGCGAGCGCGACGCGCTACGCGCTCTTCCCGCCGCCGGCCGAGGGCCAGGGAACCGGGTTCCGGTGAGAGCGGCGACGACCTGCGGCGCCGGCCGGCACGAGCCGAGACACGCGCGAGCTCGCCGGTGCTTCGGCGTCGCGGTGCTCGCCTACCTCACGGTGCTCGCCGGCGCCGGGCTGGAGCTCGGGACCTCCGCGGCCCGGGGGCCGGACGGAACGATGTCGAGCGAGCTGATCGTCGACGGCGGCCGGTCGACGGCGCGGACGACGGTCGAGGGCAAGGCGACGCGCGCCCGGGACCGGCGCAACCCCCGGGCCGGGAAGCGTTACTCGGTGCACCTCGCGCGGAGCGTGGAGGAGGTCGAGAGCCTCCGCCCCGCCTGGGCCGCCCTGCAGGGCCCCAACTTCACGAGCGACATCGACGTCTTCCTCACGGTGACGCAGACCGTCCCCGGGGTCCTGCGGCCGCACGTCCTCGTCGTCGAGTACGCGGGCGAGCCCGTCTCCCTGGTCGCCGCGCGCCTCGAGGACGCCAGGCTCCCCGCGCGCGTCGGCTACGCGGGCTTCAGCCCCCGCCTGCGCATGCTGACGGTCGCCTACGGAGGCTTCCTCGGAGCCGGCCTGCCCGACCCGGGGGTGGTCCTCGACAGCCTGGGGCACACGCTGGGCGAGCCGGTGGACCTCACGCGCATGCGGATGCTGGCCGTCGGGTCGCCTCTCCATGCGGCGGCCTGCGACCGTGCCGGGGTCCTGCGCCGGCGCCGGTTCTCCCCGCCGCAGCGCCACTGGCACGGCACGATCCCGGACTCGTTCGACGCCTTTCTCGCGGCGCAGTCGAAGGAGAGACGGCGGCACGTCCGCCGGTACCAGCGGCGGCTCGAGGAGGC
Source organism: Gaiellaceae bacterium (assembly GCA_035620475.1). GTDB lineage: Bacteria > Actinomycetota > Thermoleophilia > Gaiellales > Gaiellaceae > JAIBJN01. The sequence goes on along the minus strand of DASPGT010000115.1, from coordinate 31,125 downwards.
GTTTCCCGGGGACGTCGAGGTCCGGACGTTCACGACCCGCGCGGAGCTCGACCTGCTGTTCGCCGACACGGAGCGCGTTCAGCGGCGGACGTATCAGCGGGCGCTCGGGGTCGGATTCTCGGACGACGAGCTCACGCGGCGGCTGACCGAGCTCGCGATGGACCGGGGCTGGTTCCGGGGGGCCGTGCTCTACCTCCGGGGAGAGCCGGCCGCGTTCTGGCACGGCAACGCCTACCAGGGCACCTTCTCGACGACGGTGACCGGGTACGATCCTGCGCTTGCCGAGCGCCGGCCTGGAACGTACCTGCTCATGAAGCTCGTCGAGGGTCTCTGCGCGGATCCGAGCGTGCGTATGCTCGACTTCGGCTTCGGGGACGCCGACTACAAGCGCAGCTTCGGAGAGACGAGCACCCTCGAGGAGGACGTCGTGGTGTTCGAGCAGCGCCCGCGGCCGCTGGCGGTCAACCTGGCCGAGAGCGCGCTTCTGGGAGCGGGCGCGCTCGGCCATAAGGCACTCGGCCGGAGCGGGTATGCCACCGCCCTGCGGCGGGCGTGGCGCCGCCGGCTCGATCCGTCCCGGAGCGCCTAGCGTGACGGCCCCCGCCGCTCGTCCGGGAGCCCTCGGGGACTGGACTCCGAGCCGCCTCGGGCTCGGGACGATGTCCTTCACCGGCCGCGGCACCTGGGGCCCGCCGCGGGACCCGGACGCCGCCCGGGCCCTTCTTCGGCGCGCGGCCGAGCTCGGCGTCCAGCTCTTCGACACGGCCGACTCCTACGGGCCCGAGGTCGCCGAGGAGCTCGTGCGCGAGGCGCTCCACCCCTACGACGGGCTCCTGATCGCCACGAAGGGCGGCTTCCGCCGCCACGGCCCGCACGAGTGGGAGGCCGACTGCCGGCCCGAGTCCCTGCGGGCGGCATGCGAGGGGAGCCTGCGGCGGCTCGGCCTGGAGCGCATCGATCTCTACCAGCTGCACCTCGTGGACGCCGCCGTTCCCGTCGAGGAGTCGGTCGGCGCGCTCGCGGAGCTCCAGGGCGAGGGCAAGATCCGCCACATCGGCGTCTGCAACGTCAGCCCGGGCCAGCTCGAGCGCGCGCGGACTGCCGCCGGGATCGTGAGCGTGCAGAACCGCTACAGCCTCGTCGAGCGAAGCTCGCGGCCCGTGCTCGCGCGCTGCGAGCGGGACGGGCTCGCCTTCGTGGCCTGGGCGCCGCTCGGCAAGGGCTTCCTTTCCGCGCCCGCCGGGGCGCTTGCCGCCGTGGCGCGGAGGCACGGCGCCACGGCGGGGCAGGTCGCGCTCGCCTGGGTGCTGCGCTCGCCGGCCGCCTTCGCCATCCCGGGCACCTCCTCCCTCTCGCACCTCGAGGAGAACGTCGGCGCACGCGGGCTCGAGCTGACGGCCGAGGACGCCGCCGAGCTCGAGCGGGAGGGCTTCCGCCGCTACGGGAGGCGGCGCCTCGTCCGGAAGGCCAGAGCCAGGGCCGGCCGGGTCAAGGCCGCCCTGCGGGGCCCGCGGCGATGAGCGCGTACACCGTCCGTGTCGCCCGGACGCCCGAGGAAGTCGACGCGATGCGCGGCGCCTGGGCGGAGCTGCGCGTCGACAACCCCGCATCCGACCCCGACCACCTCCTGACGTTCGTCCGCCACTCGCCGGTCGCCGTGCGCCCCCACGTGACGCTGCTCGAGCGGGACGGCCGCCCCGACGCGCTGGCGGTCGGCTGGGTCGGCGAGGTCCGCCTCGGCGCGCGGCTCGGGTACGCGACGGTCTACAGGCCGAGGCTCGACGTCCTCACCATCGCGCAGGGAGGCCTGGTCGTCGCCGGCCCCGAGCAGGCCGAGCCCCTCCTGGCCGCCCTCCTCGACGCCCTGCGGAACGAGTCGCTGGACCTGGCCCGGGTGCGGGCCCACGTCGGATCGCCTGCGCACCAGCTCGCCACCACGCGGCCGGGCGCGCTCGTCCGGGGGCACGGCACCGAGCCGTTCCTGCGGGTGCGGGCGCGCCTGCCCGAGACGTTCGCCGACTACCTCAAGCAGCGGTCGGGGAAGACCCGCTCGAACCTCCAGCGCTACTCCCGGCGCCTCGAGGAGCGCTTCGGCGACGGGCTCTCGCTTCGCCTCTTCGAGTCGCCGGACGACCTGCCGCGGCTCGTGGAGGACACGCGCGCCGTCTACGAGAAGACCTACCAGCGGGGGCTCGGCGCCGGCTTCTCGGACGACGAGCCCGCCCGGTCGCTCAGGCGGCTCGCGGCCGAGCGCGGCTGGCTCAAGGCCTGGGTGCTCTACCTCGACGGGGCCCCGGCCGCCTTCTGGCACGGGACGCTCTACCGCCGCATCTTCTATACGGGTCCGACAGGATACGACCCTGAGCACAGGAATCTCCGAGTGGGGACCTTCGTGCTCGGCAGGATGATCGAGCAGCTCTGCGGCAAGGCGGACGAGGTCGACTTCGGGCTGGGGGACGCGGAGTACAAACGACACTTCGGAGACGAGAGCTGGGCCGAGGAGGACGTCCTCCTCTTCGCGCGGCGGCCGCGGCCGGTCGTCGTCAATCTCGCGCGCACGGGGGTGGTCGTCGCCTCGCAGGCCGCAAAGGCCGTGCTCGAGCGCACCGGCGGACTCGCTTCGGCGCGCCGGATGTGGCGCGACCGGCTCGCAGAGAGGGGCCGGCGCTGACCTGGGTCGAGGTTGCCCGCACGGTCGAGGAGGTCCTGGCGCTCCGGCAGGTCTGGGAGACGCTCCAGACGCCGTTCGTCACGAGCGACCTCGAGTTCGTGCTCGCGTATCTCCGGAACGCCGCGGGGGCCGTCAGGCCGCATGCCGTCGTGCTCCACGACGACGACGGCCCGGTCGCGCTGGCCTCGTGCCGGGTCGAGGACGTCCCGCTTCCCGCGCGGCTGGGGCCGAAGACCGTCCTCGAGCCCACCGTCCGCTCGCTCACGGTGACCTACGGAGGCCTCATGGGGCGCGTGGACGAGACGACCGCGCCGCAGCTCCTCGGGGCGTTGGCGGGGTCGGTCGAGCCCGGCGAGGTGGACGTCGTCCGCCTGCGCATGCTCGACGTCGACTCGCCCGCACGAACGGCCGCGCTCGCGGGGGCGCCGTTCTTCCGCCGCGAGCACTTCCCGACCCGCATGGCGCACTGGCGCGCGGAGATCCCGGGCTCGCTCGACGAGTTCCTGGCGCGCCGCTCGCGCCGGCGGCGGGAGAGTGTGCGCCGCTACGCGAAGCGTCTCGAGCGGACGTACGGCGACGAGGCGCGGGTCGAGGTCTTCCGGACGCGCGACGGAATCGACCGCCTGTTCGCCGACTCCGCGCACATCCACCAGGAGACGTACCAGGCCGTGCTCGGCGTCGGCTTCTCCGACGAGCGCGTCCAGCGCGCGCTGACCGAGCTGGCCATGGACCGCGCCTGGTTCCGCGGCTACGTCCTCTACCTGCAGGAGAAGCCCGCAGCCTTCTGGCACGGCAACGCCTACCGCGGCGTCTTCGGGATCGGGGCCACCGGCTTCGACCCGGCCTTCGCCGACGCGCGGCCGGGCACGTACCTGCTCATGAAGGCCGTCGAGGATCTGGCGTCCGACGGCTCGATCCACACGCTCGACTTCGGGTTCGGCGACGCCGAGTACAAGCGTCACTTCGGCGACGAGTGCCGATGGGAGGAGGACGTCCTCCTCTTCCAGCCTCGCATACGGCCGCTCGCGCTCGGCCTCACGCGCACGGCCTTCCAGGGGGCGACGAAGGCGGCCCGCGGCGCCGCGGAGCGAGCCGGAGCGGTCGGCCGCCTACGGCAGCGCCGGCGCAGCCGGGCCGCCGAACAGGCGACCCGCTGATGCTGCGCCGCCTGATCGCAGCGTGCCTCTTCGTCGCGGTCAGCACGCTCGCTCTGGCCGGGCTGGAGGTCGGCGCGACGCCGGCCCGCGGTCCGGGCGGGATCATGTCGAGCGAGCTCGTCGTCGACGGCGGCCGCACGCCCACGGGGACGAGCACGGGGCGCCGCAGCCAGCGCCCGCCCCGGACGAGGGAGACGGACGAGGAGCCCGAGGACCTCGTGGTCGCCCGCTCGCTCGCCGAGGTCGAGGACCTGCGCCCGCTCTGGGAGGAGCTCCAGGGGCCGCAGCTCACGAGCGACATCGACTTCTTCCAGACGTACCTTCGGCAGGCCCCGGGGGTCGTGCGGCCACACGTGGTCGTGGTCGGGGAGAACGGCGGCACGCCGACGATCGTCGCCGGACGCATCGAGATCGCGGACATGGCGCTCAAGCTCGGCTACACGACAGCCTTCTCGACGAGGCTGCGGACCTTGACGGTCGCCTACGGCGGCGTGCTGGGCCCCGTCGACGAGCGGCGGGCGGCCCTCGTGGTCTCGGGCCTCAAGCGCTCGCTCGAGCCGGAGGACGCCGACCTGGTGCGCCTGAGGATGCTCGAGCCCGGCAGCGCCCTGCACACGGCCGCCGCCGTGGGCACGTCGCGGCTCCGGCGCGAGCGGAACGGCGGCCCGACGGTCCACTGGAGCACGAGCGTGGCGCGCCCCCTCGACGAGTACCTCGCCTCGCGGAAGAAGAAGGTCCGCTGGCAGGCCCGCAAGGACCTCTCGACGCTGGCCGAGACCTACGGTGACGCGCTCGAGGTCCGCGTCTTCCGCTCGCCGGCCGAGCTCGACGAGCTCCTCCGCGACTCGGAGCGCGTCCACCGGACGACCTACCAGAACGCGCTGGGCGTCGGCCTCTCGACCGGCGAGCCGCACCGCTCGCTCACGGAGCTCGCGCTCGAACGCGGCTGGTTCCGCGGCTACGTCCTCTACCTGCACGGAGAGCCGGTCGCGTTCTGGCACGGGAACGCCTACCGCGGTGTCTTCGGCCTCGGCCCGACCGGGTTCGACCCGGCGTACTCCCCCGACCGGCCGGGCGGCTACCTGCTCATGCGCCTGATCGAGGACCTCTGCGCGGACGGGTCCGTGCACACGCTCGACTTCGGCTTCGGCGACGCGATCTACAAGCGCCAGCTCGGCGACACGCAGCGCCTCGAGGAAGACGTGGCCGAGTTCGCGCCGACGGCGAAGGCGGTCTCCCTCAACGTCGCCCGCACGGCCCTGCACGGGCTCACCGGCGCCGCGAAGGCCGTGCTCGCGCGGAGCGGCCGGCTGACGAGCCTCAAGCGCCGCTGGCGGGGCCGCCTCGCCGGCGGCAACGGCGGGTGACGTGCCCCGGCCGCTGCGGCTCGCCCTGCTCGCCCTCGCCGGCCTCGCCGTGGCCTGTCTCGTCGCCCTCGGCGTGAGCGCCGCGCTCGACCGGCCGGCGAGGGCCGTCTCGCTCAGCACGACGGTGGACGGCCCGAAGCGGGAGGTCTGGGAGACGCTCGCCGGCTTCTCCGCCTACTCGGAGTGGAATCCCGTGGTGACGTCGGCCTCCGGCGATGCGCGCGAGGGCGGGGAGCTCGACCTCGAGGTCGTCCTCCCCGGCCACGATCCGGAGTCGCTCGACGCGAAGATCCTGATCTACCGCCCCGAGCGCAAGCTGCGCTGGCAGGACCGGCTCCTCATGCCGGGCGTCCGCGACTGGGAGTACGAGTTCGTGCTCGAGCCGCTCGAGAACGGGCGCGTCCGGGTCGACCAGCTTCTCCACATCGAGGGGCTCCTCGCCCCGTTCGCGGACACGGATGCGGCGCGCGAGGCGCTCGAGCTCCAGGCGCAGGCCCTCGCCGACCGCCTCGGCTCGAGCGCTCAGAGGTAGCCGAAGCGCTCGAGCGCGGGGCCGGCCGTCTCGGTGATCTCGTCGATGACCTTGCGCCGGCGGAGCTGCCAGCGGCCGAGGCTGTCCGGCGGGCGAACCTCCGCGGCCGCCGCCTCGACGTCCCCCTCGAGCCCGAAGAAGCCGAGGATGGCGCCGATGGCGTCCGCCGGCTCCGCGCAGAGGTCCTCGAACCGGACCCGCAGGTAGCGCGGGCCGAGGACGCGCTCGCCGTAGTCGGCGGCCGCGAGGTTCACGCGGTTCCAGAGCGCGATCGACCGCGTGTGGGTCTTCGCCTTGCGGAGCTCGTCGCCGAGGACGGCAGGCCCGTGCTTCGTCAGCTGGTTCTGGTTCTCCGAGAAGGCCATGTCGCGCCCGTCCCGGAGGAAGTGCACGAAGCGGAAGCCTGGCATCGTCTCGTTCCAGAAGCGCAGCAGGTAGATGGAGCGCGGCTCCTTCCAGCCCCAGGCGGCCGCGCTCTCCGGCACGGTCGACAGGTGGTCGGCGAGGACGGCGCGGATGTCGGACTCCATCGCGCTGTGCTCCTCCGCGGTCACGTCGCCGCCCGCACGCACGAAGCGGTCGATCCAGCGGTCGGAGAAGAAGCCCAGCTCGACGGCGTCCTCGTACGGGTTCAGCTTCTCGCCGGTGTAGAGGCCGGAGGTGCGGACGATGCGCGCGACCACCCGGGTGCCGGAGCCGCCGGTCGCCCCGATCACGCAGGGGCCGGGGAGGGCGAGGCCCTCGGGGAGGACGGTGCTGCCGGTCGTCGTCTCGGTCATCGGTCGTTCGTCTCCATTCTGTCGATCTCAGGCGGTCGCCGTCCCGGTGGGGCGCCGGAGCTTGCGGAGGAGCGGGCGGGCCAGGGCGCGGGCGCGCGGCTCGAGCGCGAAGAGGACCGCTCCGGCCGAGAGGCCCGACACCGCGCCGGCGACGACGAGCGCCGCGAACGGCGGGAGCGCGCCCAGGAGGCCGGTCAGGTCGAGGAGGAAGACGGCGGCGATCCCGGCCGCCGCCGAGAGGAGCGGCGAGGGCAGCCAGGGGAGGAACGAGCGCGGCCGGAGCCCCGTGATCCAGCAGACGACGGCGACGTTCACCGGGATCACGATGGCGAGGAAGTACGCGGCGCGCGACGCCGCCATCCCCAGCGCCTGGTCGCGGGCCGAGTCGTCCGTGAGCAGCCAGCCGACGAGGAGCACCGTCCCCGCGGAGACCGCCGCCAGCGCCCAGAGCATCGCGGCCCGCAGGTGCGGGCGCGCCACGGCGAAGAGCAGCGGGCCCGTGAAGAAGACGACCGCCTTGCCGATGCCGACGAGCGCCAGCAGCTTGAGCACGTCGGCGGCCGGCTCCCACTCGGGGCCCATGAGCGCCATCAGGTAGTCGCTGCACGCGGCCATGACGGCCATCGCCGGGACGGTGAGGATCAGCGTCGTCCTGATGCTCGACGCCACCGCGTCCCTGAGCGCCGGCCGGTCGTTCTGGAGGCGTGAGAAGAACGGGAGCGACACGTGCCCGACCGGGCGCATCGTCAGCTCGAGCACGTTGTCGGAGAAGCGGTCGGCCAGGCGGTAGAGCCCGACGGCGGTCGGCCCGAAGAAGATCCCCATGAGGAGCGCGTCGGCACGGCGGTTGAGGAAGCCACCGAGGTTCGAGAGGAACACGCCGCTCGAGAAGCCGAGGAGGTCGCGCGCGTGGGAGCGGGAGAAGCGGAAGCGCGGCCGCCACGAGGCCATCGCCCACAGGAGCACGAGCTGGGTCCCGGCGAAGCCGAGCTGCTGGGCGACGAGCGCCCAGACGCCGGCCCCGCGCAGCGCGAGGACGAGCCCGAGCACGCCGCCGACGAGCACGGCGACCGTCTCCCTGATCGCCAGCGCCCGGAAGCGCATCTCGCGCTGGAAGAGCCCCAGCTGGACGATCGTCAGGCCGTAGAAGACGAGGATCAGCGAGAGCGCGCGGACGACGTCCTTCAGCTCGGGCACGTCGTTCAGGCGCGCCCACCAGCCGGCCAGGGCGAAGCTCGCTCCCGCCAGGAGGACGCACCAGGCGAGGTTCACCCAGAACGCCGAGTCGAGGTGGTCCTCCTCGAGCCCCTCCCGCTGCACGACGGCCGTCTGGATGCCGCCTTCGAGGAAGAGCTGCACGACCGCGATGTAGATGAGCGCGAGCGCCACGACCCCGAAGTCCCGCGGGCCGAGGATGGCGGCGAGGAGGAAGGTGAAGAAGACCGAGAAGGCCCGGTCCGCCCAGGTCATGTAGAAGGCCCACTTGAGCGAGCCCAGGAAGGTGTGCTGCTGGTCGTTCATCGCGCCCGGCCGTGACTAGGAGGCCGCGCCGATCTCCCTGGCGGCGTCCTCACGCGACGGCGGCGCGGCCTCCGGATACCCGGCCAGCCAGTCGGCCCGGTTCTGCCACACCTGCGTCCAGGGGCCGCCGGAGATGCGCGAGCGAAGCCGGACTCCGGCGACGAGCAGGCCGAGGCCGAGCCGGAGGCGAGGGCCGCGCCAGTGCTTGCGCAGGAGCGTCGCCTTACCGCGGAAGAGGAGCATGAGCTTGTCCTCGCGGGCCGCCGACGAGACGCCGATCTCGTGCGTCACGACCGCATCCGGCGTGATCGCCGGCCGGTAGCCGAGCGCCGCGGCCCGCAGCGACAGGTCGGCGTCCTCGCCGTACATGAAGAACCGCGTGTCGAAGCCGCCCAGCTCCTCCCAGAGCGTCCGCGGCGCGAGCAGGAGGCAGCCGGTGACGATGTCGACCTCCCGCACCGTGTCGCGCTTCCAGCCGCCCAGCGACTCCGGGTCGAAGAGGCGCGTCCGCTTGAACGCGGAGGTGAGGAGCGTGGCGAAGCAGAAGAGGCTCCAGAGCGTCGGCGCGCCCCAGCAGGAGCCGGGGTTCACCGAGCCGTCCGGGTCGAGCGTCCTGCCGCCGTAGAGGCCGTGCTCCGGATGGGCCCGGGCGAAGGCGAGCAGGTTGGCGACCGCGCCCTCGTGCGCCTCCGTGTCCGGGTTCAGGAGGAGCAGGTACTCGCCGCGCGCGGCCTCCGCGGCCCGGTTGCAGCCGAGCGCGAAGCCGAGGTTCTCCTCCGAGGCGATCAGGCGGACGTCCGGAAACTCCTCCCGCACCATCTCGACCGTGCCGTCGCCGGAGGCGTTGTCGAGGACGACGATCTCGTGCGGGACGTCGACGGTGTCGCGCAGGGACGCCAGGCACGCCCGTGCCGCGTCACGACACCGGTACGTGACGATGAGGATCGAGACGTCGGGCCTCACGCGTGGGTCGTCACGGGGTCGGGGTCGCCCTCCGGCTCCCCCTTCGGAGCGGCGTCCGCGTAGTCCTCCCTCCGGCGGACGATCCGCGCCGGGTTCCCCACGGCGACCGAGCCCGGCGGCAGCGACTTCGTCACCACGGAGCCGGCGCTGACGACCGAGCCGTCGCCGATCGTCACGCCCGCGCCGACGAACACGCGCGCTCCCAGCCAGACGTCGTTCCCGATGACGACGTCGCGCTCGTTCCGTTCCTGCTCGGCGATCTTCGCGTCGGGCGAGAGGCCGTAGTCGGAAGCGGTGACGAAGACCTCGGGCCCGAGGCGGCAGTCCTCGCCGATCGTGACGCTCCCGCTCCCGTCGCCCGCCCAGATGTAGGCCCGCTCGCCGATCTTCGACCCGCGGCCGATCGTGATGCGCTCGCCGTTTCGCAGCGAGACGTTGGGGGCGATCGTGGCGCCCTCGCCGAGCGTCAGCCGGCGGCGCGGGCGGACGTGGGAGTAGCTGTAGTAGTGGAGGAGGCGGACGGCCTGGAAGTACGTCATCGGGTCCGCGAACGATCGCAGCGCCTCGCTCCAGCTCCGGCTCTTCACTCCCGCATCCTCCCTACTCAAAGTCCTAGGCGATTCCGAGCCCCGTGCCAAGTCCAGGGTAACGGTCCAGACCTTCGGCGGAGGCGGCCGCTACACTCGAAGGACACTCTCCCAGAAGTGTCCATGGCCCGGGCTCGAAGCGACGACGTCACCCTCAAGATCCCCCGCCCGCTCTACGAGCGGCTGCGCCTCGTGATCGAGGGCACGGGGTTCCACTCGGTGACGGAGTTCTGCGTGTACGTCCTGCGCGACCTCGTCTCCAGCCAGACGCCCTCGGCGGCTGCGGCGGAGGACGGGCTGACGCACGAGGAGGTCGTGGCGATCCGCCGCCGGCTCCAGGCCCTCGGCTACCTCGAGGATTGATGGCGCAGCCCGCGCCGGCACCGCTCCGGATCCTCTACAGCTTCCCGGACACGATCGGCGCGCCCGGGATCGGGACGACCGCGTGGAACCAGGCGACGGAGCTCGCCGGCCTCGGGCACGAGCTGCACGTCCACGCCACCGCCGTGGCGCGCGACGTCCCCGGGGCGGCGGACGTCGTCACGACCCTGACCCTCGCCGGGAGGCGGATCCCCCACCGCGCGCTCGGCCGGGCGCGCGCCTACCGCCGCCACGACCGGCTCGTGGCCGCGGCGCTGCGTCGCGGGCAGGGGAGCTTCGACGTCGTCCACTGCTGGCCGCGCGCCACCGTCGAGACCGCGGCGGCGGCGCGCGAGACGGGCGTCGCCAGCGTCCGCGAGGCGCCGAACACGCACACGGGCTACGCCTACGAGCGCGTCACCGCCGAGACGGCCCGGCTCGGCCTCCCCCAGCCCGCCGGCCACTCGCACACGGCCGACGCGGAGGCGCTCGCCCTGGAGGAGCGCGAGTACGCCGCGGTCGACCTCGTCGCCGTCCCCTCCGAGTTCTCGCTCGAGACGTTCGTCGACCGGGGCTTCCCGCGGGAGCAGCTCGGGCTCCACCAGTACGGCTTCGACCCCGCCCGCTTCCCGCCGCCGGCGCCCGGCGTCAACGGCCGCGCGCCTGGCTTGCGCGCGCTCTTCGTCGGGCGCTGCGAGCCGCGCAAGGGTCTCCACTACGCCCTCGACGCCTGGCTCGCCTCCGGCGCCGCGGAGCACGGCACGTTCACGATCTGCGGCGACTTCTACCCCGGCTACGACGAGCTCCTCGCCGACCGGCTGCGCCATCCCAGCGTGACCGTCAGGGGCTTCGTCGGCGACGTGGCCGGGGTGATGCGGGAGAGCGACGTCCTCCTCCTGCCCACCGTCGAGGAGGGAAGCGCGCTCGTCACCTACGAGGCGCAGGCCTCCGGCTGCGTCCCCGTCGTCTCCGACGCCGCCGGGGCCCGCTGCACGCACCTGGAGGACGGGCTCGTCCACGAGGCGGGCGACGTCGCCGCGCTCACCGAGCACCTGCGGCTCGCGGCCGGCGACTCCGAGCTCCTGGCCCGCCTGCGGGCGCGCACGCTCGCCCGGAGGGACGAGCTCACGTGGACGCAGGGAGCCCGCGACCTCGAGGGCCTCTACCGGGAGCTGCTCGCGCGATGAGCAAGGTGATGATCGTCGGGCTCGACTGCGCGGAGCCGTCGCTCCTCCTCGACCGCTGGCGGGACGAGCTGCCGGTCCTGTCCGGGCTGATGGAGAAGGGCGCCTACGGGACGCTGACGTCGGTGATCCCGCCGATCACCGTGCCGGCCTGGTCCTGCATGATGGCGAGCCGCACGCCGGGCGACCTGGGCGTCTACGGCTTCCGCAACCGCTCCGACCACTCCTACGACGGCCTCTACATCGCCAACTCGACCGCGATCAAGGAGCCGCGCCTCTGGGACTACGCCACGCGCGCGGGCAAGCCCTCGATCGTCCTCGGCGTCCCCGGCACCTATCCTCCGCGCCCGCTCAACGGCGTCATGGTCAGCTGCTTCCTGACGCCCTCCACCGACAGCCAGTACACGTTCCCGCCGATGCTCAAGCGGGAGATCGAGCAGACCGTCGGCGACTACCAGTTCGACGTCCGCGACTTCCGCACCGACGACAAGGACTACCTGCTCCGCCAGGTCTACGAGATGACCGACCGGCGCTTCGCTCTCGCCGAGCACCTGCTCCGGACGAAGCCCTGGGAGCTCTTCGCCATGGTCGAGATGGGCGTCGACCGCATGTACCACGGCTTCTGGAAGATGATGGACCCCGAGCACCGCAAGCACGTGCCCGGGAACCCGTACGAGAGCGCGATCCTCGACTACCACCGGCACGTGGACGAGCTCATGGGCCGCGTGCTCGCCCACGCGGGCGACGACACCGCCGTGCTCGTCGTCTCCGACCACGGCGGCAAGCGGATGGACGGCGGGATCCGCGTCAACGAGTGGCTCCGCCGCGAGGGCTACCTGGCGACGCTCACGGATCCCGACGAGGCGGTGCCGCTGCGCGAGGCCGGGATCGACTGGTCGGGCACGGCGGCCTGGGGCGAGGGCGGCTACTACTCGCGGATCTTCCTGAACGTCGCCGGCCGCGAGCCCGACGGAACGGTGCCGCAGGAGGACTACGAGCGCGTCCGCCGCGAGCTGGCCGAGAGGTTGGCGGCCATCCCGGACGAGAACGGCGAGCCCCTCGGCACGCGCGTCCACGTCCCCGAGGAGACCTACGAGCAGGTGAACGGCATCGCGCCCGACCTGATCGTCCACTTCGGCGACCTCCTGTGGCGCTCCGTGGGCACGGTCGGCGGCGACGAGGGCATCCACACCTTCGAGAACGACACGGGCCCGGACGACGCGAACCACGCCCAGGACGGCCTCTTCGTGCTCGCCGCGCCCGGCGTCGCCCCGGGCGAGCGCCAGGGGGCGCACCTGCTCGACGTCGCCCCGACGGCCCTCGAGCTCCTCGGGCTCGACGTCCCCGCCTCGATGCGGGGCACCTCGCTCCTCGGCTAGGAGTCGGCCGGCCGCGGGCCGAGGCGGCGTGCCTGGAGGCCGAGCGCCGCGATGACGAAGAAGAGGATCGTCGACTGGACGAACGCGAAGGCGTCGAAGACGAACATGCTGACACCGAACGCGCCGATGGCGGCCGCGCACGCAGCCGCCAGCTCGCTTCGCGGGCCACGCACCCTGCGGGCGAACCTCCCGACGACGATCAGGCTCCCGAAGATGAACCAGGCGGTGCCGACCACCCCGAGCACGCCCAGGGAGACGAGCGTGTTCAGCCACTCGTTGTCGAAGAAGATGACCGCGCCGACGGCCCGGTCGGCCGTGATCGCCGCCCCGGTCTCGCCGGTCGTCACCTGGGTGCCGACGCCGTTGCCGTAGATCGGCGACTCGCTCCACGCCCGCAGACCGGGTTCCACGTCGGCGAGCCGGCCGGAGCCCTGCTCCCCGGAGCGCGTCGTCAGGTCGCTCGTCAGGCCCTCCTGGGGGTTGAACGCCTTGTAGATCCCGCCGAGCGCGCCCGGCACCGCGAAGTGGATGGCGACCGGAAGGACGAGCAGGAGCGGCCAGAAGCGGAGCACCTGGCGGCCCCGCACCCAGAGCCCGACGACCAGGATGGCCAGGCCCATGATGACGGTCGTCCGCGAGATGGTCGCCACGGCTCCCATCGCGCACACGGCCGCGGCCGCCCCCCAGAGCTGGGCGCGCAGGCGGGAGCCGGCACGGCCGATCAGGTAGAGGGCGAGCGGGAACGTCATGAACAGCGCCGCCGAAAGCGCGATCGGGTGCTGGGCCGAGGCGTACACGCGAAGGTTCCCGCCGCGGTCGCTGAAGACCGTCCGGCTCTCGCGGATGAGCGCGGGGATCCACTCGGCCAGGTGGTCGAAGGCGTTGTAGCCCGAGCGCGACTCGTAGATGGCGGAGAACGCGACGATCGTCGCCCCGATCACGAGCGCGCGCACGACCGTGTCCATCGCCGCCTGCGTCTTGATCGTCGAGGCGACGAGCACGAAGACGGCGAGGAAGCCGAGGTAGTAGGAGAGCGCCTTGAACGCGCCCGGGTCGCCGAGCTCGAGCCCGATGCTGTCGTAGTTCAGGATCGCCGAGACGGTCGCGGTGGCGGCGAGGATCCCGAGCGGCGCCCCGAAGCCGAGGAACTCGAGCTTCAGGCGCTTCCGCGCGGCCGCGACGACGAGCGCGAGGACGAGCCCGCCGAGGACGATCCTGTAGGGCTCGAGGTTGAACGGCAGCGTGATCGGAAGGCGGTAGCCGCGCGCCGGGATCAGCCAGATGACGAGGGCGAAGCCCGCGATCGCGTTCGGCCACGTCACGGTCGGCGTGGACATCTCCCGCATCGCCAGGAGGGCGGCGACGATGAAGACCGCCGCGCCGGCGACCGCCTCGTTCGGGCCGAGGAGGGTTCCGATCAGGAGCGAGAAGCCGCCGAAGGCGGCCAGCGCGACGGCCGCGGGTCGGCGCTCGGACTGCGGCTCGACGTGAGCCAAACCCCTCCTACGCGGTCTTCTTGACCTTGACGGGCTCGAGCTGCTCGACGTCGGACGCCCGGGCCGGGCGCGGCTGGCGCGGCGGCAGGAGCCGGTCGAGGAGGATGGCGAGGACGCAGAACGCTGCGAAGACGACGATGAAGACGAGGACCGGCAGCGTCGTCGACGGCCCCGCCGAGGCGATCGCCCCGCGCGGGACGTTCAGCTGGTCGACGACGATCCGGTCCGAGCGCGGGATCTCGTTCTCGACCTGGAACTCCTCGAGCCAGCCGATGAACGCCTTGCCCGTCTTGTCGGCGAGGCTGACCGCGTCCTCGGGCGTCCCCGCGACCGCGATCAGCCGAATGACCGGGATCTCCGAGAGCTCGACGCGGTTCGCGGTGACGACGGAGGTGGCGCCCAGGGCGGTGATGCTGCCCGGAAGGTCGCCGAACTCGCGCTGCCGGTACTCGGCCACCTGATCGGACTCGATGATGTAGGGGTAGGTGTTCGCGTTCCTGACGATCGTATTGAGGTCGGGCATCGAGGAGAAGGGGACGAGACGCTCGTCCTGCTGCTCCTCCTCGCCCTCGGCGGCCGGCTCCTCGCCGGTGGTGGTCTCCTCGTCGGTCGTCGTCTCCTCGGCGGCCGCGGGGCCCTGCGGGACGAGAATGGTCTCCTTGCTGCGGAAGTGCGGGTTCTGGGCGCTCGTGATCAGGAGGCGCGACTCGGACGTGTAGCTGACCTCCTCCTTCTCCTCGAGCCCGGGCGGGAGGACGCTGATCGAGAAGCGCGCGGAGAGCGCGGCGAGCAGCGCGAAGACCGCCCCGATGGCCAGCACCCACCAGAAGCGGCGGAGCGCGTGCGCGTAGCCGGCGACGTTGGCCGTCGCGCCTGCGGCGACCGTCCGGCGGCCGCGCTCGTCAGGCGCGATCGAGCTGGTACGGCGCGGGTCGGTCGGCTGACCGCAGCTCGAACAGAAGCGATCGTCGTCGCGCGTGGATTGGCCGCAGTTGGGACAGGTTCTCACAGACACCGGATGGGAAGCCTCCCCGCGACTCCTCCAGCCGCATTCCCATGAGCGTGCTTCAGTAGGGTGGTTCCTAACTTGTAGCTGCCGTCTCCCCGGGTGTCCAGTCCAGACCTGACCGTCATCGGCCTCGACTCGGCGACGTTCGACGTCGTCGACCCGATGCTGGCCGCCGGGGAACTCCCCAACCTCGCCCGCCTGTGCGACTCGGGAGCCCGCGGCGTCCTGCGCTCGACGACGCATCCGCTGACGCCGCACGCCTGGGCGACGATCGTGACGGGCGTCAACGCGGGCCGCCACGGGATCTGGGACTTCACCGAGCGCGACGAGAGCGGGTACCAGCTGCGGCTCGTGAACGGCAGCTTCCGGCGCGCCCCGGCGGTCTGGGACCGGCTTCGCCGCTCGGGCCGGCGCACGGGCATCGTGAACGTCCCCTTCACCTGGCCGGCGCCGGAGGTGGACGGCTTCGCCTTCGCCGGGTTCGACGCGGCGGCGCGCGAGCAGGGGCTCACCTATCCGGAGGAGCTGCGCACCGAGCTGCGGCAGCGCTTCGGCTCGCTCGAGCTGGACAACAAGTTCCCGCTCACGGACGGAAAGCTCGACCTCGACCTCGTCCGCCGGGCGGCAGCGCAGAAGGTCGAGATCGTGACCTGGCTCGCCGAGCGCTTCGAGCCCGAGCTGCTCTTCGTCGTCTTCATGGCCGCCGACCACATCCACCACCTGTGCTGGACCGACTGGGAGGCCGACGGCCTGGCGAGCCCGGTGGCCGAGGTCTACCGCGTCCTCGACGAGGCGACCGGGGCGCTCGCGGAGCTCGGCGCCGGCGGGAACGTGCTCGTCGTCTCGGACCACGGCGCCGGCCCCCTCCACGGCGTCGTCAACCTGAACGCCTGGCTCGCGCAGGAAGGCTTCCTCGCCTACGCGACCGGCGGCGGCGTCGCCGGCCGCAGGCTGCTCGGCGAGGCGCTCGGCCTGCGCCGCTACCTGCCCGAGAGCCTTCGCAACGCCGCCAAGCAGCGGCTCCCGGGCCTCCGCGAGCGCGCGATCGAGCGCGGCGACTACACGGTGATGGACTGGGAGGGGACGCGAGCCTTCTCCTACGGCACCTTCGGGAACATCGTGCTCAACGTGCGCGGCCGCGAGGAGCACGGCATCGTCGAGCCCGGCGAGGAGTACGAGCGCGTGCGGGACGAGATCGCCGAGCGCCTCCTCGAGCTGCGCGGCCCGGACGGCGAGCGGATCGTCGCGCGCGTCCACGAGCGCGAGGACCTGTTCCACGGGCCCGAGCTCGCCAAGGTGCCCGACCTGCTCGTCGAGTTCGACCGCTACGCCTGGCTCGGCAAGGGCAACCTGAAGACCCGGTCGGACTCGCTGTGGGACACGATCGAGATCGAGGGCGGCGCCGAGCAGTCCTACGTCGGCAGCCACCGCCACGAGGGGCTGATCGTCCTCTCGGGCCCCGCGGTCGCGGCGGGGGCGCCGGTGGGCGGCGAGCTCGTGGACGTCGCGCCGACCATGCTCTACCTGCTCGGCGAGGCGATTCCCGCCGACCTCGAGGGCCGCATCCTCGTGGAGGCCCTGCAGCCGGAGCTCCTGGACGAGCGCCCGCCCGCCTACGACGACGAGGCGCCCGCCGAGTTCGCCCCCGAGCGCGCCGAGCTCGAGGAGGAGGGCGCTGCGGAGGTCGAGCGCCGGCTGCGCGGGCTGGGCTACCTCGAGTAGCAGGAAGCTTCAGGAAATCCTTACAGGCCCACGTTTTCCCTGCACAGGACGCGGTGGCTCGGCCGCGAACCCGGAGGGAAGCCCGCACGGATGCCCGGAGTCCTCGTCCTGCCCTGCTAACGTCGCCGCCCGTGAGTGCCCCCGCCCAGCGTCTCTTCGCGCTCGTCGCGCTCGTCTTCGCCGGCCTGGCGGGTGCCGTCGAGTCGACAGAGCTCGGCGCGACCCTTGCCGCCGACGTCGCCCAGGCGGCGCCCGCGAACTTGACGCACCGGCAGGTCATCCGCCAGAAGCCCCGCTCGAGGATCGTGCGGACGAACCGGGGCTTCTCCTGTAGGCGGCCCCTCGCCCAGATCGCGCGCAGCCGCGGTGGACGCTTGCCGCTCCTCGTCCAGCTCAAGTTCACGCGCTACGTCAACATCGAGCCCGGCACGGTCGAGATTCGCCGCGGCTGCCGCGGCGACGGGAACCCGCGGACGATCGACCTCATCCTCCGCATCGGCGGAGACGGGCGCACGAAGGGCGGCACGGTGGACGCGATCAAGATCCGCGAGGACCCCCGCGACATCCAGATCACCGGCTACGCCAACTGCGGCCCGCAGGGCGTCGGCCCCGACGGCATCCCGGACAACAGGGACGACCAGCACCAGGACGGCGCCCAGATCCAGGGCGGCCGGAACATCCACTTCTTCGACTTCAGGTGGGGGAACTGGGCCAAGCGGCGATCGACGTGCCAGGGCGCCGCCGGGACCTTCGTCCCCGGGAGCGTGAACAACTGGCCGGTCGTGGGCATGGCCTGCATCCGCTGCCGGAGCGTCTCCTGCAACCACGGGATGCTCATCAGCCACGCGGTCGACACCGTCGTCCGGAACTCGCGCTGGCGCTCGGGGAACCCCGCCGAGCGACGCGGCATCCTCGCCAACGGCCAGACCGGCCTCTGCAACCACGGCTCGCCGCCCTGCCTGATCCCGCCGGGCGAGTCCACCGGGACGCGGATCTCCGGCCAGTTCTGCGACCGCTGGCCGTACAGCCGCCGCTACTAGCCCTTTCCGGATCCCGGCCGGAAACGGCCGCCCTCCAGCCCCCGCCCGAGGGATCCTCTCCTCGACGGCCGGGCGCCTCCGGCCGATGGGGCGCATGGGACGGCGAGTAAGCCTGCCAACAACCGCGCGTCGCCCGTCTCGCGCGGGCGGCGCGCGACACCGGCCCGCTGCGTGACTTGACACCGGGAACGGTGTAGGCTCGCCCGGTCCCCGGGAGAGGACTGATGGGAAAGTCTGCGGCTCTGACCATCGCGGTTGCGTTGGCTGTTGCGCTCTCTGCGGCGTCCGGCTCGCTTGCCGCCGTCACGATGACGGCGCAGGGCGACGCCTGGGTGACGAGCCGGTTCCCAGCCCGGAACTTCGGGAGCGAGGCGGTCATGCGCGTGAACGACACGCCGCAGAAGCGCGCCTTCGTCCGCTTCGACGTCATGGAGCCCGGCGTCCGGTCGGCGACGCTCCGCGTCTTCGCGCAGACGGCGGGGCCGACCGGCTTTCAGGTGCACGCCACCTCGCCGAACTGGACCGAGGCCGGCATCACGCACGGCAACGCCCCGGCTCCGGGCGTGCTCGTGGCGACCGTCGCGCCGTTCTCGCAGGCGGGCTGGCACGAGATCGACGTCACGAGCGTCGTCGCCGGAGCGACGCCCGTCTCGTTCCTGGTCTCGATGCCGACCTCGACCGCCGAGCTCGTGCTCACCTCGAAGGAGGGCGGCCAGGCGCCGCAGCTCGTCCTGGAGACCGGCGACCCCCCGGTGCCGCAGACGCTCCCGACGATCTCGGGGGCCCTGCGCGTCGGCCAGACCCTGACCGCCTCGCCGGCCACGTGGACGGGCGACCCGCCGATCGCCTTCGCCTTCCAGTGGCTGCAGTGCGGCCCGGTCGGCGGCGGCTGCAGCGACATTCCGGGAGCGACCGGGCCCGCCTACGTCCTCGCAGGCGGCGACGTCGACCACACGATCCGCGTCCGCGAGACCGGCACCAACGCGGCGGGCACCGCGTCCGTGACCTCGGACGCGACGGCCCAGATCACCCTGGCGATCGAGCCGCCCCTGCCGGTCGCCCCGCCGGCGACGGCAGGCCCTGCCCTCCTCGGCCGGACGCTCGCAGCCGTCCCAGGAGCCTGGACGGGGACGCCGCCGCTCGCGCTGGCCTACCAGTGGGAGCGCTGCGACGCCTCGGGCGGAAGCTGCACCGACGTGCCCGGGGCAATCTCGCTCGAGTACCTCCTCGGCCCGGACGACCTCGGTTTCACCATCCGCGTGCGGGAGACCGCCACGAACGAGGCCGGGTCCGGGTCCGCGGCCTCGGCGGCCGCCGGCCCGGTCGTCGACCCCGGCGACCCGCCCGTGCCGCTCACGCTCCCGACGGTCGCCGGGGCGCTGCACGTCGGCGAGACGCTCACGGCGGGCCCGGGAACCTGGAGCGGAACCGAGCCGATCGCCTTCACCTTCCAGTGGCAGCGCTGCGGCCCGGTCGGGGGCGGCTGCGATGACGTCGCCGGCGCCACCGCCCCGACCTACCTCCTCGGTCCCGACGACTTCGAGCGGACGATCCGCGTGCGCGAGATCGCGACGAACCTGGCCGGCTCGGTCTCCTCGAGCTCGGACGCCACCGCCCAGGTCGGCCAGGCGAGCGAGCCGCCGGCGCCGCTGACGCCGCCGGGGATCACGGGGACGCCGTACCTCGGCCGCACGCTCCTGGCCACGCCCGGCACCTGGGCGGGCACGCCGCCGCTCGTGCTCGCCTACCAGTGGGAGCGCTGCGACGCGGGCGGCGCCTGCGCCGACGTCGACGGCGCGACCGGCGCCGGCTACACCCTCGGCAACGACGATCTCGGCCTGACGGTCCGCGTCCGCGAGACGGCGACCAACGACGCGGGCTCGGCGTCCGTCTCCTCGGGGCCCGCCGGCCCCGTCATCGACCCCGGCGACCCGCCGGTGCCGGTCACGCTCCCGACGATCTCCGGTACGGCGCGAATCGGAGAGACGCTGACCGCGATCCCGGGCACCTGGAGCGGCACCGAGCCGATCGCGTTCGCCTACCAGTGGCAGCGTTGCGGGATCGTCGGCGGCGGCTGCGTCGACGTGGACGGCGCCACGGGTGCCTCGTACCTGCTCGCCGACGAGGACGTCGACCGGACGATCCGCGTCCGCGAGACGGGCACGAACCTGGCCGGCTCGGCGTCCGCCACCTCGGAGGCCACCGAGCTCGTCATCGGGATCCCGGTGCCGCCCCCGCCGCCGCCGCCCTCCGGCAGCTGCTCGCGGGACGACGCCACCGGCTGCGCCGCGGTCGCCGGGTCGCGCATCAGCCTCCTGAACCAGAAGTTCACCTGCAACCGGCCGCTCGCCGACTACGCCGCACAGAACCCGATCGGCCCCGGCCCGGGCCACCTCCCGCTGCTCGTCGAGATCGACTTCACGACGTACGCCGACCTCAACCCCGCCGCCGTCGACCTGCGCCAGGACTGTGTCGGCGACGGCGAGGACGAGACCGTCGACCTGATCCTCGCGGTCGAGGGCGACGGGCGCACGTACGGCGGCACCGCCGACGCGATCAAGGTTCGCCTCACGGCCAGCGACATCCAGCTGACCGGCTACGCCAACTGCGGGCCGCGCGGTGTCGGCGAGAACGGCATCCCCGAGGACGGGGCGAACGACGACGCCCACCAGGACGGCGCCCAGATCCAGGGCGGCAACACGATCGAGTTCATCGACTTCGAGTGGGGGGACTGGGAAACGGGCACGGCGACCTGCCAGGGGGCCGCCGGCACCTTCGTCCCCGGCAGCGTCAACGGGAACCCGGTGCAGGACATGGCCTGCATCCGCTGCAAGAGCGTCTCCTGCAACGGCGGGTACCTCCTCAGCTTCAGCGACGGCTCGAAGGTGATCGACTCGAAGTGGCGCACCGGAAACCCCGCCGACCGCGTCGGGCTACTCGCCAACGGCCAGACCGGGCTCTGCCGCTTCGACTCGCCGCCCTGCGTCGCGCCGCCCGGCGAAGCGACCAACACGGTCGTCCTCGGCAACTACTGCGATCCCTGGCCGTACGACCCCGAGAGCCGCTGACCGTTCGGCCAGTCTTGGGACAGGCTGGACGCCCGGCGCGGAAATCCATGCTAAGAAGAGCCCAATGGCCGGGTTCATCTATGCGCGCACCCGTAACTGGGCGCACACGAGCGACCGTGTGCGCCGCTGGCGGGAGAACCGCTACGCGCGCTTCCTCGAGCTCTGCCGGGTCGACCCCGGGGAGCGCATCCTCGACGTCGGCGCCGGCGCCGGCGCGGCCCTGGAGCGGTTCAACCGGACGAACGAGATCGTCGCCGTCGACCTGAACCCGCTCGAGAGCGAGTGGCTCGAGCAGGACAACGTCACCGTGGCCGTGGGCGACGCGACGAAGCTGCCCTACGGCGACAAGGAGTTCCCGCTCGCCTTCTCGAGCTCGGTGATCGAGCACATCCCGAAGGAGCTCCAGCCGGCGTTCGCAAGCGAGATCCGCCGCGTCGCCGAGCGCTACTACGTGCAGACGCCGAACAAGTGGTTCCCGATCGAGCCGCACTACCAGTTCCCCTTCTTCCAGTTCTTCCCCGAGCGGCTGCAGCGGTGGCTGAACGCGCACTTCACGCTCGGCTGGCGGGAGAAGGGCTCCTGGGAGGAGGCCAACCTGCTCTCGGCCGGCGACCTGCGGCGGCTCTTCCCCGACGGCGAGATCCACCGCGAGAAGCTCCTCGGGCTCACGAAGAGCCTCATGGTCGTGCGCCGCTAGGGCGAGGCCTTCCGGTAGCGTTGGCCGCTTGGCGACCGGGGACGTCGCCTCGGGTCCATCCTCGATGAAGAAGGCACTCGCAGCCCTCGCCCTCCTGGTCGTCGGCGCCGCCGTCGGCGTCGGCGCGACCGTCCTCGTCCTGGACGACGACGAGGGCAACGGCGGGAGCGCCGCGACGGCCGCCGAGGACGGGGGCGGTACCGGAGACGGCGGCGGCTCCGGCGGGGGTGCGTGCAACTACGAGGACACGAGCGGGTGCGTCCCGGGCGCGGAGCTCGTCCTGAACGACGGCGAGTGGACGTGCGACCAGCCGCTCGCCGCGTACGCCCGCTCGCTCGGCGGCGAGCTGCCGCTCAAGGTCACCGCGCGGTTCACGCGGCCCGTGGAGACCGTCGCGGGCATCGTCGACCTGACGAGCGGGTGCACCGGCGACGGCACGGAGGCGATCGACCTCATCCTCGACATCCAGGGCGACGGGCGCACCGTCGGCGGGACGGGAGACGCCCTCGCGGTGAAGATCGAGGCGACCGACATCGACATCACCGGCTCGATCGATTGCGGCCCGCGCGGGCCGGGCGCCCACCAGGACGGGATCCAGGCCCTGGGCGCGAACGACATCGCCTTCGTCGACCTCGAGGTCGGCGACTGGGACGAGCAGCGCTCGACGTGCACGGGAGCCTCCGCCGGCATCGACATCTCCCTGGGCGGCGCGGCCGCGCTCGTCCCAGCCGACTACCAGTGCATCCGCTGCCGGGTCGTCGCCTGCCGGCGGGCGATCAACGTGGGCGAGTCCGAGAACGTGAGGGTCGTCGACGGCCTCTTCCGCTCGGGCAACCCGGCCGAGCGGGAGGAGGAGCTGGCCACCGGCGAGGTCGGCCTCTGCAACTTCGGCGTCTCCACGTGCAACGTCGACCCCACCGCGCAGAACGTCGTGTTCGAGGACAACCTCTGCGAGAAGTTCCCCTACAGCGGCGGCGTCCGCCGCCGCTGACGTCCTTTCCGGCCCTGGCCCGGGGCCATGGCCGCTTGCGGCGGTTCCTGCCAGGAGGAAACGCCGCCAGGCCCGCAACCATGCGCCGGCCACGTCCCCTCCGGCCACGTCCCGGGGTCTGACCCCTGGGCGTGTCCGCCGGGGACAGCGGCCGCGGCCCTTGCGGCCTAGGCTTCCGCGGGATCCTTGAGGCTCTTGCGGCGGACCTTGCCGGTGGCCGTCGTCGGGAGCGCGTCGAGGAACTCGACCTCGGCCGGCACCATGAAGTTCTCCAGGCGCGTCCTGCAGGCCGCGATGATCTCCTGCGCGGTCAGCTCCGCGCCCTCGTCGAGGACGACGAACGCCTTGATCGCCTCGCCGAGCACCTCGTCGGGGACGCCGATGACGGCCGCCTCCTTCACGCCCTCGATGTCGAAGAGGACGTTCTCGACCTCGATCGGGCTGACCTTCTCGCCGCGCGTCTTGATGATGTCGTCGCTGCGCCCGACGAAGTAGAGGAACCCCTCCTCGTCGACCGTGAAGTGATCCTGGGCGCAGAGCATCCTCTCGCCCGGGAGCGGGCCCTCGACGATCATCTCGGCGGTCTGCTCCGGCTTCCGCCAGTAGCCGACCATGACGTGGGGGCCGCGCACGTAGAGCACGCCCGTCTCTCCCGGCTCGACCGGCGTCAGGTCCTCCCGGAGCACCATCGTCTCCGTCCCCGGGATCGCCTTCCCCACGGAGGTCGGCCGCTCCGCGAGCAGCTCGGGCTCGAGGTACGAGACCCGCTTGCACTCCGTCAGCCCGTACATGGCGAAGACGAGCGCGTTCGGGAAGATTCGCGCCAGCTCCGAGTGGAACGTGGCCGGGAGCGCGGCCGCGGTGTTCGTCACCCGGCGGACGCTCGGCAGCTCGAACTCCATCGACCTGCGCATGGAGAGCAGCGTCGCGTAGACGGTGGGGACGCCGGGGAACACGGTGGCCTCCTCCTCCTGCACCCGCTTGACGATCTGCGCGGGGAAGGCGAAGGAGCGCTCGAGGACGAGCGTCCCACCCCTGAGGACGTTCATGAGCAGCTGGTAGAGGCCGTAGTCGAAGGCGAGCGGGAGGAGGCCGAGGATGCGCTCGTCGGGCCCGAGCCGCAGGTACTGCGCGATCGACCCTGCGGCGAACACCATGCTCTGGTGGGTCATCATCACGCCCTTGGGGAAGCCGGTCGACCCGGACGTGTAGATGAGCGCGGCGAGGTCGAGCGGGATCGTCCCGGGCGCCGCCGGCGCCGGCTCGGACGCAGCGATCACGTCCTCGAAGGCGAGCGCGCCCTCGACGCCCGCGGGCGCCGAGTCGGCGACGACCGCCTTCACGCTGGGCGCGGAGGCGGCAGCCGCGAGCGCCGTCCGCGTCAGGCTGCCCTCCGTGAGGACGACCGCCGCATCGCAGTCGTCGAGGACATAGAGGAGCTTGTCCTCCTTCGTCTGCGGGTTAACGACGACGAAAACGCCGCCGGCGAGGAGGGTCGCGTAGAGCGCGGTCGCGCAGCCTGCCGAGTTGTCCATGTAGATCGCCACACGGTCGCCCCGCCCGACTCCGAGCTCCTGCAGCCCCCGGGCCAGCCGGAGCGAGCGGTCGAGGAGCTCGGCGTAGGAGAGCCGCGCCGCGCCGGCGACGACGGCCTCGCGCTCCGGCACCCGCTCCGCCGAGGCGAGCAGGGTCTCGTGGAGGAGGCGGACGTTCATGCGGCGGCGGGCGTGGGCGCCTGCGGAGCGCGCACCTCGTCTCCCACGACGACCCGGTCGGGGACGAGCGGCTCGGCGGGCCGGGGGTCGGCGACGAAGCGGTCGTGGAGGAGCATGACGGAGAGGACACCGACGAGGGCCATCTCGTCCGTCTCGCTCACGGCGTCGCGGGGAGCGCCTGCCTCGCACTTCCGCACGAGCCGCGCGACGGCCTCCGGCGAGAAGAGGCCGGCGTCGGCGAGCCTCCGCTCGTCGAGCAGCCCGGCCACGTACGCAGGCGCCTCCGGGCCGACGAAGGCGCCGACGATCGGCGCCCGGTACGGCCGCTTCTTGCGCGAGGCGATCTCGGCCGGGAGCCGGGGCTCCTCCGCCTTGCGCAGGAGGTACTTCTCCGTGAGCCCGCGCAGCCTGAGCTGGTCGGGCAGCGCCGCGGCGAACTCCGCCACGCGGTAGTCGAGGAACGGGAACCGCCCCTCGATCGAGTGGCCCATCAGCATCCGGTCGCCCTGGGTGTGCAGCAGGTAGCCCTCGAGGAAGGTGGCGATCTCGAGGTACTGCACCTTCCCGAGCGGCGTCATCTCCCCGAACCAGGAGGGCAGCCGCGCCTCCAGGCGCTCGGCCGGATCGCCGCGCTCGCCGGCGCGGGCGAGCACGCCGCCGTCGAGGAGCGAGAGGAGCCGCGACGTGTTGGCGAAGCGGAGCCGGTGGCTGTAGAGCGGGTCGTCCGTGTCGCCGAGGCCCTTGCGGTAGAAGCCGACGAGGAAGGCGCCCGAGCGCTTGAGATCCTTGCCGATGAACGCGTTCAGGCGCGTGAGCAGGAGCGGGCGGATCTCCGAGCCGGGCTCGCGCGCCCAGAAGTGGCGGACGGCGTTCTCGCGGAAGAGGTCGTAGCCGCCGAAGAGCTCGTCGGCGCCCTCGCCGGTCGTGACCACCTTGAGCCCGGCGTCCTGGACGGCGCCCGAGAGCCGCAGGAGCGGCGAGGGGGCCGTGCGGAGCGTCGGCTTCTCGGCCATCTCCACCGTGAGCGGCAGAAGCTCGGCGATCTCGCGCGCGCCGATCGTGACGCGGGTGAGGTCGAGGCCGCGCGCGCCGGTGAAGAGATCCTGGTAGGCGCTCTCGTCGAAGCGCGCGTCCTCGAAGCCGATGCCGAACGCGTGCAGCGTCTCCTCCATCTGCTCGAGCGCGTGCGCGACGATCGCCGACGAGTCGAGCCCGCCGCTCAGGTACGCCGCCACCGGCACGTCGGCGCGCAGGCGCAGGCGGGTGGCGTCGGCGAGGAGCGCGTCGAGCTCCTCGGCGAGCGCGGCACGCGCCGCCGGGGAGACGTCGGGCGCGTCGGAGAAGCGGAGGTCCCACCAGCGCCGCTCCTCGCGGATCCCCTCCGGCCCGGCCCGGAGGTAGTGCGCCGGAGCGAGCTCCCGGATGCCGGGGAACGAGGACGCGTCGGGCGAGATGCACCAGGTCGTGAAGCTCTCGACGAGCCCGGCCGGGTCGAGCTCGCGCCGGGCTGCCGGGTGGCGGAGGATCGCCTTCTGCTCGGAGGCGAAGACGAGCTCGCCGTCGAGCTCGGCGACGAAGAGCGGACGGACGCCGAAGCGGTCGCGCGCGAGGAAGAGCTCCTGCTCGCGCCGGTCCCACACGGCGAAGGCGAAGTCGCCGTTCAGCCGGTCGAGGCAGGCGGGGCCCCACTCGGCGTAGGCCTGGGCGATCACCTCGGTGTCGCTCGTCGTCGCGAAGCGCCGGCCGAGGGCCTCGAGCTCCGCGCGCAGCTCGACGTAGTTGTAGATCTCGCCGTTCTGCATCACCCAGTAGCGGCGGTCCTCGCTCGCGAGCGGCTGGTCGCCGCCCTCCAGGTCGACGATCGCCAGGCGGTTGTTCGTCATCCCGAAGCGCCCGTCGCGGTACAGGCCGGTGCCGTCCGGGCCGCGGTGCCGGAGCTCGCCCGCCATGGCGAGCAGGAGCCCCTCGGGCGCGGCCGAGTCAGGGCGCGCGTAGATCCCGGCGATGCCGCACATGTCCCTGACGATACGGGCGGGCGGGGCCCGCGGCAAGGCGAGGAAAGACTGGTCGAAAGCTCCGAGGGTCGCTGCTATTCTCAGACGGTCGCCTCGTGAGGTTCCGGGCGACTTCTCTTTGCCCGTCATGCAGAGCCCCGACACCATCGAGCAGGAAGTCCGCCAGTTCCTGAAGGACAACTTCCCGCTGAGCGCGGACGGCGTCGTCCTCGACCGGGACGACTCGCTGATCGAGGTGGGCGTCATCGACTCGACCGGCGTCCTCGAGCTCATCGGCTTCATCGAGGAGCGCTACGAGGTCCAGATCGCCGACGAGGAGGTTCTGCCCGAGAACCTCGACTCGATCGCGAACATCACCCGCTTCGTCGGCGAGAAGACCGCCGCCTCGAATGGCGCCGGCTAAGCCGCTGACAGCGGACGCGCTCCGGCTCGACGACCCGCCGGCAACCGTCGACGAGATCGCCGGGCGCCTGCGCGAGTCCGTCTACAAGGACCTTCGCAGGCGCGGCGCTGTGGTGGGCATCTCCGGCGGCGTCGACTCGAGCCTGTGCGCGTTCCTCTGCGCGCGGGCCTTCGGGCCCGAGCGCGTCCTCGGCGTCCTCATGCCCGAGGGCGAGTCCGCGAGCGACACGCTCGACCTCTCGCGGGTGGCGGCCGAGGCGGCGGGCATCGAGACCGTGCTCGAGGACATCACCGGCCTCCTCGAGGCGGCCGGGTGCTACGAGCGCCGCGACGCCGCGATCCGCACCGTCATGCCGGAGTACGGGCCCGGCTGGAAGGCGAAGATCGTCCTCCCCAGCCTGCTCGGCGGCTCGCGCTACAGCCTCTTCACCGTCGTCGCCGAGTCGCCCGACGGCGAGCGCCGCGAGGCGCGCCTGACGGCGACCGCCTACCGCGAGGTCGTCGCCGCGACGAACTTCAAGCAGCGGGTCCGCAAGATGCTCGAGTACCACCACGCCGACCGGCTCGACTACGCGGTCGTGGGCACGCCGAACCGGCTCGAGTACGACCAGGGATTCTTCGTCAAGAACGGCGACGGCTCCGCGGACGTGAAGCCGATCGCCCACCTCTACAAGACGCAGGTCTACCAGCTCGCCCAGGCGGTCGGGGTGCCGGCCGTGATCCGCGAGCGCCCGCCGACGACCGATACGTACGCGCTCGAGCAGAGCCAGGAGGAGTTCTACTTCTCGGTCCCGTTCGACAAGCTCGACCTCTGCCTCTACGCCCTCAACCGGGGGCTGCCGGCGGAGGAAGCGGCCGCGGCCGCCGGCCTCGACACGGAGCTCGTCGAGCGCGTGTACGAGGACATCGAGCGCAAGCGCCGGGCGGCCTCCTACCTGCACGCGCCGCCCCTCCTCCTCGCCGACCTCGAGCGCGCAGACGCCTCCGCCTAGCGCCCGCCTAGACGTTCGAGGGGGCGGATCTTTTCCACTCCATCCCCAGCCTTTCCCATTTCCGGTCAGGAGCCTCGATCCACAGGTTTCTCCACCGGACTTTGCACAAGCCAAAAGATGGGCTATGGTCTAAGTCCTTCGTGTAGTCCGATCGAAAGGCGGCCCTTTCGATGAGTCCTTCCGAGCATCGCACTGCGGTATTGCTGGATGAGCATCCCCTCTGGCTGGAGGGGGTGGAGCAGGTCCTGGCCCGTATCGGGATCGAGGTCAAGGGGAAGGCGACCTCGTCCGAGCACGCCCTCGCGCTGATCGAGGAGCACGCGCCCAGCCTGTTCGTGACCGGGATCGAGATGGCGAACGGCCAGATGGACGGCCTCGAGTGTCTGTCGCTCGCGAAGCAGCGGGCGCCCGAGCTCAAGGTGATCGTCCTCTCGGCGCTCTCCGATCCCCAGTACGTCGACGCGGCCCTCGCCGCGGGCGCCGAGGCCTACGTCTTGAAGACGGCGCATGCGGACGACCTCGCGTCGGCCATCCGGCAGGCGTTCGACCACTCGATCTACCTCGCCAGGGGGCACAACGGCAAGCGCGAGCGCTCCCGCGAGTCGATCGAGGAGGCATGGGGCCTCACGCGCCGCGAGCTGGAGATCCTCACGCTCGTGGCCGAAGGCCATTCGAACGCGCAGCTCGCGCGCATGCTCTGGGTCACGGAGCAGACCGTGAAGTTCCACCTGTCGAACATCTACCGGAAGCTCAACGTCTCCAACAGGACGGAGGCGAGCCGGTGGGCGCAGGTGCACGGGCTGCTGCCGCTCCAGACGGCACAGAGCCCCGCGGCGGCTTAGAGCCTCTAACCGCCCAGTCGTACGCAGAAACGGAGCGCGGCCACCCCCCGACCAATCGGGGGCGGCCGCGCGCGCTTGGAGCAGCGCCCCGACAATCTCGCCGACCGCAGCCCGCCCGTCTATCCCCCGGATGGGGGAGGCGGCTCGGCGAGGGACAACGCTCCGGAAGCAGGGGCGAGGGGCCATCCCGCTTGGTCTCCGGGAGGGCCCGCTCGTCCCCAAGGGCGAGGGCCTGTCAGAGGGAAGGCTCACGACGCCCTCGCATGTGAGCGTCGGCTGCGGCCAACCGGCGCTCCTATGACGGCGAGCCTACTCCACCCGCCCGGCGGCGGCTACTAGCCGTTCGGCGAGACTCCCATAGGGGTGGAGACTCCCATAGGGGTGTAGTCTCAGCGGCCGCGAAGCGGCAAAGGCTGAGACATCGTTTACAAGATCTTTCATGGCGGCGGCGTGGGAGCGATGCTGTAAACGGAAGGAAGCTGCGCTCCCTTCCTCCCTGTCTGAGCCTTTGCGGCTGCGCCGCCGCTCAGACGATGAGCCTTTGCCGCTTCGCGGCCGCTGAGAATTTAAAAGACCGGCGTCTCGCGCCAGGTGCCCCAGACCTCGCGGAGCGCGTCGCACATCTCGCCCATGGTCACATACACGCGCGAGGCCTCGACGATGGCCGGCATCAGGTTTGTGCCCTCGACCACCGCGTCGGCCTTGAGCCGCGCGAGGGCCGCCTCGGCGGCTGCGGTGTCCCGGCGCGCCCGCAGGGCCGTCACCCGCTCGACCTGCTTGTCCTCGAGCGCCTGGTCGATCTTGAGGATCTCGATCGGCTGCTCGTCCGGCTCCTGGTAGCGGTTGACGCCGACGATGACGCGCTGCCCCGCCTCGAGCTCGCTCTGGAACCGGAACGACGCCTCGGCGATCTCCCGCTGGAAGAAGTTCTCCTTGATGGCGGGGACGACGCCGCCCAGCCGGCGGATCCGGTCGAAGTACTCGTAGGCCTCGGCCTCGAGCCGGTTCGTCAGGTCCTCGAGGAAGTACGAGCCGCCGAGCGGGTCGATGGTCGAGGCGACGCCGGTCTCGTGCGCGAGGACCTGCTGCGTCCTGAGAGCGATCTTGACGGCGTGCTCGGTCGGGAGGGCGAGCGCCTCGTCGAAGGAGTTGGTGTGCAGCGACTGGCAGCCGCCGAGGACGGCGGCGAGCGCCTCGACCGCGGTGCGCACGATGTTGACCTGGGGCTGCTGCGCGGTCAGGGAGACGCCGGCCGTCTGCGCGTGGAAGCGCATGAGCCACGAGCGCGGGCTCTTCGCCCCGTAGCGCTCGCGGAGCTCGCGGGCCCAGATGCGCCGGGCCGCCCGGTACTTGGCGATCTCCTCGAAGAAGTCGATGTGCGCGTTGAAGAAGAACGAGAGCCGGGGGGCGAACTCGTCGACGGCGAGGCCGCGGGCCATGGCCGCCTCGACGTAGGCGAAGCCGTCGGCGAGCGTGAAGGCGAGCTCCTGCGCGGCGGTCGAGCCCGCCTCGCGGATGTGGTAGCCGGAGATGGAGACCGGGTGCCAGAGGGGCACCTCGCGCGCGCAGAACTCGATCATGTCCACGCAGAGCCGCATGGAGGGCTCGGGCGGGAAGATCCACTCCTTCTGCGCGATGTACTCCTTGAGGATGTCGGTCTGGATCGTCCCGCGGAGCCGGTCCCGGCCGACCCCCTGCTGCTCGCCGACGCAGATGTAGAACGCGAGCAGCATCGCCGCCGGCGCGTTGATCGTCATCGAGGTCGAGACCTGGTCGAGCGGGATGCCGGCGAAGAGCTGCTCCATGTCGGCGAGCGAGTCGATCGCCACGCCCTCCCGGCCGACCTCCCCGAGCGACTTCGGGTGGTCGGAGTCGTAGCCCATCAGCGTGGGCATGTCGAAGGCGGTCGAGAGCCCGGTCTGCCCGTGCTCGAGGAGGTAGCGGAAGCGGGCGTTCGTCTCCTCGGCCGTGCCGAAGCCGGCGAACTGCCGCATCGTCCAGAGCTTCCCCCGGTGCATCGAGGGGTAGACCCCGCGCGTGTACGGGTAGACGCCCGGGTAGCCGAGGTCGCGCTCGTAGTCGGTCTCGACGGTGTCGGGCGTGTAGAGCGGGTCGACCGGCAACCCCGACATCGTCGTGAAGAGCGCGTCCCGCTCGGGCGTCGTCTCGTACAGGTCCCGGCGCCACGCCTCCGTGGCGTCGAGGCCGGGACGGTCCTCGGTCGTGGCCATGTGGGCTGATTCTACGCGCAGCCCGGCGCGTCCTCCGCAAGCCCTCTAGCTCAGGTCGAGGCTTATGTCCCTCCTCCCCCCGGGTGAGGGCGGGCTCCCCCGGACGGGTGCTCGCGGCCGGTTCATGCCGTTTTCATACCGGATTGCCTCCCGTGGCCTACGCCCGGCGCCGATGCGTTCGAGCAGGAACTGGACTTCGCGCGCCCGAGAACGATGACGCCCCTCCCCCCCATGCGACCCCTGGAGACGGGCTCGGCAGACGCCGAGCCCGCCGCCGTCCTGCGCGGCTCCTCGCCCGTGAAGACGGCCGCGGCGATCGCGGCGGCGGCCGCCGTGTTCCTCGCGGTCGTCGTCCTCGCCGGCGTCGGCCGCCTCGACCCCGCGGTACCCGGCTTCCTCGAGGAG
>DASPGT010000114.1:0-2664 GCA_035620475.1 Gaiellaceae bacterium | reverse complement strand
GTGCGTTGACGGCGACGAGGACGCTTGAGCCCGACATGGAGATCGCGGCGATCTCCGGGCGGAGCACCAGCCCCCAAGGCTCGAAGACGCCGGCCGCGATGGGCAACGCGAGCGAGTTGTAGCCGATCGCCCAGCCGAGGTTCTGCCGCATCTTCCTGATTCCGCGGCCGATCGTGACGGCGGTGGCGAAGTCGAGCGGGTCCGAGCGCATGAGCACGACGTCCGCGGTCTCGATCGCCACGTCGGTGCCGGCGCCGATGGCGATGCCGACTTCCGCCTGTACGAGCGCCGGCGCGTCGTTGACGCCGTCTCCGACCATCGCCACCTTCCGTCCGGCTGCCTGGAGCTCGGCGACCTTGGCGGCCTTCTCCCCCGGCAGAACCTCGGCGAGAACCTCCTCGATCCCGACCTCGAAGGCGATCCGCGCGGCGGTCGCCCGGGTATCTCCTGTGAGCATCACGGGTCGAATCCCGAGCTCTCGAAGCGCTGCGACTGCCGCTCGCGCGGTCTCGCGCGGAGGATCGGCGATAGCGATGAGGCCGGCCGGACGCCCGTCGATCGCGACGTGAACGACGGTCCGCCCCTTGCTCGCCAGTGCCTGCACGGTTGACGGCCACGAGCAAACCAGGGGCCGAGAAGGACGAACGCGGCCAGGAACGCGGCCGCTTCGTAGAACACCTCGCCCTCGATCCAGAACGTCGCGGGGACGACCGCGGCGAGGAAGCGGTGCGCATGTCGGCGACCATCGCCGCCATCGACATGCCGGCATGGCCGCCGTGGCCGTGGCCGAGCGCGTGCTCGCTTCGCTCCTCGGCCGCGTGGTCCTGAGCCGGCGCGTCGTGGCCTTCCTCGGCGAGCGGATCGTGGATGTGTCCAGGCGGCGAGCTCCTCGATCGAGGTCTGCCGGATCGAAGGTGACGGTCGCGGTCTGGGCCACCGGATTCGCCTCGACGGCGGCGACGCCCGGCCGGCGCGCGAGGACGCGCTCGACGACGCTCTTCTCGGAGGCGTAGTCGAGGTTGCCGACGTGAAGCGTCGTGCGCGCCGATCTGCGGAGTCCGGCAGTCTGCATCAGCGATCCCAAGGACGGACGCTCTCTCTCCCTCGATACCCGTAGAGGGTCTCAACTCGACGCTCAGAACGGCTCGGGCACGTCCGGCTCCAGGCGCGTGACGCGCCAGCGGATGTACGGGGACTCACGGTTCTCGTAGGCCCAGAGCGCCTCGCCGGCCACCGGCACCCGCAACCCGCCCAGCTCGCCGAACTCCTCGTTGCGGTTCACCCAGGGGAGGATCGCCTTGCGGGCGTCGTTGAAGCGGTCGGCGCGGAGCTCGACCGGGCGGCCCTCGGCGTCGAAGACGAACGTCTCCCCCGCCGTCTGCCCGCCGGCGGTGAGCGAGGCACGCGCCGACTCGTCGTCCACGGTCTCCCAGGCGATCCGCGGCGACAGGACCGCCTGCGGGAACCAGATGGTCTCGCCGAGCCAGCGGAGCATGGCGCCCTGGGCGAGGGCGGGGCCGCTCGCGTTCACGACCGGGACGAGGCCGAGCAGGCGCATCCGCATGCTCGCGTCCCCGTCCACCCAGCGGTCGCGGCCCGTCACCGAGAGGAGCGGCGCGAGGCGCAGCCGCACGCGCCAGAGGAAGCCGGGCGGGTCGAGGGTGAAGTACTGCTCGGCCCGGAACGGCGCCCAGCCGCGCTTCTCGCCCGCGCGGAACTCGCCCTGCTGCAGGAGCCGGACGGTCGCCGGCAACGCGGCGCCCCCGGCGCGCGACCAGCGGAGCCAGCGCTGCACCGGCGCCGGCAGCTCCTCGACCCCACCGCTCGGCGCCGGCCGGCGCGCGCCGGCCAGGAACTCCTCGATCTCGCACTGGCCGTCCCGCCGCATGCTCACCTAGGATGCCGGTGCCGGGCTTTCCCATGGCTGCCGACGCCCCCACCCAGACTCCGCCGCCCGAGGGCGGGACGAACTGGACCCTCGGCCGAATCCTGCTCGTCATCCTGGGGAGCATCGTCGCGCTCATCGCGGCGGGGCTGCTCGTCGCCGGCGGCGTCGCCCTCTGGGCCGACCTGACCCAGCGCGACGACGACGGCTACCTGACGACGCCGACCGAGCGGCTCGAGACGGAGTCGTACGCGATCACGTCGGAGAGCATCGACCTGTTCGAGACGGACACGAGCGGGGACTGGGTCCTCACCGAGGGCGTGCTCGGCAACGTGCGCATCACCGGCGAGAGCGCCGGGCCGGACGTCTTCATCGGGGTTGGGCCCACGGCCGACGTCGCCGCCTACCTCGACGGGGTCGAGCGCGCCGAGATCCGGGACGTGGACTTCGACCCGTTCGATGTCGACTACCGGCTCTTCGCCGGCGGCGAGCCGCAGGGGCCGCCCGGCGAGCAGGCTTTCTGGGTGGCGTCCGCTTCGGGCCCGGGCGAGCAGACCGCCACCTGGGACGCCGAGTCGGGCGAGTGGACGATCGTCCTCATGAACGCCGACGCCTCGGACGGCGTCGCCGCCGACGTCAGCGTCGGCGCGGAGGCGAACTTCCTGCTCTGGCTGGCGATCGGCCTGCTCGTGGCCGGCCTGCTCGTGCTCGCCGTCGGGGTCCTGCTCATCGTCCTCGGCGCCCGGCGAGCCACCTCTGAGGCCGGCGCCCCGGCTCCG
>DASPGT010000113.1:0-11625 GCA_035620475.1 Gaiellaceae bacterium | reverse complement strand
AGGAGACCGAGTACGCGTACCGCGTCGCGTTCACGCTCCCGAACGGCAACTTGAAGGAGCTGGCCGACCGGATCGAGGACATCCCGGACGCCGAGGTGCTGTCGCTCGGGCACTCGCTCGAGATCGTCAAGGACCTCGGCGACGCAGAGGAGGTCGCCGACACCTACGACCTCAAGGGCTTCACGGGCACGCACGCGATCGGGCACGTGCGGATGGCGACCGAGTCCGACGTGGACATCTCGGGCGCCCACCCCTACTGGGCCTATCCGTTCACCGACGTCGCGGTCGTCCACAACGGGCAGCTGACGAACTACTTCCAGTGGAAGCGCCGGCTCGAGCGCAGCGGCCACCGCTTCCAGTCCGAGTGCGACTCCGAGATCATCGCCGTCTACCTCGCCGAGAGGATGAGCGAGGGCGCGAGCCTCGAGGACGCCATGAACCAGTCCCTGGAGGAGCTCGACGGCGTCTTCACCTACATCGCCGTCACCGAGGACGCGCTCGGCGTCTGCAAGGACGAGATGGCGGCCAAGCCGCTCGTGCTCTACGAGGCCGACGACCTCGTCGCGCTCGCGTCCGAGGAGATCGCCATCCGCGCCGTCGTCGACCGCGAGATCGACACGTACGACCCCTACGAGGGCGAGGTGCTGGTGTGGCAACGGTAGGGGAATCGAGGATCACGTACGACGCGCGCGGTCTCGCCGAGCCGTTCGCGGAGGCGCCGCGCACCGCCGAGGTCGAGCACGGGCGCGCGACCTTCGATGCGCACGACCTGACGACGCGACAGATCAACCTCGAGCTGCGGCGCCTGCTCTACGAGGAGGGGGTCACCGACGTCACCGTCCTCAACCCTGGCTCGAAGCACTCGCTCGGCGTCGGGATCCTCACGCGCTGCCGGATCACCTTCGGCGGCAGCCTCGGCTACTTCGGCTGCGGCCTGATCGACGGGCCCGAGATCCGCGTGACCGGCCGGGTCGGCTGGTCGGCGTGCGAGAACATGATGTCCGGCGTCGTCATCGTCGACGGGAACGCCGGCTCGCTCACCGCGGCCGCCATCCGCGGCGGGGACGTCGTCGTCAAGGGGAGGGTCGGCGCGCGCACCGGGATCGACCAGAAGGGTGGCACCGTCATCGTCTGCGGCGACGCGGGCTCGATGACCGGCTTCATGATGCAGCGCGGCCGTCAGATCCTCCTCGGCAACGTCGGCCCCGGCCTCGGCGACTCCATGTACGACGGGACGATCTACGTCGGCGGCACGGTCAAGTCGCTCGGGATCGACTGCGTGCCGGGCGAGTGGACCGATGCCGACACCGAGCTCATCGCGCGCAAGTTCAGGATCTACGGCCTCGGCGACCCGCCCGAGCTGCAGAAGTTCGTGTGCGGCAAGAAGCTCTACAACTACGATCACCTCGAGCCCTCCGAGCGAAAGCTGGTGCTTTAGTGCCCCTCCCAGCACTGATCACCGCACCTCTGGCGGAGCACGGCTCCGCCAGACCGCGTCCTCAGTCGGCCCGATATGACTCCATATCGAGCCTCCCTGCGTCCTTGCCTGGCGACCCCGTGCTGTCGCCAGAGGCACGAGATCAGCACTGGAAGGGGCACTGATGCCTGCCGAGAAGCACGACCCGACCGTCCTCGGGCGCAGCCGGATCTTCACGCCGGAGGTCATCGACGACATCCACATGAAGTCCGAGCTCGGCCGCTATCGCATGCGCGGCTTCTCCATGTTCAAGCCGATCCCGCACTGGGACGAGCTCATGTTCATGCCGGGCACGCTGACCCGGTTCGTGATCGAGGGCTACCGCGAGAAGTGCGAGACGAAGACCGTCCTCGGCGCGCGCTTCGCCAAGAAGCCGATCGAGCTCGACATCCCCGTCTACATCACCGGCATGAGCTTCGGCGCGCTCTCGCTCGAGGCGAAGATGGCGCTCGCCAAGGGCGCGTCGATGGCCGGGACGGCGACGTGCTCGGGCGAGGGCGGGATGATCCCGCCCGAGCGCGATCTCTCGACGAAGTGGTACTACCAGTGCATCCAGAGCCGGTACGGGTTCAACCCGCACCACCTGATGCTTGCGGACGCGGTCGAGTTCTTCATCGGCCAGGGGTGCAAGGTCGGCCTCGGCGGCCACCTGATGGGCCAGAAGGTGACCGAGCAGGTCGCCGAGATGCGCTCCCTGCCGCCGGGGATCGATCAGCGCTCGCCGGCGCGGCACCCCGACTGGCTCGGCCCCGACGACCTCTCGCTGAAGATCCAGGAGATCCGCGAGGCGACCGACTACCAGGTCCCGATCCAGCTCAAGCTCGGCGCCGCCCGCGTCTACGACGACGTGCGCATGGCCGCCAAGTGCGGGCCGGACATCATCTACCTGGACGGCGCCGAGGGCGGGACCGGCGCCGGCCCGCACATCGCCACCGAGGAGACCGGGATTCCGCTGATGGCCGCGATCCCCGAGGCGCGGCGCGCGCTCGAGGACGTGGGGCTCGCCGACGACATCGACCTCGTCGTCGCCGGCGGCATCCGGAACGGCGGCGACGTGGCCAAGTGCCTCTCGCTCGGCGCGAAGGCGGTCGCGCTCGGCCATTCCGCGCTGATGGCGCTCAACTGCAACAAGGAGATCCCGGGCGTCACCGACTACGAGGGGACGATCGGCGTCCCGGCCGGGCAGTGCTACCACTGCCACACCGGCCGCTGCCCGGTTGGGATCACGACGCAGGACCCGGAGCTCCGCAAGCGCCTCGTCGTCGACGAGGCCGCCGAGCGCGTCTACAACTTCCTGCACACGCTCACGCTCGAGGTGCAGATGCTCGCGCGGGCCTGCGGGAAGACAAACGTTCACTCGCTCGAGCCCGAGGACCTCTGCGCGCTCACCGTCGAGGCGGCCGCGATGGCCAAGGTGCCGCTGGCGGGAACGAACTACGTCCCCGGCGTCACCGAGGAGGCGGCGCTCGCCGAGATCAAGCGGCTCCTCGAGAAGCACATCGAGTACCCCGTCGACTACCTCCCCGACCAGCCGGCCGAGTACGCGGGCGCGGAGGACTAGGCGTGTCCACGAGAGAGCCCGAGAAGATCAAGGCGATCGACGCCGAGTACCTCTCCGGCCACCGGTTCAGCTACCAGGAGGACATCGCCGAGGTCGAGGACGTCGACCTGCTCGCCGCGACCCCGGGCGAGGACCTCAACTGGCTCGAGGACGTCGAGCTGCTCGAGGAGGAAGGCGTCCCGGCCGTCTTCGACCGCTACTCGAACTCCTTCATCAAGATCTACTTCGACATCCCGGAGGGCCGCGAGCACGAGCTCGCGCGCAAGGTGCTGGTCAAGCACCTTCAGTCCGGCAACTCCTACGGGATCCTCCTGAAGGAGAAGCACGCGAAGTTCCCGCAGCCCGAGCTTGGGCCGTGGGTGGAGGGGTCGAAGACCGTCGGCACCGACTGGCAGGCCCCGGTGCTCGAGGGCTGGGAGCCTCCCGAGGGGCACTGAACGGACGAACGTGGAGGGGCCGTCGCCGGCCCCTCCGGCTCCGATCGTGCGCTGCCTAGACCCGTGTGCCGCGGCGGCCGTAGCCGACGCCGCCGAACAGGACCAGCACGAGCAGCACGATGATCAGGATCCACACCCACATCGGCATGTGCGTTCCCCCTCGTCGGTGACGGGGAGAGCATTGCCGCCGGCCGCGGTTCGCAAACGTCGCCCGACACGCGCCCCAGGCCCGCAGACAGTCGAAGGGGCAGGCGCCGGGCGGGCCTGCCCCCTCGGAGTTCCCGAGTCGAGCTGTCTGCGTCGGCGCGGCGGCGCGGTGCGCCTTGCCGGGCAGGTCTCTCCCTCGAACCCAGGTGTCACTCCCATACGAGCGAGCCTCGCGGTCGGATTGCCGGTCGGGCACGCCCGACATGGGCGAGGTACCGTTCCGGCCGCATGGCGACGTACGCGAGCCCCCGGAGGACGGCCGGCCGGGCGCTCGTCGTCGGCGCTCTCGCCGCGGCGCTCGCGCGGAGCCCGTCGCTGGCTCCGCGGACGGCCGCGGACGAGCGTCTGATCGTCGGCGGCGCGGCGCTCATGGGCGCCGCGGCCGGACTCCTGGTGGAGGAGCTGGCGGGGCGTGTGGGTAGGCGGCTTCCCGGCGGCCGGCTCGGCGGCAGCATCGCGCTCGCCGCGGCCGGGCTCGGCGGTCGCGCCTGGGCTCGCGGGCGACGGCGCCGGGCGCCCGCCGACGCCGTCGAGACCGCGGCGACGGTCGTGCTCGCAGGCGCGGCGGCCGAGCCCGCTGCCCGGATCGTCGACCGTGCTCCCGCCCCGCTCAGGGTCGTGCCGCTGGTGTGGGTGGGCGGGCTGGTCGCGCTCGGAGCCCGCGAGCTGGTCGCGCT
The DNA here is from genome assembly GCA_035620475.1 of Gaiellaceae bacterium. Lineage (GTDB taxonomy): Bacteria > Actinomycetota > Thermoleophilia > Gaiellales > Gaiellaceae > JAIBJN01. The sequence continues at coordinate 7,266 of DASPGT010000113.1, read as the reverse complement.
TAAGCGGCGCCTCGGGGAGCCCCAGGACCTCGTCAAGGCGTCCGTCACCTACGACTTCCTGTCGACGGTCTCGGTCGGCGAGGGCAGCGCGATCGCCCTCGAGACGCTCGACCGTGAGGGGAGGAAGTTCCTCGGCCTGGCGACTCCGGCGGTCCGGATCGAGGCCGTCACGGGAGACGTCGCGGCCGACCCGATCAGGGTCTACGTCGGGCTCGGGAGCGCGCCGGACCCGGCCGCCAGGGCCCGGCTGGCGGTTGTGGAGCTCGAGCGCCTCGGGGCATTCGAGCGGAGCAGGCTCCTCGTCGCCTGCACCACGGGCGCCGGCTTCGTCCATCCCGTTCCGGTGGAGGCCGAGGAGTACCTCTGCGGCGGCGACGTGGCATCGGTCGCGCTCCAGTTCGGCAACGAGCGCTCCTACCGGTCGCTGAAGGCCGTGCCGAAGGGGATCGAGACCTACCGACTCCTCCTCGAGGCTCTCGCGGCCCGGCCGGGCGTGCCGGAGGTCGTCCTCTACGGCGAAAGCCTCGGTGCGTGGATCGGCGCCGGCGCGCTCGCGGCGGCAAGCGGTGTCCGGCCGGCGCGAGCTCTCCTCGTCGGCCCGCCCCACGGCGCGAACGTCCTCGTCGCGGCGGCGACGCGCGCGCTGCCCGCCGGCCGGCTCACGGTCGTCGCCCATCCGGAGGACCCCGTGACGCGCTACTCCGGCCCGACGCTCCTCTGGCGGCGGCCCGGCTGGCTGCCGGCCGACCGTCCGCCGGATCCGCGCATCCCGAGCGGTCTCCGCTGGCGGCCGGGAATCACCTTCCTCCAGGTTCTCTTCGACGTGAAGAATGGGACGATGTTCCCCGTGGAGTTCCGCGCGACCGGACACGACTATCGCCGCGAGCTCCCCGCGCTGGTCGCCTCCGCTCTCGGCCACGGCGACGTTCCGCCCGAGGTCGTCCGGGCGATCGAGGAGCGCGCCCAGGCCTCGGCGCATGCACAGGCGGAGCGCGAGCGCGCCGGCCGGGCGCGTCCGTCGTGACCTCCGTCCTCGACCCGGCGCTGGCCGAGGACTTCCGCCGGGACGGCGCCGCCTGCGTCCGCGGCGCCTTCTCCCCGGACGAGGTGGCGCTCGTCGAGCGCGGTATCGAGCGGAACCTGGCGGAGCCGAGCCCGGCGGCGATCGTGGCCAGCCGGCCCGAGGACCCCGGGCGCTTCGTCGAGGACTTCTGCAACTGGCAGCGGATCCCCGAGTACGAGGAGCTCATCCGACACTCCGCGGCCGCCCGGATCGCGGGCGAGCTGATGGGCAGCGAGCGCGTGCGCCTCTTCCACGACCACCTGCTCGTCAAGGAGCCGGGAACCGCGCAGCGCACCCCCTGGCATCAGGATCAGCCCTACTACAACGTCGAGGGGACGCAGGCCTGCAGCATGTGGATGCCGGTCGACCCGGTGCCGCGCGAGTCGACGCTCGAGTTCGTGGCCGGCTCGCACCTCGGGCCCTGGCTGATGCCGCGCACCTTCCTGGACGACGAGGCGAAGTGGTTCCCGGAGGGGAGCCTCGAGGAGCTGCCGGACGTATACGGCGAGCCCGGGCGGTTCCGGATCCTCGGCTGGGCGCTCGAGCCGGGTGACGCGGTCTTCTTCCACATGCTCACGCTCCACGCGGCGGGCGGCGTGTCGGGCGACCGGCGCCGCCGGGCGTTCTCCGTGCGCTTCGTCGGCGACGACGTCACCTACGCGCCGCGGCCGTGGAGGACCTCGCCCGAGTTCCCCGGGCTCGCCGACGAGCTGCCGGCGGGAGCGGCGCTGGAGCACCCGCTCTTCCCGGTGCTCTGGGAGCGCGACCGCCTGCCCGCCTAGCGTGCCGCTGTCCGCGTTCCTGCTCGCGCTCGGCGCCGCGTTCGTCCACGCCGCCTGGAACCTGCTGATCGCGCGGGCCCGCGACCCCGAGGCGGCCACCGCGGTCGCGCTCCTCACGGCGGTCGTCGTCATGGCGCCGGTGCTGGCCGTCGGCTGGGAGCTCGAGGCGGAGGCCTGGCCGTACGTCGCGGCGAGCTCGGCGCTCGAGCTCGTGTACTTTGCGCTGCTCGGCGCCGCCTACCGGCGCGCTGAGGTCTCGGTCGTGTATCCGCTCGCCCGCGGGGTCGCGCCGGTCCTCGTCCTCGTCGCCGGCGTCGTCGCGCTCGGGGCCGAGACGACCGCCGTCCAGGCCCTCGGCGTCTGCCTGGTCGGGCTCGGCGTGCTGCTCGTCCGCGGCCTCGCCCGGCCGGCGGGGTCGGCCGGCGTGCTCTTCGGGCTCGCCATCGCCTGCTCCATCGCCGCGTACACCCTCGTGGACGATGAGGGCATCCGCTTCGCCAACGCGGTCACCTACCTCGAGCTGACCCTGATCGTGCCGGCGTTCGGCTACGCGCTCGGGATCGGCTGGCTCAAGGGCGGTGCGGCGCTGCGCGCCGCGTTCGTCCCCGCGACGGTGATCGCCGGCCTCGGCATGTGGGCCGCCTACGGCCTCGTGCTCGCCGCGCTCGCCCGCGCCGAGGCGGCCCCGGTGGCGGCGGTGCGCGAGACGAGCGTCGTCATCGCCACGCTCGGCGCCGCCCTCTTCCTCGCCGAGCCGGTCCCCCGCTCGCGCCTGGCGGGCGCCGTCCTGGTCGCCGCCGGCGTCGCCCTGCTCGGCTTCTAGACGTTGTCCGCAGCCGCGGTGGAAAGGCGGGGGTCCCCGGTGGGCACGTCCGGGGACAGGCCCCGAACGTGCCCGCTTGAGACGGGACCCGTCGCCTCGACGCACGTGCTGCCGGGTCCGCCCTGCGAGAACGGCGGCGGGTAGGCGTCGTCTCCGCCGGCCGCGTTCAGGGGACAGGCCCCGGCCGTGGCCGGCGGGGACACGCTGTGGACGCCGTCAGCCCTGGAGCCAGAGCGCGAGGGCGGCGAGGGAGTTCGCGTCCGAGAGCTCCGCGAGCACGCCGCGGAGGGGTAGGCGCTCCATGACGAGGTCGTCGCCCTCCTCGCGCTCGCCGATGCCGACGTCCGTGAGCTCGGTCGCCTCGAAGGCGTGAACGTGCTCGGTCGAGTAGTCGGGCGCCGCCCAGAACGAGCCGAGCTCGCGCCACGCGCCCGCCCGCAGGCCGCACTCCTCGACGAGCTCCCGCGCGGCCGCCTCCGCCGGCGTCTCGCCCTCCTCGATCGACCCCGCGGGCAGCTCCAGCGTCCGCTCGCCGGGGCCGGCCCGCGTCTGCCGCACGACGACGAGCAGCCCGCCGTCCACGGCGACGATGCACACGGAGTCCGGACGGCGCAGCACCTCCACGACGTGGGAGTCTAGGCTGCCCGCGTGGCCAAGCCTCGAGCTAGAGACCTAGGTATCCGGATCGGGACGCTGCCCCCCGGCGAGGCGAACGCGATCACCGACGTCCCCGGCGTACGCGTCGGGCATGAGACCCTGATCGCCGGCGGCTCGGTCCGCACCGGGGTCACGGTCGTTCTGCCGCACGAGGGCAACCCCTGGGAGGAGCCCGTCTTCGCCGGCTCGCACCGCCTGAACGGGAACGGCGAGCTGACGGGGCTCGAGTGGATCCGCCAGTGCGGGATGCTCACCTCGCCGATCGGCCTCACGAACACGCACTCCGTCGGAGTCGTCCACGACGCGCTCATCGCCGCCGAGGTCGAGCGCCGCGGCGACGGCGGCGACTTCTGGAGCCTGCCGGTCGTGGGCGAGACATGGGACGGGTCGCTGAACGACATCAACGGCATGCACGTCCGCCCGGAGCACGCCCGCGCCGCGCTCGAGGCGGCCGCGCCCGGGCCGGTCGGCGAGGGGAACGTCGGCGGAGGCACCGGGATGATCTGCCACGAGTTCAAGGGCGGGATCGGCACGTCGTCGCGCGTCGTCGAGGAGGTGGACGGCTGCGTGGTCGGCGTCCTCGTGCAGGCGAACTACGGCTCGCGAGCGCGCTTTCGCGTGGACGGGGTGCCGGTCGGGGTCGACATCCCGGCCGCAGTCGTGCCGACGCCCGAGGAGCCCGGTGCGGGGTCGGGCGGCTCGATCATCGTCCTCGTCGCGACGAACGCCCCGCTCCTCCCGAACCAGTGCGAGGCGCTCGCCCAGCGCGCCGGCCTGGGCCTCGCCCGCGTCGGCGGCGCGGGCGAGAACTCGAGCGGCGACCTCTTCCTCTGCTTCGCCACCGGCAACAGGGGCCTGCCGTCCGGCGACGTCGACGCCAAGGGGCCGCTCACTCTGCCGCTCCGCATGCTGTCGCAGAACCGCATCACGCCGCTGTACTACGCGGTCATCGAGGCGACCGAGGAGGCAATCGTGAACGCCCTCTGCGCGGCCGAGACCATGACCGGCCACAGGGGAACGGTCGTCCACGACCTCCCCGCCGACCTGCTTGTGGACGCCATGGCGCGTCGCGACGCCCTCGCCGGCCAGGAGGGCTTTGCGAAATAGCGCGAGCGAGATCTCGCCAATCCCTCCAGCGCGTTCGACACCATGTCGAATTGCCGCGGGGTGGTTAGGCCCGCGTTTCCGGGTTGTTATCGGAGGGTGCCGAAAGCTACGCTGGCTCCAGCTGCGTCGGAAGAACGGAGGTCGCCGAGATGAGCGTTGCCGTGTCCCAGCACAAGAACTTCGTGGGCGGTGAGTGGGTCGACGCCGTCGAGGGGGGTACCGCCGAGGTCGTCAACCCCGCCACCGGAGAGACGATCGCCGAGGTCCCGAGCGGAACCCAGGCCGACGTCGACCGCGCCGTCGAGGCCGCGAAGGCCGCCTTCCCGGAGTGGCTCGAGACCACGCCGGGCGAGCGCGCGGGCATGCTCCTGCAGCTCGCGGACGCGCTCGAGGCCCACGCCGACGAGCTCTGCCGGACGGAGTCCGCCAACGTCGGCAAGCCGATGGGGATCGTCGTGGACGAGATTCCGGTCTCGGCCGACAACCTCCGCTTCTTCGCCGGCGCCGCCCGGAACCTGGAGGGCAAGGCGGCGGGCGAGTACATGCGCGGCTACACGTCGATGATCCGCCGCGAGCCGGTCGGCGTCGTCGGTCAGATCGCGCCCTGGAACTACCCGCTGATGATGGGCATCTGGAAGATCGGCCCGGCCCTCGCCGCCGGCAACACGATCGTCCTCAAGCCCTCGGAGCAGACGCCGCTCACGACGCTGATGCTGGCCGAGTACATCGCCGAGATCTTCCCGTCCGGGGTCGTCAACGTGATCACGGGCGACGGCGAGCCGGTCGGCGCCGGCATCGTGCGCCATCCGGACGTGCGCATGGTCTCGCTGACCGGTGACGTCGCCACGGGCAGGGAGGTGGCGAAGGCTGCCTCCGAGACCCTGAAGCGCGTCCACCTGGAGCTCGGCGGCAAGGCGCCCGTCGTCGTCTTCGACGACGCGGACCCGGCCGCCGTCGCCGAGGGGATCCGGATCGCCGGCTACTGGAACTCCGGCCAGGACTGCACCGCCGCCGCGCGCGTGGTCGCCGGGCCGAAGGTCTACGACAAGCTCCTCGAGGAGCTCGTCCCGCAGGTCGAGTCGCTGAAGGTCGGTGACCCGGCCGAGGGCGAGGACATCGAGATGGGGCCCGTGATCTCGAAGTCGCAGCAGGAGCGGGTGCTCGGCTTCCTCGAGCGGGCGACGAGCGGGAAGGCACGCGTGCTCGTCGGCGGCGACACGAACGGCGACCGCGGCTTCTTCGTGCAGCCGACCGTCATCGTCGACGTCGGCCAGGAGGACGAGATCGTCCAGCGCGAGGTCTTCGGGCCGGTCGTGACCGTCCAGCGCTTCGCCGACGACGACCAGGCGATCGCCTGGGCCAACGACGTCGACTACGGCCTCTCGGCCTCCGTCTGGACGCGCGACGTCGGCAGGGCGCTGAACGCCGCGCGGAAGCTTCAGTACGGGACGGTCTGGATCAACGACCACATCCCGCTCGTCTCGGAGATGCCGCACGGCGGCTACAAGCAGTCCGGGTACGGCAAGGACATGTCCATGTACTCCGTGGAGGAGTACACGCAGGTCAAGCACGTCATGGCCAAGATCGACTAGCGAGCGCGATGGCTGCGACGTCGGACTTCCCGGCCGTGGGGGGCCCCGCGACCGGCGGTGTCCCGATCCGCTCGGAGGTGAGCGATGGCGGTTGAGGAGCAGGTCGAGCGGGAGCCGGAGGCCGGAGCGTCCCCAGCGGACGTACGCCTCGAGCGGGTGACCAAGACCTTCGACGACGTCAAGGCCGTCGACGACGTCTCGCTGGAGATACCGCGCGGGAGCTTCTTCGCGCTACTCGGGCCGTCGGGCTGCGGCAAGACGACGAGCCTGCGCATGATCGGCGGCTTCGAGGAGCCGAACGAGGGGACCATCTACCTCGGCGACCGCGACGTCACCGGGCTCCCGCCGTACAAGCGCGACGTCAACACGGTCTTCCAGAGCTACGCGCTCTTCCCGCACCTGTCGATCGCCGACAACGTCGGCTTCGGCCTCAGGCGGAAGGGCGTGAAGGGCGCCGAGCTGAAGGGCCGCGTCGCGGAGGCGCTCGAGCTCGTCGCGCTCGCGGGTCTCGAGCGGCGTAAGCCGCGCCAGCTCTCCGGCGGCCAGCAGCAGCGCGTCGCGCTCGCGAGGGCGCTCGTCAACCGGCCGCGCGTGCTCCTGCTGGACGAGCCGCTCGGCGCGCTCGACCTCAAGCTCCGCAAGCAGATGCAGCTCGAGCTGAAGCGGATCCAGCACGAGGTCGGGATCACGTTCGTCCACGTCACGCACGACCAGGAAGAGGCGATGACGATGGCGGACACGATCGCCGTCATGAACCACGGCCGCATCGAGCAGCTGGGCAGCCCGAGCGAGCTCTACGAGCGGCCGCGCACCGCCTTCGTCGCCGGGTTCCTCGGCAAGTCGAACCTCCTCGACGGCACCGTCGCCGGCGACGGCCGCGTAGCCCTCGGGGACGGCACCATCGTCCACGCCGACACGGGCGGACGGACGGGCGAGATCGCCGTCGGCGTGCGGCCGGAGAAGATCGCGCTCGGCGACGGCGGGGTGAACCGCATCGCGGGGCGAGTGAAGGAGTCGGCCTACATCGGCGTCGCCACCGAGGTCGTCGTCTCGACGCCGTCGGGCGACGTCACCGTGTTCCACCAGAACGTCGAGGCCGGAGGGATGGCGCCGTCGCCGGGCACGTCCGTGACCCTGTCGTGGGCCCCCGGCGCCACATTCGTCGTCGATCGAGAGGAGAGCCACTGATGACAGCGGTTTGGAGCTCGCGGTACACGCGAAGGCAGATCGTGCAGAGAGGTG
>DASPGT010000112.1:0-8980 GCA_035620475.1 Gaiellaceae bacterium | reverse complement strand
GATCTGACCCCACGGGGTCGCCGCTCGGCCGAAGACAAGCATCCATGCGGGTTTCCAGAGGCCAGGAGCCCGGTCGCGATGAGAACGACGACGCGGCCGCCGGCCGCGGCGCGCGTGCCCTGAGCCGGTGGGGTCAGATCTTGCATCGACGCATCACCGCCCCGGTGCGCGAATGCAAGATCTGACCCCAGGGCTCGAAACTGTGCCGTGACCGGCACTATTCGTGCATGGCGACGGCTGCGGCCTCCCGGACCGAGATCCTGCGCGACCTGCTCGCGCAGCGGATACTCGTGCTCGACGGGGCGTGGGGGACGATGCTCCAGGGCGCCGGGCTCGCCGACGCCGACTACCGCGGCGAGCGCTTCCGCGACCACCCGCGCGAGGTCGCCGGCGATCCCGACCTGCTCAACCTGACGCGGCCCGACGTCGTGCTCGGCGTCCACCGGGCCTACCTGGACGCCGGCGCCGACATCACGACGACGAACACCTTCACGGCCACGTCCATCGGGCAGGCCGACTACGGCCTCGAGGATGTGGTGTACGAGCTCAACCTCGAAGGGGCCCGGCTGGCCCGGCAGGCCTGCGACGAGCGCGACGACAGCTCGCGCTTCGTCGCCGGCTCCCTGGGCCCGCTGAACCAGACGCTCTCGCTCTCGCCGAAGGTGGACGACCCGGCGTACCGCGCCGTCACCTTCGACTACGTGCGCGAGAGCTACGCGGAGCAGGTGCGCGGGCTCGTGGACGGCGGCGCCGACCTGCTCCTGATCGAGACGGTCTTCGACACGCTGAACGCGAAGGCGGCCATCGCCGCCGCCCGCGACGTGCTCGACGAGAAGGGCCTCGACCTGCCCCTCTGGATCTCGGTCACGATCGTCGACCTCTCCGGGCGCACGCTGTCCGGCCAGACGCTGGAGGCCTTCTGGGCCTCCGTCGAGCACGCGCGCCCGCTGATCGCCGGCGTCAACTGCTCCCTCGGAGCGCGCGAGATCCGCCAGCACGTCGAGGAGCTCGCCCGCCTGGCCGACTGCTACACGAGCTCGCACCCGAACGCCGGCCTCCCCAACGCCTTCGGCGGCTATGACGAGGGGCCCTCGACGACGAGCTCCCTGCTGCGGGAGTTCGCCGAGAGCGGGCTCGTGAACGTCGTCGGCGGCTGCTGCGGCACGACCCCCGAGCACACCCGGGCGATCGCCGCCGCCGTGAGCGGGATCCCGCCCCGGGCGGTTCCCGAGCATCGGCCGCTCACGCGCTTCAGCGGGCTCGAGCCCTTCGCCTTCACCGGGGACACGAACTTCGTGATGGTCGGCGAGCGCACGAACGTCACGGGCTCGGCCCGCTTCCGCAGCCTGATCGAGGCGAACGACTTCCAGGGCGCGCTCGACGTGGCGCTCGACCAGGTGCGCGGCGGGGCGAACCTGCTCGACGTGAACATGGACGCCGACCTTCTCGACTCCGAGGCGGCGATGACGACCTTCCTGAACCTGATCGCGACGGAGCCCGAGGTCGCGCGCCTCCCGATCGTGGTCGACAGCTCGCGGTGGTCCGTGCTCGAGGCGGGGCTCAAGTGCATCCAGGGGAAGGGCGTCGTCAACTCCCTCAGCCTCAAGGAGGGCCCCGAGGACTTCCTCGCCAAGGCGCGCGCCGTCCGCCGCTACGGGGCGGGCGTCGTCGTCATGGCGTTCGACGAGGAGGGCCAGGCCGAGACCGCCGACCGCAAGGTGGAGATCTGCGAGCGCGCCTACCGGCTCCTCCTCGACGAGGCAGGCTTCGCGCCCGAGGACATCGTCTTCGACCCGAACATCCTCGCCGTCGCCACCGGCATGGAGGAGCACGCCGGCTTCGCCAAGGACTTCATCGAGGCGATCCCGCGGATCAAGGAGCGCTGCCCGGGCGTCAAGGTCTCCGGCGGCGTCTCCAACCTCTCCTTCGCCTTCCGTGGGAACGAGGTCGTGCGCGAGGCCATGCATTCGGCCTTCCTCTACCACGCGATCCAGGCGGGCCTCGACATGGGCATCGTCAACGCAGGGCAGCTCGCGGTCTACGAGGACATCCCGCCGGACCTCCTCGAGCACGTCGAGGACGTGATCTTCGACCGCCGGCCAGACGCCACCGAGCGCCTCGTCACCTTCGCAGGGACCGTCCGGGGCGAGGCGACGAAGCGCGAGGTCGACCTCTCCTGGCGCGAGGTGCCGGTCGAGGAGCGGCTCTCCTACGCGCTCGTCCACGGGATCGTCGACTGGATCGAGGACGACGCCGAGGAGGCGCGGCAGAAGCTCGACCGCCCGCTCGACGTGATCGAGGGCCCGCTCATGGACGGGATGTCGGTCGTCGGCGACCTCTTCGGCTCCGGGAAGATGTTCCTGCCGCAGGTGGTGAAGAGCGCGCGGGCGATGAAGCGCGCCGTCGCCTACCTGGAGCCGTTCATGGAGGCCGAGAAGGCCGGGGGCAACGGCCGGGCGCGCGGGAAGGTCGTGCTTGCCACCGTCAAGGGCGACGTCCACGACATCGGCAAGAACATCGTCGGGGTCGTCCTCGGCTGCAACAACTACGAGGTCGTCGACCTCGGAGTCATGGTGCCGGCCGACCGGATCCTCGACACGGCCGAGGAGGAAGGCTGCGACATCGTCGGCCTCTCCGGCCTGATCACCCCGTCCCTCGACGAGATGGTGCACGTGGCCGACGAGATGGAGCGGCGCGGCCTCGACCTCCCGCTCCTGATCGGCGGGGCGACCACCTCGCGCCAGCACACGGCGGTCAGGATCGCCCCGGCCTACAGCCGCCCGACGCTGCACGTCCTCGACGCCTCCCGCGTCGTCGGCGTCGTCTCCGACCTGCTCGAGCCGGAGCGCCGCGAGCGGCTCGACCGCGAGAACCGAGCCGCGCAGGAGAAGCTGCGCGAGCTGCACAGCGAGAGGGAGCGCAAGCCGCTCCTCCCGCTCGCGCGCGCGCGCGAGCACCGGACGCCGATCGAGTGGCGCGCGGCGGACCTCGCCGTGCCCGGCTTCACCGGCCCGCGAACCGTCGAGGCCGACCTGGCGACGCTGCGGGAGTACGTGGACTGGACGTTCCTCTTCCACGCCTGGGAGCTGAAGGGCCGCTTCCCCAAGATCCTCGACGACCCGGTCGTGGGCGCCGCCGCGCGCGAGCTCTACGAGAACGCGAACGAGCTCCTCGACGAGATCGTCGCCGGCGGGCTCCTGCAGGCGCGCGGCGTCTACGGGTTCTGGCCGGCGGTCGCCGAGGGGGACGACGTCGTCCTCGGCAACGGCGTCCGCTTTCCGATGCTCCGGCAGCAGGCTGATCACGGCGACTCGCGTCCCAACCGCTCCCTGGCCGACTTCGTCGCGCCGGCGGACACCGGCCTCGGCGACCACGTCGGCGCGTTCGCGGTGACCGCCGGGCTCGGCGCCGACGAGCTGGCCGACCGCTTCGCGGCCGAGCACGACGACTACCGCTCGATCATGGTCAAGGCGCTCGCCGACCGGCTGGCCGAGGCCTTCGCCGAGCACCTGCACGAGGTCGCGAGGCGCGAGTGGTACGAGACCGGCGAGAGGCTCACGAACCCCGAGCTGATCGCCGAGAGCTACCGCGGCATCCGCCCCGCCTTCGGCTACCCCGCCTGCCCCGACCACTCCGAGAAGCGGCGCCTCTTCGACCTGCTCGAGGCGGAGTCGGCCGGCATCGCGCTCACCGAGAGCTTCGCCATGACCCCGGGGGCCAGCGTGTCGGGGCTCTACTTCGGCCACCCGGCGGCGCGGTACTTCTCGGTCGGGCGCCTCGGCCGCGACCAGGTCGAGGACTACGCGGCGCGCAAGGGCGCTCCCCTGGCCGAGACCGAGCGCTGGCTCTCGCCCAACCTGGCTTACGACCCGCGCTGACCGGGTAGGGCCGCCGGAATGGACCACAACTTCGGCACGAGCCGCCGCTTCAGCCTGGGCGTCGAGGAGGAGTTCCAGCTCGTCGGGCGGGAGAGCTTCGAGCTCGTCTCGCGCGTGGACGAGGTCCTCTCGGAGGTCGCCGACGAGGAGGAGCACAACGGCCGGGTCAAGCCGGAGCTCCTCCAGTCCGTCGTCGAGGTGGCCACCGACGTCGCGGGCTCGGTGGGCGAGGCGATGGACGACCTTCGCGGCCTGCGGGCCCGCCTGCGCGCCGCCGCAGCCGAGCGGGACGCGCTGATCGCCTCGGCCGGGACGCACCCGTTCTCGCGCTACGAGCACCAGGAGGTGACCGACCGGCCCCGCTACCGCGAGCTGGTCGAGGACATGCGCTGGGTGGCCGAGCGCGAGCTCATCTTCGGCCTGCACGTCCACGTGGGCGTCGGCTCGCCGGACACGGCGATCGCCTGCCTGAGCGCGGCGCGCACCTTCCTGCCCGAGCTCCTCGCGCTCTCCGCCAACTCGCCGTTCTGGCAGGCGCGGCCGACCGGCCTCGCCTCGACGCGGACGAAGGTCTTCGAGGCCTTCCCGCGCTCCGGCCTGCCGCCCGCCTTCGCCTCCTGGGCGGAGTTCGAGGAGATGGTGGAGCGCGGCGTGCGCGCGGGCTCCTTCCCCGACCACACGTACATCTGGTGGGATCTCCGGCCCCATCCGAGCCTGGGGACGCTCGAGCTCAGGATCTGCGACGCGCAGGCGTCCCTCGAGGCCGTGGCGGGCATCGTCGCGCTGGCCCAGAGCCTCGTGGCGACGCTCGCGGAAGCGCACGAGGCGGGCAGGAGCCTGCCCGTGCAGCCCGTCACGCTCGTGGACGAGAACAAGTGGCGGGCGACCCGCGACGGGCTCGACGCCGCCCTCGTCGACCTCGAGCACGACACCGAGCGGCCCGCCCGGGAGGCCGTGCTCGACCTCGTGGAGCGCGCCGAGCCGGCGGCGCGGCGACTCGGCTGCTCGGACGAGCTCGCGTCGGTCGAGGGTCTCCTGGCCCGTGGAACGGGCGCCGACGAGCAGCTTCGCGTCTACGAGGAGACGGGCAGCCTGCTCGCCGTCGCCCAGTGGCTCGCGGAGGAGACCGTGAGGGGCGTGTAGAACGCGTGGGGGCGACCGTGACCTTCGGTATCCTCAGCGCGTCGCCGCCCGGCGACTTTCCTCCATGCGCACGACTCTGAAGAGAGGCACGAGGCAGCCGGACAACGGCAACGGCGCCCTGCCGCCTGCTCCCGTCCCCATCCTCGACGGCCCGCCCGCCGAGCCGCCGCTCAGGGTCTCGCCGCCACCTCCGCCTCCCCCCACGGGGCCCGGTTCGAAGCGCTCCTTCTACCGCGTCCGCCGGAACCCGCTGAAGCTCCTCGTCAAGGGGGTCGTGTGGCTCGTCGCGATCGTCCTCGTGGCAGCCGGGGCGCTCGCCGGCGGGGTCAAGCTCTACTTCGACCACAGCGTCTCGGCGATCAACGCGACCTCGCCCGAGGTGCGCGCCGCCGTGGAGGAGCTCGCGGAGATCACCGGCGCCGACAAGCCGGCCGTGGCGATCGTGATCGGCTACGACATGCGGGCCGGCGACCCGTCGGCCGGCTCCCGCTCCGACACGCTCATGCTCGTCCGCGTCGACCCGCAGCGAGACGCGGTGACCATGCTCTCCTTCCCGCGCGACCTGGTCGTCACGCACCCGGGGTGCGAGGGGCACCCGTCGTGGACCGGGCGCATCAACGAGGCGTACGCCTACTGCGGCCCGCGGGGCTCCGTCTCCACGGTGAAGGAGCTGACCGGCATCCCGATCAACTACATGATCACCGTCAACTTCCGTGCGTTCAGGAGCATCGTCGACCGCCTTGACGGGGTCTACATGGACGTCGACCGCCGGTACTTCAACGACAACTCCGACGGCGGCGACTCGTATGCGACCATCGACCTGAAGCCCGGCTACCAGCACCTGAACGGGCAGGACGCGCTCGACTTCGTGCGCTACCGCCACACGGACTCCGACCTCTACCGCGTCGTCCGCCAGCAGGAGTTCGTCAAGGCTCTGAAGCAGCGCGTCTCGAGCACGTGGGACATCTTCGAGCTCCCCGGCATCGTCAGGGCCGTCACGGAGAACATCGAGGTCGCCAAGGGCGGCGGCAAGGCGATCAGCTCCGGCGAGGTCCTCGGCTACGCGCAGGCGCTCTACGGGCTTCCGGCCGGGAACTTCCAGCAGGTGCAGCTCGAGGGCGTCTCCGGCTACAACGAGCTCGCGATCGCGGACGGCTCGCTCCAGGAGGCCGTGCGGCGCTTCCTCAATCCCGACGTGAGGTCGTCGGAGCGGGCCATCACCGTCGCCACCGGGCAGAAGCCGAAGGAGGAGGGGGCGCCGCCGCCGTCGCAGGTTTCGGTCGAGGTGCAGAACGGCAACGGCGAGGCCGGCGCGGCCGACGAGGCCGCCGTCCTCCTCGGGCAGATCGGCTACCAGACGGCGAACGGCGGCAACGCCGCCAGCTTCGACTACTTCCGCACGCGCGTGCTCTACGACCCGGCGGCCGACAAGGCCCAGGTCGCCGCGCAGGAGCTGGCCAAGCTGTTCGGCGACGCCGAGGTACGCCCGGCGCCGGCCGGCAGGCCGCTCACGACGACGCTGCGGGCGATCGTCGGCAAGACGTTCCAGGGGACCCTCGCCCCGGCGCCGGCAGACGACACGCCCGCGCGCCAGAAGCCGCAGGTCGTGGCCGACCGGTCGCTCGCGCCGGCGCTCCGCCAGCTCCGGCGCCGCGCGGGCTTCCCGCTCATGCTCCCGACCGTGCGCGAGGAGGGCTCGTCGATCGACGACGACGAGGGCATCCGCTTCTACAAGAGCGACGGCAACAAGTCGCTCCGGCTCACCTACCACACCGGCGCGAACGAGTACTGGGGAATCCAGCAGACCGGCTGGGACGAGCCGCCCATCCTCAACGAGCCGACGCTCCAGCGGACGATCGCCGGCAGGACCTACAAGCTCTTCATGAGCGGCTCGCGCCTGCACATCGTCGCCTTCGAGCAGGAGGGCGGCGTCTACTGGGTCGTGAACACGCTCCACGACCGGCTGTCGAACGAGACCATGCTCGCCATCGCCAGGGGGCTCAAGCCCCTGGGCGGCTCCTAGCCGGTCCCGTCCGTGGAGGCGATCATCCTGGCGGGCGGCAAGGCCGAGCGGCTCGGCGCGGCCGCGGAGGGACGGCCGAAGGCCCTCGTCAGGGTCGCGGGACGACCGCTCGCCGCCTACCAGGTGGCGCAGCTCGGCCGGGCCGGCGTGACCCGGGTGCTCGTGAGCTGCGCCGCGGGCCAGGAGGAGCGCTTCGAGGCCGAGCTCGCCGGCCTCGGCCCCGAGATCGTGACCGTTCCCGAGCCGGAGCCGCTCGGGCGCGGCGGCGGCCTGCGACTCGCGGCCGCGTCGCGGCGGGAGGAGGGCGACGTCTACGCGCTGAACGGCGACGAGCTCCTCGACGTCGACCTCCCCGCGCTCCTGGAGCGCCACCGCTCGGCGGGCGCCGCCGCGACCATCACGGTCACGCACCCCCGGTCGCCCTTCGGCGTCGTCGAGCTCGACGAGGACGACCGCGTCACCGGCTTCGAGGAGGCCGGGCTGCTCCCCGACTGGGTGAGCTGCGGCGTCTATGTCCTCGGCGAGGAGGCGGTCGCCGCCCTGCCCGAGCGCGGCGACCACGAGTCGACGACGTTCCCCGCGCTGGCCGGGCGCGGCCGGCTGGCCGCCTTCCGCCATGCCGGCCTCTGGCTCACCGTGAACACGCCGAAGGAGCTCCGGCTGGCCGAGGAGCACCTGTCGGCACACCCGCACTGGCTTGACTCTCCTGCAGAGACTGGGGTATGACCGGCGCGGTGGGTGACCTGACGCCGAACCTGCTCGACCTCGACCGCTTCGCCGTGCCGGTGGAGCGGGTCGAGAAGCCGTGGGGCTACGAGCTCGTCTTCGCCTCCACGGAGCGCTATCTCGGCAAGGTGCTCTTCATCCGCGCCGGCGAGCAGCTCAGCCTCCAGTTCCACCGGCGCAAGGACGAGGTCATCTTCGTCCACGCCGGACGGATCGAGCTCGAGGTGGGGGAGCCGGGCCGCACGCCGGACATCGAGGTCGTCGGCCCGGGCCGGGCCTTCCGCTTCGCGCCGGGCGTCGTGCACCGCTGGCGCGCGCTCGAGGACTCGACCGTGCTCGAGGTCTCCACGCCCGAGCCCGACGACGTCGTGCGCCTCGAGGACCGCTACGGGCGCGCCGATACCTAGGCCGTACCCAGAGCTCCCGACGCAATGAGGAGCGGTACCGCCTGGCCGCGCCGGGCGGCCCGCGAACCACCCTGCGCACCCAGTCGGTGCGTCATCATCACGTCAGGAACTCTTAGACTGTTCCGCGGCCCATGAGCACCACCGCGCCCCGCCACGACGTGAAGGACCTCGCGCTCGCGCCCGCGGGCGTGACGCGCATCCTCTGGGCCGACGCCGAGATGCCGGTGCTCGCCGCCATCCGGGAGCGCTTCGCCCGCGAGCGGCCTCTCGACGGCGTCCGCGTCTCCGCGTGCCTCCACGTCACGACGGAGACGGCCAACCTGGCGCGCACGCTCGCCGCCGGGGGCGCCGACGTCGTGCTCTGTGCTTCCAACCCGCTCTCGACCCAGGACGACGTCGCGGCGGCGCTCGTCGAGGAGTACGGGATCTCGGTCTACGCCATCCGCGGCGAGGACAACGACACGTACTACTCCCATATCGAGGCGGCGGTCGACCACCGGCCGCAGCTGACGATGGACGACGGCGCCGACGTGATCGGCGTCCTGCACAAGGAGCGCCGCGACCAGCTCTCGGAGATCATCGGCGGGACCGAGGAGACGACGACCGGCGTCATCCGCCTGCGCGCCCTCGAGGCGCAGGGCGAGCTCGCCTTCCCGATCGTCGCCGTGAACGAGGCGCTGACGAAGCACCTGTTCGACAACCGCTACGGCACGGGCCAGTCCACGATCGACGGGATCATCCGTGCCACCAACGTCCTCCTCGCCGGCCGGCGCTTCGTCGTCTGCGGCTACGGGTGGACGGGT
>DASPGT010000111.1:0-30545 GCA_035620475.1 Gaiellaceae bacterium | reverse complement strand
ACAATCCAGGGACAAGCCTGTGCGGCGCCAGATGTTCACCGGGACCGAGCTTCCGCTCCGACCTCAGGAGGAAACCGAGTGTCGGCGGTGCGAGGTGCACTGCGACAAGGTCGTCCACCCGGGCGCCTGCGTCGAGCGCGCCTGCCCGTTCCTGTACGCCTACGAGGAGTGGGGGCGGACGTACGTCGGCTGCATGCAGAAGGTCTACGCCGTCGAGATCGACCTCGAGCTCCTCGACGAGGCCCGCGGGCGCAAGGGCGGCTTCGGCTCGATCCGGGCGATCCGCCAGCCGCTGCCGATGTGCAAGGCCGAGGTCTCGAGCTGCTACGAGCATCGCGCCGACGAGCGCGGGTGCGTCAACCCCGAGTTCTTCGAGCTCCCCCGCGGGACGCCGTCCTTCCGGGTCGTCGAGCAGAGCGACCAGGCCGCGTAGCCCCCGTCGCCCGGGCGTGCAGGTCCTTCAGCCGCTGGACCTCGGCGGCGTCCGGCCCGTGGCCGTCCGGCCCCGGTGTCTCCAGGATGGCCGGCAGCCCCTGGACGGCCGGGTGGGCGAGGAAGGTGCCGAGGCCCTCGCCCAGCTCCCCTTCGAGGACGCTCGCGTGGCGGTCGCGGTTCGAGCCGAGCGGGGCGGCGGCGTCGTTCACGTGCAGGCAGCGCAGTCGGTCGAGCCCGATTCGCTCGTCGACCTCGGCCAGCGTCGCCGCGTAGACCTTCGGGTCGGTCACGTCGATGCCCGACACCCAGAGGTGGCAGGAGTCCAGGCAAAGCCCGAGGCGCGGATGCCGCCCGAGGCGGTCGACGAGGGCGGCCAGCTCGTCCACCGAGCGGCCCATCGTGCCGCCCGCCCCCGCCGAGTTCTCGAGCAGGATCCAGGTCTGGCCCTCGCAGGCGGCGAGCGCCTCCTCGAGGGCGGGCGCCGCCAGCTCGAGCCCCGCCTCGAACCCGGCGCCCAGGTGCGAGCCGACGTGGAGCACGACGCCGTCCGCCTCGATCGCGCAGGCCACGCCGACCGTGTGCAGGAGCGCGGTGCGCGACTTCTCGCGGATCTGCTCGTCGGTCGCCGCCAGGTTGATCAGGTAGAGGGCGTGGCAGACGACCGCGCCCTCCGGGAACCCCGCCTCGGCCCGTGCCTCCTTGAAGCGCTCCAGGTTCTCGGCGGGATGGTTCGTCGGCCGCCACGCCCGCGGGCTCTGCGTGAAGATCTGGACGGACTCGGCCCCGAGGTCGACCGCCCGGCCGATCGCCGTGTGGATCCCACCCGCGGTGGAGACGTGGGCGCCGGCCAGCACGGCACTACGATAACCGCGGCGGGAGGGCCTCTGTTCTGGGAGCCTTCGAGCGGAAAGAGCCCCATGAGCAGGAACTTCGCTCCGGCGGCCGTAGATTCCCGGCGACCGATCCGGGTCTTCCCCGATGCCCTGGAACAGGTCGTGGGCGCATTCTGAATCGTAGGAAGGAGGTGTGAGATGACAACCATTCGGCATGAACCCCTCCAGGACGCGTCGCAGCGCTGGTCCTTGCGGCTCTTCGTCCCCGAGATGTGGGCGTCTCTGGCGATCGTCGTCATGTGGCTGGCGGTGCTCTTCGCCGCGATCTATGGCCCGGACCTCGTGAGCGCCAATGGAGTCGCTGACATCGGCGAGCGGACGACGATTCCTTCGGCTGTTCTCGTGGCGCCGTTCGCGTTCCTCGGGACGTGGGTCGTCGCGAAGTATGGCTTCGGCCACGAGCGCAAGGAGTCCTGAACGCCGCGCTAGGCCGCAGTGAGAGACGCTTCTGAGCCCTCGGGCACACGAGTACGATGACCGCGTGAATCCACGGGTCCGCTTCGCCCCGAGCCCCACCGGGCTCCTCCACATCGGCGGCGTCCGCACGGCGCTCTTCAACTGGCTCTTCGCGCGGCACGAGGGCGGCGAGTTCCTGCTTCGGATCGAGAACACCGACACGAGCCGCGAGGTCGAGGAGTCCGTCGAGCAGATCCAGCGCTCGCTCCGCTGGCTCGGGCTCGACTGGGACGGGGACGTCACGTTCCAGCTCGACTCGATGCCCCGCCATGCGGAGGATGCGAAGGAGCTCCTGGCGCGCGGCCTCGCCTACGAGGACGAGGGCGCCGTCCGCTTCCGCATGCCCGACGAAGGCGTGACCGCCTGGGAGGACGCGATCAAGGGGCGCATCGAGGTCCCGAACGAGAAGCTCGAGGACCTCGTTCTCCTGCGCTCGGACGGGCGGCCGACCTACAACCTCGCCGCCGCGCTCGACGACGCCGACTCCCGGATCACGCACGTGATCCGCGGCGAGGATCACGTCTCGAACACGCCGAAGCAGATCAGGATCCTGGAGGCGCTCGGCCGCGACGTCCCCGTGTACGCGCACGTCCCCAACGTCTTCGGCACCGATGGGAAGAAGCTCTCGAAGCGACACGGGGCCGTCTCGGTGGAGGAGTTCCGCGACCAGGGCTACCTCGCGGAGGCGCTCATGAACTACCTCGCGCTCCTCGGCTGGAGCTACGACGACCGGACGACGGTGATGTCGCGCGACGAGCTCGTCGAGCGCTTCACGCT
Source organism: Gaiellaceae bacterium (assembly GCA_035620475.1). Classification (GTDB taxonomy): domain Bacteria; phylum Actinomycetota; class Thermoleophilia; order Gaiellales; family Gaiellaceae; genus JAIBJN01. The sequence continues at coordinate 27,984 of DASPGT010000111.1, read as the reverse complement.
CGACCGGGTCGGGTCGAGCCCGGCGACTTTCGACTACGCGAAGCTCGACTGGCTGAACGGCGTCTACCTGCGCGAGCTCGACCCGGAGGCGTTCGCGGACCGGCTCGTCGCCTACCTCCGCGAGCAGGGGCTCGCGGGCGACGAGGCGACGATCCGCGCGTCGGCGCCGCTCGTCCAGGAGAAGATCTCGCGCTTGGGGGAGTACCCGGGCTTCGCCGGCTTCTTCTTCCGCCGGGTCGAGCCGCCCGCGGAGCTGCTGGACGGCGCCGGCCCCGTCCTCGCCGAGGCCAGGGAGACACTGGCCGGCGTCGAGCCGTTCACGGCGGAGCCGATCGAGGCGGCCTTGCGCGGTCTGGCCGAGCGGCTCGGCCTGAAGCCGCGCGACGCGTTCGGGCCCATCCGGGCCGCCGTCACGGGCTCGAAGATCTCGCCCGGCCTCTTCGAGAGCCTGGAGCTCCTCGGGCGCGAGGAGTCCCTCGCGCGACTCGCCGCGGCTCAGCGGTAAAGGACGAAGCCGCCCGCGAACAGGGCGAGCCCGGCGGCCCAGACCGGCCAGGCGGCGAGCACGGCGCCGGCCGTGAAGAGGAAGGCGCCGCCGATCACGAGGACGGTGGCGACGATCGCCGAGAGGGAGGTCCGCTCGCGCGCCCGCCGGCGGGGCTCGGGCTCGGGCGGGGAATCCGAGCCGAGCGGCAGCGCCGTCCGCTCGAGCGCCCGGAGCCGCGCCAGCCTGACCCGGAAGAGCGCGCCGCGCCATTCGGGCAGGAGCGGCTCGACGAGCTCGGCGTCTCCCTCGTCGAGCACGGAGCCGACCTCGGCGGTGATGTCGCGCGCCTCGGCGAGGGCCGCCACGAGCTCGGCGTGCAGCGCCTCGCCGCCGGGCGGCGGGTCGATCCCCACGGCCAGCTCGGCGCCGGCGTGGAGCGTGTACTGGAGCTGCGGCAGCTCCTCGAGGAACCCATCGGCGACGCCCTCGGCGGGGTCGTCGGCGACTCGCTCGAGCCGCACGAGCGCCGCCCCTACGCGCTCCCAGAGATGCTGGACGGCCGCCGCATAGCCCCCCGGCTCATTCCTTCGAACCGTCCGCTCCATCCGCCGAGCATCATATGCGCTCGCGGTCGGCCGCGACCGGCTCGGGGGCCGGCGGCGGCTCGGAGTCCCCGGCGCCCGGCGGCGTCCTTCCCCTGATCTCGTCCTCGTCGCCGCGCACGTGGTGGCGCCACCGGAGCGTCCCCAGCATCAGCAGGATCGCGCCGAAGCCGATCGCCACGTTCACGATGGTGACGACGAGCTGCTGGCCGAAGCTGAACGCGAGGATCGTGGAGCTGGCGGCCGCGCCGGAGAGCGCGAAGACGAGGATCGCCTGCTGCGTCCCGGCGCCGCCCGGCGTGAACGGGAGCATCGTCGAGAGGCCGCCGACGACGAGCACGGCGAGGGTGGTCTTCGCCGTCGCGTCGACGTGGAAGGCGCGCAGGAAGAAGAAGGTCGACGCGACCCGCGCGAGCCAGCTACCGGCCTGCCAGGAGACGACCTCGCGCACGTACTGGCGCCAGTCGTGCAGGATCGCGAAGCCGAGGGCGAGCTTCTGCCTGAACGCCGTGACGTGCCGCGAGGCCCAGGCGACCAGGAGGATCAGCCCGGCGAGGAGGAGGCACCAGATGAGGAGGGCCAGCCGCGGGTGCTCCACCACGAACGTCCAGTCGAACGCCGGCAGCCGGGGCAGGTCGGGGAGGCCGGGGAGGAGCCCCATCTGGATGGCCACGAGGAAGAGGATGGTCGCGACCACGAAGTCGAACAGCGTCTCGACGACGAGGCTCGAGGCGAGCGTCGGGTAGCTCGACCCGTCGATCCGGTGCCTGGCGATGTACAGCTTCACGACGTCGCCGCCGCGCGCGGGCACGATCGCGTTCACGCCGACGCCGGCCATGTAGGCGCCGAACGTGTTCCAGTAGCGCACCTTCGTCTCCGGGTAGGCGGCCTGGAGGATGTTCTGCCAGGCGCGGACGCGCATGAGCAGGCGGAGGACGTGGAACGCGACGGCCAGGAGGAGCGCGCCCCACGCGACCGCGGCGAACGCCCGGAAGAAGGCCTCGGAGGCGTCGAGAAAGGCGCGAACGTCGTCCACGTCTTGACGATAGCGCCGGCCCTGGCCGCCGGAGGCCTCGGAGCTCGTCCGACGAAGCTCTACGCCGGCTTCGGGTCGCGCCCGGCCATGCGCTCGCTCAGGCGCTGGTAGAAGAAGCCGCTGGCCAGGAGAAGGATCCCCACCGCGAGGAACGAGAGCGGCCGCCCCAGCGGGCTCGAGTACGTGAGGTCGTAGAGGAACAGCTTGGCGATGGAGACGCCGTAGAGCGCGAAGCCGGCCAGGCGGATCCCGCGCGAGCGCCGGAGGAGCCCGAGGGTGAGGAGCCCGAGCCCGATCGCCGCCCAGGCGGCGCTGACGGCGGTGTGGCCCCGCTGGAAGTCCTGCGACACGGACCCGCCCGAGACGAGCTCCGCCAGCTCGAGGATGCCCAGCGAGAGCGCGTACAGGAGCAGGACGCCGGCGCCGGCGAAGGCCGCCGTGCGGGCCTCCGGGAGCCCGGCGCAGAGCCCGAGGGCGATCGCTGCCAGGGCTACCAGCACGAGGCCCTGCGCGCCCTCGCCCGGGTGCGCCGAGGCGACGAAGACGTCCGTCGGCGGGGCCTCGACGGCCAGCGTGAAGGCGAGCGCGATCGCGAGGTACGCGGCCGAGGCGATCTGGAGGCGCGGCTCGCCGGCGAGGAGGGAGAGCCCGGCGAGAACCACGGCCCCCGCTGTCAGGGCGAGGACGAGCCACCCGCCGGCGAGCAGCAGGAAGAGGCCGGCGGCGAGGATCGCGAGCGCGAGCGCCCAGAGGAGCGTGGCCAGGTCGCGCTGGCCCGGTATCCGGAAGGCCGCCGCGGCGAGCAGGGCGTAGGGGAGGGCGAGCAGGAGCAGCGTCCCGCCGAGCCCGTCGAGGCCGCGCCAGGCTCCGTCCGCGAGCTCGGCGAGCGCAAAGGCGCCGAGCAGGACGCTCGCCAGGACGGCTCCCGCCGACTCCGCCCGCAGGCCCGGCCGGCGCGCGCCGCCGAGGCGCTGGTACTCGAAGCCGGAGAGGAGCGCGGAGGCGGCGACGAGCAGGAAGGCGACCGGCCAGAGGTCGGGGTCGAGCCGGTCGTGGTCGTACCCGACCGTCTTGAGCGCCGTGTACGCGAGGAAGCCGAGGCCCGCGAGCTCCAGGTCGAGCCGGCGGAGACGGCCGCCGGCCTCGACGAGCGCCAGGGCGAGGAGCGCCCAGAACCCGGTCACCGCGACCTGCCCGACCTCGAAGCGATAGCGCACGAGCGCCAGCTCGAGGATCCCGAGCGAGGCCGCGTACGCCAGGAGCCCGCCCGCGAGCCAGAGGAACGCGACCCGGGCCCGGTGGAGCGCGACGACGACGTCGCCGTCCGACTCGTCGGGCGTCCGCCGCGAGAACCAGGCGACGACGAGGGCGGCCGCGGCGACCGCGACCACGCTCGGCGCGCCGAGGGCCGGATGGGCGCTTGCCTCGAACAGGTCCGTGAGCGGAGCCTCGTGCCCCAGCGTGTAGGCGACCGCGAGCAGGAGGTAGCCGACGGAAGCGAGCCGGAAGCGCCGCTCGCGGGCCGCCTCGGCGACCCAGGCGAGCACCGCCGCCTCGCCGGCCCAGGCGACCGCGAGCCAGGCGCCGCTCAGGAGCTCGGCGGCGGCGACCGCGGCGACCGTCAGCCCGACGGCCCAGAGGAGGGTGGAGAAGTCGCGGGCGCGCGAGAGGAAGGCGGCGCCGAGGACGAGGTAGGCCGCCGAGACGACCGCGAGCGCCAGGCCCTCTCGGCTCCAGCCGGCGACCTCGCCGGCGAAGAGGGCCGCGGCGGAGCCGGCGGAGAGCACGGCCGTTCCGAGCAGGACGGTCACGGCGAGCGGCTCGATCCGCCTCGCCTTCGCAGCCAGCTGCAGCGCCGCAGCGACGGCCACGTACAGGCTCCAGAAAAGGACGACGAGCCAGACGACCGCCCAGTCCGTCGGCTCGCTCTGGACGACGAGCCCCGCGATCTGCGGGAACGAGCAGGCGAGGCCGGCGGCGAGGAGGACGACCCAGCGCTCGCGGAGGGCGACCGCGGCCAGGGCGGTGAAGACGAGGGCGGCGAAGCTCGTCCCGACCAGCGTCAGCTCGCCCTCCTCGACGAGGGTCATGAGCGGCACGAGCAGCGCGCCGATCAGGCCGAGCGCGGCGACGAGCTCCTCCTTCCACGCGAAGGCGACCGCCGTGGCGACGGCGGCGATGCCGGCCGCGGCGGCGAGCGCCCCGAGCTCGGGGACGAAGCCGTAGAGCGCCGTGGCCGCGAGCAGGGTCGCGTAGGCCCCCGCGATCCCGGCGCCGACGGCCGCCAGGGCGGCGTGCGTCGTCCCGAAGCGCCGGCGGAGCCAGAACCCCGCGGCGAAGACTCCGAGCGAGGCAGCCGCGCCGAAGACGAGCCGCAGCTCGGGCCCGATCCAGCCGCGGTTCGCCGCGAGGACGAAGAAGAAGACGATCCCGAGGACGGTCACGATCCCGCCGGCGACTGCGAGCCCGAAGGCGCCGAGGAAGCGGGAGAGGTCGAGCTGACGGCGCGGCCGTGGCGGCTGCGGCCGCGAGGGCGGCGGCGCGGAGCGGGGCGGAGGGGCCGGCGACGCCGGGGCGGGTGGGACCGGAGCGGAGGTCGTCTCCGGGCGCGGGAGGGGAGGCGGAAATGCCGGTCCCGCTCGCTGGGCGAGGCCGGCCGCGCCCGGGCGAAGCTGGGCGCGCAGCTCGGCGACCTCGGTCTCGAGGGCCGCGAGCCGCTGCTCGAGGACCTCGAGGCGGGTCACGCCGCCTCCGAGCCTTCCGGTGCCGAGCGGGGGCGGAGCTCGATCGCGAGGTCGCAGTCGAGCGCGTGCGCGAGCTTCAGGAGGGTGTCGATCCGGGGAGGGCGGCCGCCCGACTCGAGCCGGGCGATGGCGGACTGCGTCGTCCCGCAGATCTCGGCCAGCTCGGCCTGGGAGAGCCCGAGCTCGCGGCGCCGGTCGGCCACCTGCTCGGCGATCTGCGCGAAGAGCCAGCCGTCCTGCGCGCCGGCGAGCCGCTCGCGGAGCCGCTCGACCGCGGTGTCCACGATGTGCCGTCGCTCGTCTCGCGTGGGCCTCGTCATCGCACTCGTGCTATGTATAGCACTCCTGCGATCGAAGTCAAGCCCCGGACCGGGGAAGCGGGCCGCGCCCCCGCTCCCCCGGAGCGAGCGTGCTAGCTCTCGACCGGCCGGAAGAGGCCGACCGCGGCGCCCGCGGCGTCCGCGATCACGGCCAGCCGGCCGACGGTCATGACGTCCGTGGGCTCCATGAAGACCATGGTCGAGCCGAGCGTCTTGGCCTTCTCGACCGTGGCGTCGACGTCGTCGACGCCGAGGTACGTGAGCCAGGCGGGCGGCATCCCCTGGGCATCGGGGGGAAGAGGCATCGCGCCGGCGCGATCGGCTCCGCCGAACGAGAAGAGCGTGTAGATCATGCCGTTGCCCATGTCCATGTCGCGGCTCTCCCAGCCGACGACCTCGCCGTAGAACGCCTTCGCGCCCTCGACGTCGCTGGTCATCAGCTCGTCCCAGACGAACACGCCCTCGGCGGGCGTCCAGCTCGTGTCCGCCGGCGTGAAGAGCGACAGGACTGCCCCCTGCGGATCGGCGACGACGACCATGCGCCCGACCTCGGGGATGTCCATCGCCGGAGCGACGATCGTGCCTCCGGCCGCCTCGGCCTTCGCCGCCGCGTCGTCGACGTCCCCGACCGCGAGGTGGCCGAGCCAGTGGGCCGGGGCGCCGCCCTGCGCGGGCCCGAAGCCGCCGTGCTGGGCGTCGCCGACCTTGATCATCGGGTAGTCCATCTCGCCCGGCTTCCAGACCTCGATCTCCCAGCCGAGAAGCTCGCCGTAGAAGCTGCTCGCGGCGGCCGGGTCGCCCGACATGTGGTCGTGCCACACGAAGCGGCCGACCGCCGTCTCGACGGTACTCATCTCGTCTGCCTCCTTCCGTCGGTTGCGCCGGCCACGCTAGTGGTCATACTTCGGAAACGCAAGTGTCTACTTCCAATGAAGAAGTTGTAAGCGACCGCACCTACGGCCAGTACTGCGGCCTCGCCCGCGCGCTCGACCTCGTCGGCGAGCGCTGGGCGCTCCTGGTCGTCCGCGAGCTCCTGCTCGGCCCCAAGCGGTTCACCGACCTCCTCGCCGGCCTTCCGGGCGTGAGCACGAACGTCCTCGCCAACCGTCTTCGCCAGCTCGAGCGGGCCGGCGTCGTCGGGCGGGCCACGCTCCCGCCGCCCGCCGCGTCCGCGGTCTACGAGCTCACGCCGTACGGCCGCGCGCTGGAGCCGGCGGTGGCCGCGCTCGGCCGCTGGGGCGCGGCGTCCCTCGGCGAGCGGGCGCCCGGCCAGGTGCTGCGCTCGCACTGGCTCGCGCTCGCGCTGAAGGCCTTCTTCCACCCCGAGCAGGCGGACGGCGCCGCGCGCGTCTACGAGGTTCGCCTCCGCGAAGGCGCCTTCCGGCTCGCGGTGACGGACGGAACCCTCGACGTCGTCCCGGGCCCGGCGGCCGATCCCGACCTCGTGCTCGCGGCGGACGACGACCTGCTCGTCGGCGTGCTCGCCGGCCTGGTGGAGCCCGCCGCGCTCACGGTCGTCTCGGGCGACCCGGCCGAGGTGCCGCGCTTCGTCGCGCTCTTCCGCTTCGCCGCCTGAGCTCAGCCGGCGGCGAGCCGGTAGACGGAGCCGGCCTGGGAGACGAGGTAGAGCTCGCCGTCCGCGTCCTCCCCGAAGGAGGTGAGCTGCGGGACGGCGATCCGCTCGCGGCGGACGTCGACCGCCTCGCCGTCCTCCAGGCGCAGGCTCCAGATCGTGCCCGAGCAGTAGTCGCCGTAGAGGTAGCGGCCGCGCAGGGCCGGGAGGTCGGACCCGCGGTAGACGAAGCCGCCGGTGATCGAGCAGCCGGCGTCGTGCGCGTAGGCGGCCACCGGTGCGACGAGCGGGCCCTCGCCACGGAGCTCCCCGTCCTCGACCTGCTCGAAGCCCTCGTAGACGTCCCAGCCGAAGTTCAGCGGCCAGGCGGTCCCGGCGGGGACGTGGTCGACCTCTTCCCAGCGGTCCTGGCCGACGTCGCCGATCCAGAGGTCGCCGGCCTCGCGGTCGAAGGAGAAGCGCCACGGGTTGCGCAGTCCGTTCGCGACGGCCGCCCAGTCGGCGCCGGGCACGTCGACGTCGAGCCGCAGGAGCTTGCCGAGGCGGCTGTCCGGGTCCTGCGAGCGCTCCTCCGGGTCGAACGCCTTGCCGCCGTCGCCGAGGCCGAGGTAGAGGAGGCCGTCCGGCCCGAACGCGAGCTGGCCGCCGTTGTGGTTCGCGTAGGGCTGGTCGACGGCGAGGAGCTCCCGCAGCCGCTCGGGGCCGCCGGGGCCGGCGCGGTACTCGACGACGCGCGTGTCGCCCTCGAGGTTCGAGTAGTGGACGTAGAAGCGCGGGTCGGAGGCGAAGTCGGGATGGAGCGCGAGCGCCAGGAGGCCCTGCTCGCCGCCGGAGGTGACCGCGGTGCGGATGTCCAGGAACGGCTCCGGCTCGACGCCGGAGGCGGACAGGACGCGGATCGTCCCCTGCTGCTCCACGACGAGGAGGGCCCCCGGCTCGGGGCCGGCGACGACCTGCATCGGCGAGGCGAGCCCCGAGGCGACCTCGACCAGCGCGAGGCTCTCCGGCGAGACCGGCAGCGTGGGAGTCGTGGCCGGCTCCTCGCCGGCGCACGCCGCCAGGGCGAGGAGCGCGAGGGCGGGGAGGAGGCGGCGCACGCGGCTAGCCTCCGGTCGCCGACACCGCCGGCGGCTCGGGCGCTCTCGCGTACGGATGCTCGTCACGGGCGTGCTCCTCGTGGTAGACGCTGTCGGCGTTGACCGCCCAGAGGTCGTGCCGGGAGCCCGCGACGAGGTTGTCGACGGCGCGGATCGCGGTCAGCATCGAGTGGTCGGAGTTGTTGTAGCGGTGGAGCCCGTTCCGGCCCACCTGCTGCAACCCTGCGATCCCGTCCAGCCAGCGGCGCACGGTCGCGAGGCGCTCCGCATAGCCGTCGTCGTAGACCGGGTATGCCTTCGGCACGCGCACGACGAAGCCGCGCTCCACCCGGCCGCCGTCGGCGAGCCCCAGCCGGGTCAGCTCGGCGGCGGCCAGCTCGACGAGGCGCTCGTCGGGCGTCTCCCACAGGTCGTCGCCCTCGAAGCAGAAGTACTCCAGCCCGATGCAGGTGCGGTCGGCCTCGGGCACCATCCAGGGGCTCCACGAGCGGTAGTTCTGGATGCGCCCGACCCGCACCGAGGGATCGTGGACGTAGACCCAGTTGTCCGGGAAGAGGTCGGCGCCCGGCAGGACGAGCGCGACGGTGAGGAAGTCGCGGTAGGCGAGCCCGCGCGCGGCCGCGAGCGCGCGGGGTGGGGGCGCCGGCCGGACCATCTCCGCCAGGGCGCCGAGCGGGAGAGAGGAGATCGCGTGCCGGCACGCGATCGTCTCGCCCGCGGCCTCGACGGCCGCGATCCTCCCGTCCTCGAGGTGGATCCGGTCGGCGGGGGCGCCGGTGACGACCTCGCCGCCCAGCTCCCCGATCCGCTCCGCCATCGCCTCCCACATCTGTCCGGGCCCGTAGCGCGGGTAGTGGAACTCGCGGATGAGGCTCTTCACGCTCCCGTTCCGCCCGCCGAGGAGCGCGTCCTTCGCCGCGGCGCACAGGGAGAGCCCCTTGATCCGCTGCGCCGCCCACTCCGCGCGGATCTCGGAGCCGGGGACGCCCCAGACCTTCTCCGTGTACGTGCGGAAGAAGAGGTCGTAGAGCCGCGTGCCGAACCGGTTGGAGACCCATTCCTCGAGGCTCTGCTCGCGGCCCTTCCGCCGGGGTACCGCCGCCAGGTAGGAGGCGACGCAGCGGGCCAGCTCCACCGGCCCGAGCTTGCGGACGACGTCACCGGCCGAGAGCGGGTAGTCGAGGAAGCGGCCGTTCCAGTAGATCCGAGAGAGCCGCGGGCGCAGGAGCAGCTCCTCGCCGAGCACCTCGAGCCAGAGCGACTCCACCTCCGGGCTCTTCGTGAAGAAGCGGTGCCCGCCGAGGTCGAAGCGGTAGCCGTCGCGCACGATCGTCCTGGAGAGCCCGCCCACCTGGTCGTCGGCCTCCAGCACGAGCACGGGGCGGCCGAGCTTCGCGAGCAGGTAGCCGGCGGTCAAGCCCGCAGGGCCGCCGCCGAGAACGAGCGTCGTCCCGCCGCTAGCCACGGCTCGCCGCCGTCTTCGCGAAGAGGGTCAGGCGGACGCTCGTCCGCGACGTGGCCGACTCCGGCGCCGCGCCGTGCAGGCGGCGGAAGCGGGCGTCGGCGCTCAGCGCCGCGGCCCACTCGCCGGAGCGGGCGGCGACGAGACGCGTCCAGGGCGCGCGCCAGCGCCCACCGTCGCCGACCTCGGGACTGACGAGGAGCACGCGGGCGCCGGCGGGGAGGCGGTCCAGGAGCGCGGCGAGCGTCTCGCCGGCGCCGGCGGACTCGAGCCGGGGGAGCGCGTTCCGCCAGTCCATGACGCGCGGGTCGCCGACGGCGCCGAGCGGTGTGGCGAAGCGCAGGCCGTCGGGGAGGTAGTGGGCGAGCACGGGCACCTGCTCCGGCTGCGTCGAGACGACGAGGTCTCCGGGCTCGAGCCGGGCCGCGACCGCGGACGAGGCGCCGGCGACGTTGCTCTTCTCCGCGGGAACGGCCCCCAGGGCCCACGCGCAGGCGGCCGCGGCCGCCGCGAGCACGCCGGGCGGGCCGAGGCGCGTCAGGGTCGCCCCGGCGAGGAGGAGCAGCGGGCCGACGAGGACGGCCAGGTACCGGGTCGCCCAGCCCGGCTCGACGAGCGCCGCCGCCCACCCGGAGGCCAGGGTCACGGCGGCCGTGAGCGCCAGCGCCCGGAGGGCGCGGCTCTCGGCCGGCCCGGCGCCCAGGCGGGAGACGGCGACCGCCCCGGCCCCGAGCGCGACGGCAAGGGCGAGCGCGGCCGGAGGCGGAGCGCTCGACCAGGGTGCGCCGGTGTGCTCGAGCTGGAACGCCAGCGTGGGGAGCCAGGGCGCGAACGCGAGCCCGGCGCCGGCGAAGGCCGGCCCGCCGTCGGCGAGGAGCCGCCGCCGGCCCGCGGGCGCCGCCGTCACCGCGAGCACCGCGAGCGCTGCGAGCGCGCCGAGCGCCAGGAAGAGGGCCCAGTAGTGCGTGTACAGAAGGAGCGCGAGCGCCACCGCAAACACCGGGACGTACCGCCGGCGCCCGTGGACGAACGCGTGCAGGAACGCCGCCGCGGCGACGACCGAGAGGAGGGCGACGAGCGCGTACATTCGCGCCTCCTGCGCGTAGGCCGTCAGGAAGGGGAGGACGGCGGCCAGGCCGGCGCAGACCCAGCCCGCGGCCGTCCCGAAGAGGCTTCGCCCGGCCCAGAGCGCCGCCGGGACGGTCAGCAGCCCGAAGAGGAGCGAGGGCGCGCGCAGCGCCGCCTCGCTCGTCCCCGCCAGCTCCGACCAGGCATGGAGGAGCAGGTAGTAGAGGGGCGGCGAGCCGTCCTGGCGGAGGAGCCCGGGGATCTCCCCGAGCGGGTGCGAGGCGATGCCGGCGGAGATCCCCTCGTCGATCCAGAGCGAGGCGCCGAGCGCCCGCGTGCGCAGGAAGGCCGAGAGCGCGAGCAGGCCGAGGAGACCTGCGGCGGCGAGCGCGGAGGAGGGGAGGGCTACCCGGCGCACGCGGTGTGCACCTCCCATGCCCCTGCGCGCGCGGCGAGCTCGTACCCGGCGGGCACGGCCGGGCTGGTCGGCTCCTCGGGCGTCAGCCTCGAGCGGAACACGACCCCGGGTGCGCGCGGGGCGAGGTCGAGGTCGGAGATGTGGGCGCCGACGTGCCAGGCGACGAGCGGGAAGCGGGAGCGCCCGGCGTAGAGCGGCCCGCAGGCGCGCAGCCGCTCGGAGCCGCCCGCGCGGTCGACGGCGACGGCGAGGTCGCCACGGAGGTCGGCGGCGTACGCGAGCTCGTCGCCCAGGCGGCGGGCCGCCGGGAGCGAGACGGCGAGCGCCACTGCGAGCAGTGCGGCGGCGGCCGGAGCCGCGACGCGCGGCGAGCGGGCCGCGACCGCCGAGTACGCCCGTCCGGCGGCGTAGCCTCCGAGCACCGCGACGGCGGCCGCCGGGGCGAGGAGGTAGCGGCCCTCGCCGGAGAACCCCGCCTCGGCCATCGCGGCGACGAGCGTGACCCAGCCGGCGGCGGCGCCGGCCAGCGCGAGCGGCACCCGCTCGCGGCGCACCGCGGCGAGGGCGATCCCGGCGGCCGCGAGAGCCAGCACGGGCAGGGGAACCATCTCCGCGAGCCCGCGGAGCGTCTCCAGCGCCGGCTCGTCGGCGAGGGCCGGCTGGCCCGGGCTCGGGATCCTCGCCCGGTCGGAGGAGCGCAGCAGGTCGCCCGAGCCCCAGAGCTCGGGTGCGAGCCAGAGGACGGGGACGAGGGCGAGGCCGGCGAGGGCGGGGAGCCGCAGGCCGGGCTCTCGCCGCCAGAGCCAGAGCGCGTACGCCGCGAGGAACGGCCACACCTCCGGCCGGAGGAGCGAGGCGGCGGCGGCGAGCGCGAGCGCCTGGCCGCGCCGCCCGTCGAGGTGGCGGTCGACGGCGAGAAGCGCGAATGCGATGAGGAGGCCCTCCGAGCTGCCGCCCGCGACGCCGCGGAGGAAGCCGACCGTGCCGAGCAGGCCCAGGGCGGCGACGGCTCCGGCGAACCAGGTTCGGCGCCCGCCGGCGAGCCGGGCGGCCAGCCGGAAGGTGAGAGCGACCGCGAGGAGGCCCGCGGCGCGGGCGACGACGAGCCAGAGCGCCGGGGCGGCGCCGCCGAGGGGAGCGAGCGCTGCGGTCGCGAGCACGGGGAGCGGCTTCCAGGCCGGGCCGGCGGTCGTGTCCAGATCGAGGCCCGCCACCTCGCGGCCCCAGACGAGCCAGGCCCACGGGTCGTAGGTCGGCGCCCACGGCGCGAGCAGCGACAGTCCGGCAACGGCGAGGCAGGCGGCTCCGACGGTCCAGAGGGAGCCGCGCAGCTGCATTTCCCTACGAGGTCAGGCCCACGCTGTCGAGCATCTCCAGCGTGGCCGCCAGCTCCGGGCCGAAGGCGCTCAGCTCCACGTCCGGGCCCTGGAGGTCGCTCAGGGGCGGCAGCTCGCTCTCGGGCTCCACGCCCGCGACGAGCGGGTACTCGTCGGTCTCGGTCGCGAAGTACTCCTGGCCCGGGCCGAGCAGGTAGTCGACCAGCTGCTGCGCGATGCCCGCGCGGTCGGTCGTCCGCAGGATCCCGGCGCCCGCGACGTTCACGAGCGCGCCCGGATCGCCGGCGGCGAGGTAGTGGTTCGCCACGGGGGCGTCCGGCTGCTCGCCGAGCAGGCCGTAGAGGTAGTAGTGGTTGACGAAACCCGCGTCGATCTCGCCGGCGGCGATCGCCTCGAGCGTCGCCACGTTGTTCTCGAAGATGCGCGGCTCGTTGGCCGCGATCGCCTCGAGCCACTCGCGCGTGCGGTCGTCGCCGGCCTCGAGCCGCATCGCGGTCACCATCGCCTGGAACGAGGCGTTCGTTGCCGGCACGCCGAGCCGCCCGCGCCACTCGGGGTCGGCGTAGTCCCAGATCGAGTCGGGAAGCTCGTCCTCCGCGACGGCGTCCGTGTTGTAGGCGACGACCCGGGCGCGGCCCGACGTCCCCACCCAGTGCCCCTCCGGGTCGGCGAAGCGCTCGTCCACCGCGGCGAGCGTCTCGGCCGGCAGTTCGGCGAGGAGGCCCTCCGCCGCGACCGACCCGAGCGAGCCCGCGTCCTGGGCGAAGAAGACGTCGGCGGGGGAGTTCTCGCCCTCCTCGGCGATCGTCGCCGCCAGCTCGGCGCTGTCGCCGTAGCGGACGTCGAGCTTCAGCCCCGTCTCCTCCTCGAACTGCTCGAAGAGGTCCTCGACGAGGTCCTCCGAGCGGCCGGAGTACACGGTGAGGTCGCCCTCCTCGCCGCCGCACGCGGGCGCGAGCAGGACGAGCAGGACGGCAGCGACGGTCAGTCTTCGCACGAGGTTCTCCCCCTCATGTAAGGCAGTCCTTACAGTCTGTCGGCGGAAGACCTTACCTGACCTGAGCCAGGTGGGCTGTGCGAAGGCTTGACCTCGCCCGCGCGCGGAGAGAGGATCGGCTCGGGACAGGGGTAGGACGGCGCGGTCGAGCCCGTGTCGCCTGTCTCGCGCCGGAAGTCCACGTGGCAGACAGGAGGGGGAACTCACATGAACCGAGTCAGACACCTGCGCGGACGCCTGCCGTTTCGCCGGCCGGGCGTCGTGGGCGCGATCACGGGCCTCGCGGTCCTCGTCGCGCTCGCCGCCGTCACGCCGGCGGCCGCGGCCGCCGAGCGCGGCGCTCAGACCGCCAAGCAGACACGCGCCCTCTGGACGGGCGTCGCCGGAACGCCGCGACCCGCCCGGGCGGGCGCGCGGGCGGCGATCCGCGCCGACCGCTACCGCTCCTTCAGGCTGGATCGCGCCGGCCTGCGGAGCGCGCTCGCCCGCGCCCCGCGCGAGAGCGCCGCGGCCGCGCCGTTCGTCGTCTCGCTGCCCGCGCCGGGCGGCGGGTTCCAGCGCTTCGCCGTCGAGCTCTCGCCGGTCATGGAGCCGGCGCTCGCACGGAAGCACCCGGCCATCAAGACCTTCGCCGGCCGCGGCATCGACGACCCTGCGGCCACGATCCGGGCGGACATCGGCCCGCTCGGGTTCCACGCCTCGGTGCGCTCGCCCAAGGGCTCGTGGTACATCGACCCGTACTACAAGGGCGAGCAGAGCCTGTACGTCAGCTACTACACCCGCGACGCCGAGAACACGCGCGGCGCCTTCGTCGAGCGCGAGGGAGACGAGTCCGAGGCCGAGGCGTTCGCGGCCGAGCTCGCGGAGACGCTCGCCGTCCCCGAGGGGCCGCTCGTCACGCTGCGCACCTACCGCCTCGCGCTCCTCAGCGACCCGACGTACGCCAACTACTTCGGCGGCAACACCACGGCCGCCAAGGTCACGCTCGTCAACCGCGTCAACCAGATCTACGAGGACGAGACCGCGATCCGGATGGTCCTCGTGGGGAACAACGACCTGATCAACCTCGACACGCCGGCGCAGATGACCGGCCCGAACGGCCCCTGCGGGTCGGCGCCGTGCTACACGCCGGCGCAGGCGACCTCGTGCGGCGGCGCCACGCTCACGCGTACGCGGATCGTGATCGGGCAGCTGATCGGCGCGTCGAACTACGACGTCGGCCACATCGGCCTCGGGAACCCCGGCGGCGGCGTGGCGAGCCTCGGCGTCGTCGGCGGGAACAACAAGGCGCAGGGATGCACCGGGCTCTCGACGCCGGTCGGCGACTTCTTCGCCGTCGACTACGTCTCGCACGAGATCGGCCACCAGTTCGCCGGGAACCACACGTTCAACGGCACCCAGTCGAACTGCTCCGGCGGCAACCGCAGCGCCGCCAACTCCTTCGAGCCCGGCAGCGGCTCCTCGATCATGGCCTACGCCGGCATCTGCCAGCAGGACAACCTGCAGCCGCACAGCGACCCGTACTGGTCGTTCCGCAGCTTCCAGGAGATCACGGCGCTGGTCACCGGTGACCGGCCGCCGATCAACGAGGTGCAGAACGTCTCGCTGACGGGCTTCTCCGGCGGCGACGAGACCCAGACGTTCCAGCTGACCGGCTTCGGCGGCACCGACTCCTTCCAGCTCGAGTGGGAGGGGAACGCCTCCGCGCCGATCGTCAACGGCACGAACTACAACGCCGCGGGCATCGCCGCGGCCATCGAGGGCATCGCCGGCTGGCCGGCGGGGGCGACGCTCTCCGTCACGTCGATCGGCGGCACGGGCGCGCCGACGACCGCCGGCTTCGACGTCACCTTCGGCGGGACGCTGGCCGCGACGGACGTCTCCACGTTCGCCGTCGTGAACGCGGTGGGCGCGAGCGGGATCGTCTCGACCCCGTTCAACGGCGGGCCCACCTTCGACTCGTTCACGCTCTCGCACGAGGGCGCGACGACCGTTCCGATCGTGAACGACGCGAACTACACCGCCGCCGGCGTCCAGGAGGCGCTGCAGGGGCCGAGCGAGGTGCAGACGGTGACGCTCGACGGCTTCGACGCCGACGGGGACTCGTTCACCCTCGCCTACGGCGGCGCGGACACGCACGCGATCGTCCGCGGCCAGAACTCGACGGCGGCCGGGATCCAGAACGCCCTCCAGGGCGGGAACGAGCAGCAGCAGGCGATCCTGACCGGCTTCAGCGGCGCCACGCAGTCGTTCCAGATCGAGCTCGGCGGGAGCCTCTCCGCCGTGCTCGGGAGCGGCGGCCTGACCGTCTCGAACGCGAACGTCGCGGCGGCGGTCAACGCCATCCCCGGCTTCGCGGGCACGGTCACCTCGAGCGGGGCGGGGAACGGCGGGTTCACGCTGACGTTCTCCGGCGCCTCGGCGAACGTGGACGTGCCGTCGATCTCGATCGTCAACTGCACCGCGCCGTGCACGAGCTCGGTCCGCGAGCTGGCCAAGGGCGGCACCGGCGTCGCCGGCTGGCCGGCCGGCGGCACCGTGTCCGTCGGCTCGCTTGCCGACACCGGGTTCACGCTGACGTTCAGCGGCGCCCACCAGGGCACCGACGTCGGCCTTCTCGCCGTCACCAACGGGACGGGCGGTGTCAGCGGCTCGGTGGCCGAGACCGTGAAGGGCGCGCCCGGCATCCTCCCGATCGGGGCGACGGCGACCGTCGCGCCGTTCGGGGCGACCGGGATCTTCAACGACTTCGGCTTCCAGGTCACCTTCGGCGGCGCCCTCGGGCTCGTGAACACGAGCCAGCTCGCCCTCACGAATGTGAGCGGCTTCTCGGGCTACGTGGGCGAGACGGCCAAGGGCGGCCCCGTCGACAACAAAGGCTGGGTCATCACCGAGACCGGCAACCATGCCCCGGTCGTGACGACGGAGCCGCAGTTCACGATCCCCACGCGGACGCCGTTCGCGCTCACCGGAAGCGCGACCGACTTCGACGGCGACCCGCTCACGTACCTGTGGGAGCAGACCGACCGCGGCGGCACGACGGGCACCGCGCTCGTCAACAACACGAAGGCGAACGGGCCGCTCTTCCGCCAGTTCGGAACGGCGGCGAACGTTACGCCCGAAGGCACGCTCCTGACCCCGTCGCCAGGGCTCAACGCCGTGGGCACGGACCCGACGCGCGTCTTCCCGGACCTCGCGCAGATCCTCGCCAACAACACGAACGCGGTCACGGGCGTCTGCCCGGCGCCGCCTCCCGCCCCGACGGCATTGCCGCCGGAGATCCGGGAGTGCTACTCCGAGTTCCTGCCCACGATCGCCTGGGTCGGGTTCCTGAACGACCGGACGCTGAACTTCAAGCTGACGGCGCGCGACGGGAACCCGGGCGCGGGCGGGATCGGCTCGGCCGACACCCGCCTCGTGATCGACCCGCTCGCGGGGCCGTTCCTCGTCACCTCGCAGGCCACGTCCGCGCCGCTCGTGGGCGGCTCGGCACAGCCGGTGACGTGGGACGTCGCGGGGACGAACGTGGCGCCGATCGGCGTCGCGGAGGTGAAGATCAGCCTCTCCGTGGACGGCGGCGCCACGTACCCGTACGTCCTCGCGGCGGCGACGGCCAACGACGGCTCCGAGACCGTGACCCTGCCGAACGTCGCCACGACGGCGGCGCGGATCAAGGTCGAGGCGGTTGGCAACGTCTTCTTCGACCTCTCGGAGACGGACTTCACGATCCAGGCCGTTCCAGTCCTGACGACGTTCGACCGCACCGTCCAGTACAGCGACGGCCTCGGCGGGGCCGTGGTCGTCTCGGCGACCGACGACGACTCGGAGGGCTCGACGCTCTCCGCCTCGGCGACCGGCCTGCCGGCCGGGCTCACCCTCGCGGTCTCGGCGACCTCGGGCGCGGGCGTCCTGCCCGGCACCCGCTCGTGGACGCTCGCCGGGAACGTCACGGCCGCGCCGGGCATCTACCCGGTGAGCGTGACCGTGACGGACGGCACGGGCGGTTCCTCCACGGCCTCGTTCACGGTGACCGTGACCCAGGAGGACGCGGCGGCCGTCTCCGTCGGCGACGCGATCGCGTTCGCCGGCCCGGGCGGCACGGCCACGATCCTCTTCCGCGCGACGGTCCGCGACAGCGCGGTCGTCTCCGGGTCGGGCGACGCCGCTCCGGGCGACGTCTCGAACGCCACGGTCACGTTCAGGCAGGGCGCGACGACGCTCTGCGGCCCGATCCCGGTCGGGCTCCTGAACAGCGCCGTGACGATCGGCTCGGCGAGCTGCTCCGCGCCGCTCGGCCTCGGCCTGCACGACGTCGACGTCGTCGTCGGCGGCTACTACACGGGCCTGTCGAGCACGTCCGTGCGGGTGCTCAACCCGGAGGGCACGTCGGCGCCGAACGAAAGCCACGTCGACGGGAAGGGCAACATCGCGATCGGCCCGTCCGCGGGAACCCGCCGGGCCGACTCGGGGTCGCTCCTCTACTTCGAGTTCGACGTGAAGTTCAACACGGCGAGCGGGCCCACCGGCTACGCCGAGATCGAGTACACCGGGGGCGGGCGGACGTACCGCATCCGGGCGGACGGCATCGACCAGCTCGGGGCCGCTGCGGGGAACGCCGACTTCCGGGCGACGGCGACGCTGACCGACATCACGAACCGGCGTCGGCCCGTGCTCGTGGCCGACGGCCTGACGCTCCACGTCACCGCCGACGGCACCGATCCGGACGCCATCGGCCTGACGCTCTGGGACGGCAACCGGCTCGTGCTCTCCTCCAGGTGGACGGGCTGGAGCACGGCCGAGCAGGCGCTCGCAGGCGGGCGCATCGACGTTCGCTAGGAGACGCCGGGGAGGGGGCGCCGGCGACGGCCGGCGCCCCCTCCGCCTGACCAGGGAACCGCGTCCGGCCTGGGGTTGACACGGAGCTCCTCGAAGTTAGAGACTCTTGGCACAAGCGAGGAACGCCGTCGTCCTCGCCGTGGGCGTCCGGCGATCCTCGAGGGAACCGGAGGTGGACCGTGCGCTCGTTCGTCTGTGCCCTGATCGTGGCGCCGCTGCTGCTCGCCGGCGCGGCTTCGGCCGATTCGACTCCGCCTGGCTGCCCGCGGGAGGTGGACGCGGTGTTCTGGGGTGGCGCCCAGTGGCTCGTCCTCGCCGAGGCGCTCGCCGCCGACGCATCGCCCTGCGCCGAGTATTTCGTGACGATTCCGCCCACGGGCGCCGACCGGACGGTACTCATGCCGATCGCGCGCTTCAACGAGGTGCGCGCGCTCGGCGTCACCCCGGTTGCGGAGATCAGGTGGACGTCGGCGACGGGCTGGCGCGAATGGGTCGTCGGGACGCCGGGGCGCACGTTCTACACGGCGGGCGTCACGGCGCGCCGGCGTATGGCCCAGCGCGGGCTCGACGTCACGGCCGGTGAGACGTGGGCGTTCAACGAGCTCACGCCGGAGGTGCTCGCCGGCCTGCCGGGAGCGCGCGCCGAGGTGCTCGAGTTCCTGCGAGGCCTCTACGACGGCGACCCGGGTATGCCGAAGGCGCGCGGCATCGTCTTCAACATCGGCATCCCCTCCACGGCCGGGCCCTCCGAGGTCGCGGCCTACAAGGCCGACCTGCAGGCGTGGCTCGCGGACGAGGCGTTCTGGACCGAGCTCGACGGGTACGTCGACGTCTTCGCGAACGAGGTCTACGCGAGCTCGCTCTCGTGGGGCGTGAGCGGCGCGCCCTTCCCGAAGAGGGCCAAGCGCCTGAACGACTACTTCCAGCACATGGCGACGCTGGTGGAGGCAGCCCCGAAGAGCGTCCAGGCGGCGCGGAGCTTCCTCCGGCGCACGTACCTGCCGCTTGCGAACGCAGCCTGGCCGCACACCTCGATCGGCGACACGAACCTGCTCACAGCCGACCTCATGAGCCACTTCGTCTCGACGCAGACGTACGCGCTCCGCGCGTTCGCCGAGGGGCATCCGCGCACCGTCCCGCAAGGCCTCCTCGGCTTCGCCTGGGCCCCGATCGCGGCGTTCCCCGGCTACTCGCAAGAGGGGAGGGACCAGATCGCGGCGAGGCTGGCGAGCGCCGTCCACCAGTCGACGGCGGGCAAGCCGAAGGATGCCTGCGGGCCTCCGACAGAGCGGGTGTGGTGCGAAGGCGAGGTCGAGGGCGCCTGGTTCAACCCGGAATGGAGGTCGTTCGACGGCTGGGACTAAGCGGAGGGCGACGCTCCGCTCACGCTCACGGGGCACGCAGCCGCGTCCGCAACCCTGTAGCCGGTGCTTCGCGACGGTCGGCTCGCTAGGCTCGCCGCATGAAGCGCCACCGGGCACTCGTCCCGCTGTCGCACGACCACCACCATGCCCTCGTCGAGGCGCGGCGGCTGCGACGCGCCGCCGACGGCCCCGAGCCGCGCGAGGCCGGCGCCGCCTTTCTCGCCTTCTTCGCCGCCGAGACCGTCCACCACTTCCGCGAGGAGGAGGAGCTCGTGTTTCCTCTGACGGTCGGTTTCGACGAAGCGCGGGAGCCCCTCGTCCGCGTCCTGCTCGAGCACCAGCGTCTGCATGCCCTCGTCGCGGAGCTCGAGGCGGGCCTCGCGGACGGCGGGCCGGTCGCGGACGAGCTGCGGCAGCTGGGGGAGCTGCTCGAGGCACACGTCCGCTTCGAGGAGCGTGAGCTCTTCCCGCTGATCGAGCGGCTCGTGGCCGGCGAGGCCCTGGAGTCGTTGCCCCTCGCCGCCCGGGACGCAGCGCCGGACTCGGCCCCGCAGCACGGAAGGGGCCCGGTCTGGGGCGCCGAGTCCGAGGACCTGAACGCGACCCTGCTCGCCTGGGGACCGGGGAGCGGGCCGCCCGAGCACGTCAACGCCGAGCGTGACGTGCTCGTCGCCGTTCTCGACGGATCGGCCACGGTCGCGCTCGACGGGGAGGAGCGGCAGCTCGACCCGGGCGCCGCGATCATCATCGGCAAGGGCCGGGCCCGCCGGATCACCGCCGGCCCCGAGGGCGTCCGGTACCTCTCGGTGCACCGGCGCCGGCCGCCGCTCCAGATCGACTCGCGGCTCTCTCCGGCCCAGCCGGACGAGGCGTAGGCGCCGATGTACCGCTGGGCGCTCTTCCTTCACCTGGCCGGTGCGATCCTCTTCTTCGCCGGCCTGGCGGTCGCGGCCGCCGGCCAGTCCGCCGCGCGGCGGCGCTCGCGGCCGAGCGAGATCGCCGTGCTGCTCGGCACTGCGCGTTGGGGCGTGCTCGGGGTCGCGCTCGGAACGGTGACCGTCGTCGCCTTCGGCTTCTGGCTCCTCGATCTGACCGCTCACGGCTTCGAGGGGTGGGTGCTCGCGTCGCTCGCCCTGCTTGTGTTCGCGCTCGCGGCCGGCGCGGCCGGCGGCCAGGCTCCGAAACGTGCGCGGCGCCTTGCGAGCACCCTCGCCGGCGAGGAAGACCTGCCGAGCGCCGAGCTGCACGCACTCCTCCACAACAGGCGCTCGGACGCGCTCAACTGGGCTGCGGCCGTGGCGGCGACCGCGATCCTCGCGCTGATGGTCTGGAAGCCGGGCGCCTAGCGGAGTGGCCGCAGCGAGTCTTTGACCGGCGTCCTGTTCGCCTGCCTGTCCGGGGTGTTCTTCGGGGCCCTGAACATCACCATGCGGCGCGCGCTGGCCCGCGTCGGCGACGTCGACGCGGGCTCGGCGGCGATCGCGGTGGTCGCCCTTGCTGCGGTCGCGGCTGCCGCGGTCGTGCTCGGCAGCGGCTTCGACGCGGCGGAGCTCTGGCCGTTCGCGCTGCTCGGAGCCTTCGTGCCCGGCCTCTCGCAGCTCCTCGTCGTGCATGCGGTCCGGGCGGCCGGCGCAGCGCGCGCCGGGATCCTCTTCGGTATGGCGCCGCTCTTCTCGGCGGCCATCGCGGTCGTGGCCTTCGGCGAGCCGTTGCGCTGGCCGCTTGCCGTGGGAACCCTGCTCGTCGTCGCGGGCGGGGCGGCGCTCGCCTGGGAGGGAGAGCGTCCCGCCGACTACCGAGCCTACGGCGCGGGGTTCGCGGTTGCGGTCGCAGTTGCGTTCGGGCTGCGGGACAACGTCGCCCGCGCGGCGACCGAGGACGTCGCGGCCGAGCCGGTCGCCCAGGCGGCGGCTCTCATGCTCGGGGCGTCGGTCGTCCTCCTCGCGAACCTCCTCCGCCAGCGGGCGGCGTTCCCTCGCCTGCGGGCCGCTCTCTGGCCGTTCGCCGCCTCGGGGATCGTCACGGCGCTCGCCCAGGCGACGCTCTTCGAGGCGCTCGATCGCGCCCGCGTCACCATCGTCGCGCCGCTCGTGGGCACGGGCGTGCTCTGGACCGTCGTGTTCGCGGCGATCTTCCTCGGCCGGAGCGAGCCGGTCGGCCGCCGCCTGTTCGTGGTCGCCCTCCTCGTCGTCGCCGGCGGCGCGCTCGTCGGCGCGACACGCTAGAGGAGCTTCGTGTAGCGGTGACACGGCACGGCGATCGTCCCGTCCTCGACGGCTGCGGCGTAGTCGAAGGGGCCCGCGTCGATCCACCCCGCGCGCTCGTAGAACGCCCGAGCCCGTGCGTTCGCGGCGACGACGGCGAGCCACGCCTTCGGATGGCCGGTCGCCCGCACCTGCCGCTCCGCCTCGCGCATGAGCGCGTCCGCGACCCCGGTTCCACGGTGAGCGGCCGCGACATACACCTGCTCGACCTCGTCGTCGACGACCATGACGAAGCCGGCGACGGCGCCGCCGACCGTCGCCACGGTCGCATCGTCGATCCGCTCCGAGGCCCGCGTCCTGAACGACTCCTCCGTACGAGCGTCCGCGAGCTCCTGCGGAACGAACCCGAGATGGCCGTCCCGCCAGCCGTGATGCCAGATGTCGGCGACAGCCTCGGCGTCCGCCGGCCGCGCAGCGCGAAGCTCGAGGTGCACCGCCCGATCCTAGCGAGGCGGTGAAGGACCGCCGCCCGGCCCGGGTCTGGAATGATCGTCGCGGTGACCGGGGGACAGGGGTCAGCGGAGCGTCGCGCGTGACCGGCGTTGGCCGGGGCCGCGCGCCGGCCCCGGCGGTCTTCCTGGTCGCTCTCGGAGCGGCTTGGTCGGTGGGCAACGTCGGCGCCGTCGTCGGCCAGCTCAGCGCCGACTTCGACATCTCCCTCACGACGGTCGGCCTTCTGTCGGGCACCGTCCTGCTCGGGTTCTCGGTCGTCGGGACCGTCCTCGCGCCGATGGTCGCGGAGCGGCTCGGGATCGTGCGGACGCTCGTCGCCGCGGCCGTCCTGGGTGCGCTCGGCAACCTCGTCTTCGCCCTCACGCCCGTTTTCGCCGGACTGGTGATCGGCCGGGTGGTCGCCGGACTGGCTCTCGGCCTGGCCGTCGTTCTGGGCCCCGTGCTCGCCCGGACCACGGGCGGGGTGGCGCGGGTTGCGCTCTTCGGCGCGGCGATCCAGCTCGGTATCGCCGGCAGTCTCGGGCTCGGCGCGATTCTCGGCGATCTCGGCGTCGACTGGCGGGTCACGTTCATCCTCTCCGCCGGGGTCGCCCTGTCGCCGCTTCCGTTCCTGGTCGGACGCGACGAGGTCCGCTTCCGGCGGAGAGGCGGCGGCGGGTTCGTCCGGCTCGCCGTTCGCAGCGGGCGCGTGTGGCGCCTCTCCACCCTGTTCGTGGCGGTCTTCTCGGTGCCGCTGATCCTCGGTTCGTGGCTCGTCCACTACCTGGACGTCGACGAGGGCATGGCGGCCGCGGCGGCCGGCGCGCTCAGCTTCGTCATGTTCGGCGTCTCGGCCGTGGCCCGCGCGGCGGGCGGAACGCTCGCCGAGCGCGGCTTCAGCCCCGGCCTGCTCACCGGCGGGGCGCCGTTCCTGGCGGCGGCCGGGCTGGCGATCCTCGCGCTCGGGGATTCGCTGGGGTCGGCATCGGTCGCCGTGGTCGCCGCCGGGATCGGCTTCGCGATCCCGTACGGGATCGCGGTCGTGCAGGCCCAGCGCCTGTACCCGAGCGAGCCGACCGAGCCCGTCGCGCTCGTGACGCTGGTCGGCACGGCCGTTCCCGTCCCGCTGGTGCCGCTGATCGGCTCACTGCTCGACGACGGCTACGGGACGGAGGTGTTCCTCGGGCTGGCCCTCGTCGTCGCCGTCGCGGGCGCTCTCAACCTCCGGCCGGTGGAGGGCTCGATCGAATCGAGCCGCTCCGTTTAGGCTGGCTCGGTCGCCTTGAGCGCGGCCATGCGCTCGCGGCGGTCGGCCGTGATCTCCTGGATCACGATCTGGATCGTCGCCGTCACCGGCACCGCGACGAGGGCGCCGAAGACTCCCAGGAGCGCGCCGAAGACGGTCACGCTCGTGATCACGAGGGACGCCCAGATGTTCGTGGCCTTCCTCTGGATCTGCGGCGTGAGCAGGTTGTTCTCGACCTGCTGGTAGACGAGCACCACGGCGAGCATGATGATCGCCGCGGTGAGCCCCTCCTCGGCCCAGAGCACGAGCGTGAGGATGAATCCCGCGATGGTGGCGCCGAGGTTCGGGATCAGGTCGAGAAAGCCGGCGAGCAGTCCGAGCGCGAGCGCGTAGCTGGAGCCGAGGAGCCAGGCCGTGGTGCCCTGCACCGTGCCGGCGATGACCGCGATAACGCCGGCGCCGATCGCCCAGCGGGAGATGGTGATCGTGATCCGCTCCCAGAGCCTGTCGGTGGTCGCCGACTGCTCCGGCGTCAGCACGCTCAAGACGGCCGCCTTGATCCGGGGCATGTCGATCAGCGTGAAGAGCGCGACGAAGACGATGGTGAAGATCCCGAGCCCGAACGCGAACGCGTTTCCCGCCGCGCCGACGAGCGCCGCGAGCGCGTCCGGGATCCGCGCCGCGAGGTTCTCCGAGCCCGACTGGACGTTCTCCGCCCCACCGCTGTCGCCGAGGAAGGACAGCTCGTCCGAGCTCCTCAGCTCCTCGACGAGCTGCGGCAGCCCCTGGAGGAGGTCGCGCGCGCTCGAGAGCAGCGGAACGAGCAGGAGCAGCGCGAGCAGCGCCAGGGCGACCACCGAGCCGAGGACGAGGATCGTCGCCGCGAGGCCGCGCTTGAGGTTCGTCTTCTCCATCAGGAAGCGCAGCGGGAACTCGAACACGAACGCCAGGAAGATGCCGACGGCCACGAGCAGCAGCGCCTCGGCGATGCCGGTCAGGAGGATCAGGCCGATCGTCGCCGCCGCGACCAGGAGCAGCGTGCGGAAGCCGATCCTCACCTGGACCTCCCAGGGCCGGCGGCGCTCGTGCAAGGGCGGCTGCGTCGTGCTCACACGCGTGGACTACGACCCGCCCTGTCCGGCTCCTCCGTCCGGCGGCACGGGGACGGGGCGGCCTGAGTCTCGTCTCCCTCGGGGAGACGGCGCATACGGGATTCGAACCCGTGCTACCGGAGAACGCCGAAGGCAAGCCGAACTCCGGTAGCAGGGGCCAGATCCCTCCCGGTAGCGAGCTGAACCCGCACCTGCGGGCCGTCCTCGAGCGCCTCAAGGAGCGCGATCGGGAGCGCCGGAAGTGAGTCTTTCCGAGCTCTTGCGGACGAAGTCGAGTGAGTATGAGCTCCTCGCCGAGTGGCACGCCGAGCGTGGCCCTCTGGACGACGAGCACTTCATCGCTTGCCAAGCGATGGCAGTCGTCGGGATCGTGTTCCGGGAGCTCGCCGAGGCGATCGACGTGGAGTGGGGCGAGGAGCTGGACGGTCGCTGAGCCCGCTCTTGGTGGTTCGCCGGCCCGGTGATCAGGCCCGCCATTAGCTCTGTGTGAAGAGGAGGAGGAGGCGGAGCGCCGGGCTTCCGGCAGGTAGGTTCGAGCGTTCCTACGATCGGAGTAGCGACGGCGATCGTGGGCGAGACGTCGGAGGGTCGCGACCACGAGCTCGTCGTCCGGGCCCGCGGCGGGGACCTCGCAGCGTTCGACGAGCTCGTCCGGGAGCACGCTCCGCGCGTGTACCGGATGCTCGAACACGAACCACAGGCGGGAGCGCAAGCCCTGGGCTTGCATAGTCCGCGGCTCTTCCGTCGCAGCAGCAACCGGGATCGGGTCATCTTCCTCTGCTGGCCGCCTCACGACGATGACGCCGCTAGCTACGCGCCCCTGCGCGCCTACACGGGCGAAGTCCTCGTCTACGCCGGGGAGGGCCGCGAGGGCGTCACCGGCACGGTGCGCTTCCACCTGAGCTCGCGCTGAACTGGACGCCGGTCGAGGACGTAGACATCCCGCGGTGGCCGTGGCTCGACGACCGCCTCGTCGTCTATCGGAGGAACGCGGCGCGGCGTCCACTGGTCGAGCGGGATCGTTGCGAGGAGTGCAGACGATCCTTCCCACCGGGAGGTTCGGCCGCTGCGACTGGTGCTTCGAGCGTCGTCCGCCGGCGCTCGCCCTCAGGGTCGGCGCTGACCGGATCGAGTACCCATCGGAGTACCTCGACTCCGTCCCGCCCTCCCTCCGGACTGCCCGAACAGAGTCTGAACCGAATCAGATAGCAGGCCCTTCAGCGACCGGATCGCCGACTGACGGTCGGTGCGCGGACGGGGCCGCGCGCAAAATTTCACTCCGTGCGCTCGATGGGGGCCGTCGTTCGCCATCCGCTTCCGTTCGTTAGGCACCTCCGTGCAGGGCGTTGCGCTTCGGTTGACTGCAAACGACGGTTCGGGGATAGTCGGCTTGTCCGATGATCGGACACTATGACGCCACAGGAGGTGGTGGGGATGAAGGGGAGGCCACGTTTGGGACGACGGGCGCTGATTGGCTTCGCGCTCGTGGCGCTGGTCGTGACGGCGGTCGTCGGTGCGACGGGGATTCCGGTCAGCAAGCAGGTTCGCGCGGCGAACGCGCCCGATCTGATCCTCTACAACGGCGTGATCTCGACGATGGATGCGACGAACTCCACGGCGAAGGCGATCGCGATCCGGAACGGGAAGATCATCGCCATCGACGACCAGAACGGGCGCATCAAGGCGCTCGCCGACGATGGAACGCAGGTCGTCAACCTCAACGGCCGCCGTGTGCTGCCCGGCCTGATCGACGGGACGCTGCACGGCGTTCGGAACTCGTACCACTGCTTCAGCCAGGCGGTCCGGCACGAGCTGAACTACACCCGCAGCGAAGCACTCGCCGCCTACGCTGCGCGGGGAGCCGAGCTGCCGGACGACACCTGGGTCTTCACGACGGGGGGCTGGAACGTCAACCAGCTGGACGTCCCTGGCATGTTCACGAAGGCGGAGCTCGACGCCGCACTGCCGGCAAATCCCGTCTTCGTCCAGGGGTCGGGGTTCAGCGGGACGCAGGTGAACACCCGGGCGCTCACGGTGCTCGGGCTTGGCGCCGGCGACCCGGGCGTGGAGGTGGACGGCTCCGGCCAGCCGACCGGCCGACTCACGCAGCCCGCAAGCGGGATGGCGTCGCGGGCGATCGGGGCGCAGCTCGAGACGAACTCGATCGACCGTCAGGCTGACTGCCTGGCCGAGTTCATGCGGGCAGCCAATCGGGCCGGCCTCACGGCCTGGGACGATCCGGGCGGGAACGACCCGTTCGATGTGCAGGGCCGCGCGATCGAGGCGCTACGCGAGGGGCACGGCTTCCAGGCGGTCAACGAGCTCCATCGCCAGGGGCGCATGACCATCCGGACCGTCCTGCACCTGACGAGCTTCGGCGGGCTCGCGACCGTCCAGCGGGATACCGTGAACGCCTTCAGCCTTGTAGGCGATGACAAGCTGCGGATCGGCGGCCCCGGGGAGGAGATCATGTCCGCCGTCGGCGGCGTCTATCCGCTTCCGGAGTACCAGGAGATCGTCGACCACCTGGCGCGGAACCGGTGGAACTTCCAGCACCACGCGACCGCCGGGATCACGCAGATGACGACCCTGGACGCGTGGGAGAAGGCGAACGCGATCTACCCGATCGCCGGGCTCACCTGGGCCATGCTCCATCCGGGGCAGGGGCCGGAGCATCCGACCGCGGAGACGCTCGCCCGACTGAAGGCGCTGGGCGCCGGCGTCACGCCGACGGATTCAGCCGCACAGGGCGGCACCGCGCACCCGCCGTACCGGCGCATCTACGAGGCTGGAGGAAACGCCTGCCTCGGTACCGACGCCATGAACGCCGGGCCGTACGCGCCGTTCATCAACCTCTGGTACGTGACCAGCGGCCAGACACTCGACCCAGCCGTCCCGGGGGTCGCGCCTGAGCAGCGGCTTACGCGGCTGCAGGCGCTCAGGATGGCGACCTCCAAATGCGACTGGTTCGTCGACCTCGAGGGGAAAGTCGGCTCGCTCGAGCCGGGCAAGTACGCTGACCTGATCGTCCTCTCCGACGACTACTTCAAGGTTCCCACCGACGAGATCCGCAAGCTCACGTCCGTCCTCACTGTCATGGACGGCAACGTCGTCTACGCCGACGCCGAGTTCGCAGCTCTGGACGACTAGAGCTGCGGCTGGCTGGGACCGCCTCCCCGGCGTCTGACCCGGGGAGGCGGTCCCACCCGGCACCGGCCGCACCAAACCCAGAAGATCGAACTGAGCGGAATCCGGGACAAGACCAAAGCTGAACTCTCTGCGTACCACTCCACTGGCGAGCCGATGATCCGCCGGAAGTGCCTGAGTGCCTTCAACGACGCGGGGATGCTTACGGTCGTCGACGCCGGCGAGCACGGCTCGTTCGCGACTGACGAGCCCGTGGAGCACGGGGGTACGGGCGAGGGTCCCTCCCCGCTCCAAACAGTGCTCGGGGCTCTCTGCGGCTGCGAGTCTGTGACGTTCAACCGGACGGCCGCTGAGCGCGGGTTCGCGTACCGGGGAATCACGTTCGAGGCTGAGTACACGATCGACATTCGAGGGCGGATGGGGAATCCCGACGTTCGGCCGC